>JANMHV010000007.1:0-18963 GCA_031375445.1 Burkholderiales bacterium | reverse complement strand
GGTTGGGCGGCGGAGCGATCGCTGCCGCCGCGGGCAGCGCGAGCACCAGCAAGGTCGGGAGGAAACGGGAAGTGCGGGACATTGGGGGCTCCTTCGGGGAAGGTGCGGCGGTACTGCGCCGCGGCGGGTCAGAAATTGCTGCGGGCAGGCCGGATCCTGGCAAATTGTCGGGAAGCCTCTTGTAGAGGACACGCGCCATTGCCGCCGGGTTCCTGAAGCGGGTCCACGTGGCGCGGTAGAATCGGCTGTCATCCCGCCCTCCCTTCCCGATGCGCCTCTATATCAACGATGTCGCCGTCCGAGACGGCTTCCAGATCGAGAAGAACTTCATTCCCACGGCGACGAAAGCGGAGCTGGTGAACCAGCTCGCCCGCACCGGACTGCACAAGATCGAGGTCACTTCGTTCGTGTCGCCCAAGGCGGTGCCCGCGATGGCCGACGCCGAGGCGGTGCTGGCCGCGATAGAGCGAGTGCCGGGCGTGGTCTACGTGGCGCTCGTGCCCAACATCCGCGGCGCGCAGAATGCCGCCGCCGCCGCGCGCCGACCCGACGAGGTGAACGGCGTCGTGTCGGCCTCCGAGACCCACAACCGCGCCAACATCAATCGCAGCCACGAGCAGTCGCTCGCCGAGCTGCCGACGATGGTCAAGGTCGCGCACGAGGCGGGCATGAAGATCACCATGAGCCTGTCCACCACCTTTGGCTGCCCGTTCGAGGGGCACGTCGCCGAGGACGCGGTGCTGCGCTTCGTCGGGACTTTCCGCAATGCGGGCTTCGACGGCATCTCGTTCGGCGACACCACCGGCATGGCCAACCCGCGCCAGGTCCGTGAGCTCATGGCGAAGGTGCTGCGCGAGTTCCCGGCGCCCGACGAAACGTATTACACGCTGCATTTCCACAACACGCGCGGCATGGGGCTTGCCAATGTCGTCGCGGGCATCGAGGCGGGAGTTCGCTCCTTCGATGGATCCCTCGGCGGCCTCGGCGGCTGCCCGTTCGCGCCCGGCGCCACCGGCAACATCTGCACGGAGGACATGGTGAACATGCTCGAGGACATGGGTTACGACACGCGCATCGACCTGGCGAAGCTGCTCGCAGTCGCGCGCCGCATCCCCCTGGTGGTGGGGCACGAGGTGCCGGGCCAGGTGATGAAGGCCGGACAGACCCTCGAGCTGCACGAGCCGCCCGAATCGATGAGGGCGCAATGAAGCGCGCGTTCGCCGCGGCCTTGTTGGCCGCCTTCGCCCTGCCCGCGGACGCCGGGGACTTTCCGTCAATAGGCTCCATCGCCCAGGATGAATTCCGGCGCGTGGCCGCCGACCTCGGTGCCGCATTCTCGTACAAGGGCGTCACGCCCGCGACGGCGCTCGGCCTCACCGGATTCGACATCGGCCTCGAGGTGTCCGACACGTCGATCGAGAACTCGGGACTGTTCCGGCTTGCCGGCGCCGGGAGCCCCTCCCACATCATCATTCCCAAGCTGCACCTCTACAAGGGATTGCCCGGGGGATTCGACTTCGGCGCATTCATCGCCGGCGCGAGCGAGGTGAGCGCCACGCTGTTCGGGGCGGACCTGCGCTACGCCATCGTGAACGACGGCCTCGCGACCCCCGCGGTGGGGCTGCGATTGTCCGGCACCAAGGCCACGGGCATGGGAGACCTCAAGGTGTCCACCGCGGCGCTCGATGTGGTCGTGTCGAAGCGCTTCGCCGTGTTCACGCCTTATGCCGGCGCCGGAGTGGTGCGCACCTTCGCCTCGGTATCGGGCTCCTCCCTCGAAGAGGAGCGCCGCAACGAGGGGCGGATTTTCGCCGGGGTGAACCTCAACCTGATCGCGGTGAACCTCGCGGTCGAAGCGGAGAAGGCGGGAGACAACCGCACGCTGTCCGCGAAGCTGGGCTGGCGGTTCTAGCCGACATTGCAACAAACTCGAGGAGAGCAGGAATGAATCGCATGACGCGTTGGATGGCGGCGCTCGTGGGCGCGCTGGTGGCGACGGGCGCGCTGGCGCAGGCCCCCGAGAAGAAGAAGATCACGATCGCCGTGGGCGGCAAGAGCCTTTTCTACTACCTGCCCCTCACGGTCGCCGAGCGCCAGGGCTACTTCAAGGAAGAGGGCCTCGAGGTCGAGATTCCCGACTTCCCCGGCGGCGCGCGGGCGCTGCAGGCGCTGGTGGGCGGGAGCGCGGACATGGTGTCGGGCGCCTACGAGCACACCATCAACATGGCCGCGAAGAAACAGCCGATCAAGGCGGTGGTCCTGCAGGCGCGGTACAGCTCCATCGTGCTGCTGCTGCCCAAGGACAAGGCGGCGAAGTACAAGGGCGGGCGGGACCTGAAGGGGCTCAAGATCGGCGTGACCGCCCCGGGTTCCTCCACCAACATGTTCGTGAACAACCTGCTCGCCAAGGATGGCCTCAAGCCCACCGACGTCTCCATCGTCGGCGTGGGCGCCGGGGCGGGTGCCGTCGCCGCGCTCGAGAAGGGCGAGATCGACGCGATCTCCAACCTCGACCCCGTGATCACCCAGCTCGAGTCCACCGGGAAATTCGTGGCGGTTGCCGACAGCCGCACCGAGAAGGGCATGAAGGACATCTACGGCGGCGACTATCACGCCTCGGTGATCTACGTGATGGACGAGTTCGTGAAGAAGAATCCCAACACCGTGCAGGGCGTGGTGAACGCGATGGTGCGGGCCAACCGCTGGATCGCGAAGGCCACGCCGCAGCAGATCGTCGACCTCATGCCCGACAACTACAAGGCGGGCAATCCCTCGCTCTACAAGGAGGGGCTCCTCAAGAACATGATCGGCTATTCCGAGGATGGCCAGATGACGATGAAGGCCGCCGAGAACGTCTACAAGGTGCTGGTCCAGTTCGAGCCGTCGGTGAAGGCCGCGGGGAAGATGGACCTGGGCGCCACGTTCGATAACGCCTTCGCGAAGAAGGCGGCCGCGAAGTATCGTTGACGTGCTCCCTCTCCCCCGGGAGAGGGCTGGGGAGAGGGTCATCGCCGCTGCCGTCGAGTTCGAACAGATCACCTGCTCCTTCGCCGGGCGCGGGGATGGGGCTTCGTACACCGCCGTAAAGGACGTGAGCCTCTCGATCGGCGCGGGCGAGTTCGTGTCGGTGGTGGGCCCCACGGGCTGCGGCAAGTCGACGCTCCTCAACGTGGCCGCGGGGCTTCTCAAGCCATCCTCGGGCGTCCTCAAGGTGCTGGGCGAGCCGCTGGCGGGCGTGAACCGCAAGGCCGGCTACATGTTCCAGTCGGAGGCGCTGATGCCGTGGCGCAGCGCCCTGGGCAATGTCACCGCGGGGCTCGAATTCCGCGGTGTCACGCCGGCCGAGGCGCGCAGCCGTGGCGAGCAGTGGCTGGAGCGCGTGGGCCTCGCCGGCTTCGGCGACCGCTTTCCGCACCATCTCTCCGGCGGAATGCGCAAGCGCACGGCGTTGGCGCAGATGCTGATCCTCGACCCGCCGATCCTGCTGATGGACGAGCCGTTTTCCGCGCTCGACATCCAGACGCGGCAGCTGATGGAAAACGAGCTCCTCGAGCTCTGGAACGCGGACCGGAAGAGCGTGATCTTCATCACCCACGACCTGGAGGAGGCGATCTCGCTGTCCGATCGCGTGGTGGTGCTCTCCGCGGGCCCCGCCACGCGCCCCATCGGGGAGTTCGCGATCGACCTGCCGCGGCCGCGCGACGTGTCCGAGATCCGCCACTCGCCGCGCTTCGTGGAGCTCCACGACCAGATCTGGCACTCGATGAAGGCAGAGGTGCTGAAGGGCTACGCGCAGACGCGCAACCGGGTGAGCGCGTGAAGCGGCGGCTGTGGTTCTGGCAGCTCGCGCTGCTGGTCGCGATGTTCGCGATCTGGCAGGTGCTGTCGCAACCGGAGCTGATCCCGCCGATCGTCTGGGACAACCCCCATCGCGCCGCCTTCTTCTTCGGCGAGCCGGTGAAGATGTTCCGCGTGATCTGGGAGTGGTTCGTCGGCGGCGCCATCTACGAGCACCTCTGGGTCACGTTGCAGGAGACGGCACTCGCTTTCGTGATCGGCTCGGTGCTGGGGCTCGCGATGGGCCTTTGGCTCGGGCTCACGCCCACTGCCTCGGCACTCCTGGATCCGTACATCACGGCGATGAACGCCATGCCGCGGGTGGTGCTGGCCCCGATCTTCATGGTGTGGTTCGGTCTGGGCATCTGGTCGAAGGTGGCGTTGGGAGTCACGCTGGTGTTCTTCATCGTGTTCTTCAACGTGTACCAGGGCGTGAAGGAAGTCAGCCCCGTGGTGCTCAACAATGCCCTCATGCTTGGCGCCAACCGGCGGCAGCTGCTGCGCTACGTGTACTTGCCGTCGGCGACCTCGTGGGTGTTCTCGAGTCTGCACACCGCGGTCGGCATGGCGTTCGTGGGGGCGGTGGTAGGCGAGTACCTCGGCTCCGCGCGCGGCGTGGGCTACCTCATCCAGCAGGCCGAGGGGGCGTTCGACATCAATACGGTGTTCGCCGGGATGATCGTGCTCACGGTCTTCGCGCTGGTGCTGGATTTCGCGGTCGGCAGGGTGGAGCGCCGCTTGCTGGTGTGGCGCCCCGCGCAGAGCGAGACCGAGCAGCTCTAGGGTTCGCCGCGGCGCGGCTTGCGCCCGCCGCGCGACGCGATGGCGTCGAACACTCCGTTTGGAAGCGAGCGCCAGATCGCGCCCACGATCGCCATCTGCCAGGGAACCGTCGCGAACGAGCGTCCCGCGTCGATCACGCGGACGAACCGGCGCGCGGCTTCCCCGGCAGGAAGGATGAACGGCATGCGGTAGGGGTTGCGTTCGGTCATCGGCGTGGCGATGTAGCCGGGGCACAGGGTGGTGACGCCCACGCCGCTACCGTGCAACTCCACGCGCAACCCCTCGAGGTACTTGATCGCCGCGGACTTGGAGGCGCTGTAGGCGGTCGCCCCCGGCAGGCCGCGGAAGCCCGCGACCGAAGCGATTCCCACGAGGCGTCCGCGGCGCTCGGCGCGCAGTGCGGCCACGAAGGGATGGAACGTGTGCACCAGTCCCATCACGTTCACCTCGAGAATGTCGCGGAACGCCGCGATGTCCTCCTCGTGCTCGGTGGAGGTGCCGTGGGAGATGCCGGCGTTGGCGATGACCACGTCGGGGGCGCCGTAGCGGTCGATGAAATGCGCGCCGGCCGAGCGCATCGCGGCGAGGTCGCGCACGTCGCAGGGGTAGGTCTCGACCGGCACGCCGAGGGAGGTGGCCAGCACGGCCAGCCGGTCGGCGCGACGGGCCACCAGTCCCAGCGTGGCGCCGCGCGCGGCGTACTGCCGGGCGAGCGCCTCGCCGATGCCGCTCGAGGCGCCGGTCAGGAAGACGCGTTCAGCGCTTCGCGGGCTGGGCGGCGGCGGGGACAACGGCGTTGTTCTCGCTGCGCGCCATGCCGATCAGCTGGTCGACGACCGGGAAAATGCGGTTGTTGCCGCCGGCGAGCTCGGCCGCGGTGTACCACTTGCCGTTCACCGTGACGCGCGGGACCCCGTCGACCTTGTAGGCCTGGGTGAGCTGCTTCGCCCGCTGCAGCTTGGTGGCGACCGAGAACGACTTCTCCATCTCGTTGTACTTGGCCACGTCCACGCCGTTCTTGGCGAGCCACTCCTCGCGGATCTTCTTGTTGCCGATGTTCACGCGATCGCGATGGATGGCGTCGAAAACCTTGACGTGATGCGTCCCCAGGAGGTTCATCGCTTCCAGCGTGTAGAAGACCTGCGCCGCCGCACCCCAGCCGTCGTTGGGAACGGCGGGCACGCGGCGGAACACCACGTCGGCCGGCACCCGCTTCGCCCATTCGGCCACTTCCGGCTCGAGGCTGTAGCAGTGCGGGCAGCCGTACCAGAAGAACTCGAGCACCTCGACCTTGCCGCCGCCTTCGGGCGCCTGGGGTGGAGCGATGGGGGCGTAGGGAAGGGCTTGCTGCGCCATGGCCGAACCGGTGCAGAGAGCGAAAGCGGCGGCGAGGATCGAGAGAACTTTGCGGACTGACATGGATTCGTTTCCTTTACGGTTTCCGGGCTTCGTCGGCGGTGCGGATGATGGCGGCGCCGACGCCGTTCTGCGACAACGTGGCCTTGTTGCGGTTGGCATCGTCCAGGCTCTGGTAGGGACCCAGCCGGACGCGGTAGAGCGTGCCCTTTTCGGGGATGCTCACGGCGCGGACGGTGGCTTCCAGACCTGTTAACGCAATCTTCGCCTTTAGGTTGTCAGCCTCGCGCTCTTCCGAGAAGGCGCCGGCCTGCAGCCAGTAGATCTCGCCCGAATGGGGCTTGGGGGCGGCGGGGGACGAGCCGGGCTTGGCACCCGCCTGGGGCGTGCCGGGCCCGGGGGGAGTGGCGGCGCGGGCGGATTTGAGCTCGCGCTCGGTCACTTCCTTCTCGCCGGGGAGGATCTGGTAGAACTCGAAGCGGGGTCGCTCGCCGGTCCTGGTCTTTTCCGCCGGCGCCGCCTTGTCCGCGGGCCCGGCCTTTTCCGCCGGGGCGGCCTTTTCGGGGGCGCCGGGCCGCGAGGGCGCCGGCTTCTCGGCCGGGGCCTTGCCCTTGGCGGCTTCCTGCGCGGCGCGGGCCGCCTCGGGCGGGGGCGGCGGTTGGGCCGGCGCGATCTTCGGCAGCGGCTCCATCGGCTTGGACTTGTCCATGAAGGGATTCGACAGGCGGTTCAGCCACAAAGCGACCGCGAGCGAGATCACGATGCCCAGGAGGAGGCCGATGATGACGCCCAGCAGCAGCGGGTGGTTGAGCCGGCTTTCGGCTCTCGGTGCGGGGGCGTCCTTGTAATCCCTGGCCATCACATTCTCTCGGGGGCGCTCACGCCGAGGACGGCCAGGCCGTTGGCGAGCACCTGTCGTGTGGCGGCGACGAGCGCGAGACGCGCGAGCTTCAAGCCCTCATCCTCGACGAGAAAACGCTCGGCATTGTAGTAGGTATGCAATCGCGCCGCCACGTCGTCGTGGAGGTAGTAGGTGACCAGGTGGGGCGAGAATTCGCGCGCCGCGCGTGCGAGCACCTCGGGAAACTCGGCGAGCTTCTGCGCCAGCGCCGCCTCGTAGGGCGAGGCGAGGGCGGACAGGTCGGCGCCGGCGAGGCTCGCCACGTCCCCACCCCATTCGCGCAGCACGCTGCAGACGCGCGCGTGGGCGTACTGCACGTAGTACACCGGGTTCTCGTCGGATTGGCTCTTGGCGAGGTCGATGTCGAACACCAGGTGCGAGTCGACGCGGCGCATCAGGAAGAAGTAGCGCACGCCGTCCCGGCCGACCTCGTCGATCAGGTCGCGCACCGTCACGTAGGAACCCGCGCGCTTGGAGATCTTGACCTCCTCGCCGGATTTCATCACCGTCACCATCTGGTGCAGGACGTAGTCGGGATAGCCCTGGGGAATGGCGAGATCGAGCGCCTGCAGCCCCGCGCGCACGCGCGTGACCGTCGAATGGTGGTCGGCGCCCTGCACGTTCACCACGTGGGGAAAGCCGCGGCGGAACTTGTCGAGGTGGTAGGCCACGTCGGGCACGAAGTACGTGTACGTGCCGTCGGACTTGCGCATCACCCGGTCCTTGTCGTCGCCGAAGCCGGTGGTGCGCAGCCACAGCGCGCCTTCGAACTCGTAGGCGTGGCCGGCGGCCGCGAGCAGGCGCACCGTCTCGTCGACCTTGCCGTCGGTGTAGAGCGAGCTCTCGAGGAAGTAGTTGTCGAACTTGACCCCGAACGCATTCAGGTCGATGTCCTGCTCCCCGCGCAGGTACTCGACCGCGAACTGCCGGATCTGCTCCAGGTTCCTGCCCGCGGTGTCGCCGAAGTGCGCGGCCGTGTACTCGCGCGCGATCTCGCGGATGTAGTCGCCGAGGTAGCCGTCCTTCGGCATCTCCACCGCGTCGCCATGGGCTTCCTGGATCCGCGCCTGCACCGAGAGCCCGAGGTTGGCGATCTGGTTGCCGGCGTCGTTGTAGTAGAACTCGCGCGTGACCTGCCAGCCTTCCCACTCGAGGAGGGTCGAGATCACGTCGCCCAGCGCCGCCTGGCGGCCGTGGCCGACGTGCAGGGGGCCGGTGGGATTGGCCGACACGAACTCGACCATGATCTTTCGCGCGCCGCCCGCGGCGCCGCGCCCGAAGGCGGGGCCCTGCCGGTGGATGTCGGCCACGATCGCGAAGCGCGACGTGTCGGCGAGCGTGACGTTGATGAATCCGGGGCCGGCGATCTCGACCTTCGCGACCGCGGTGTCCGGCGGCATCGCGGCGACGATCGCCTGGGCCACGTCGCGGGGCTTCATCCCCACCCGCTTGGCGAGCTGGAGTGCCACGTTGGTCGCGAAATCGCCATGGCCGGCGCTCTTCGGGCGCTCGAGCTCGAGGGTCGGCGGGCCGGCATCGGGGAACGCGGTGCGCACCGCCTGCTCTACGAGCGCGGCGACGAGGGCTTTCGGATCGGGGGAGGGCACGGACGAAGGAGGTGATGCAAACCGCCATTATACGGGGCGGCCCCCTGGGCGACCGGCTACAGCTCCTGCGGATCGACGTCGACGGACCAGCGAACGCGGCGCTCCCCGCCGGCGGCGATGGCCGACTTCCAGGAGCGCAGGAACGGCTGCATCGCCGCGCGCGATCCCGAGCGCACCATGAGCTGCGCGCGCTCGTAGCCGGCTTTGCGCTCGAGGGATGCCGGCACCGGATCGAATACTTCCACCTCGGCGGAGATGTCGTGGGCGGCGAGCGCCCAGCGCGCCAGGAACGCGGTCGCCTCTCCGGGGACCTTGGATTCGGCGCGCAGCAGCGCCAGGTGCCCGAAGGGGGGGAATCCAGCCGCGCGCCTTTCCTCCAGCGCTCCGGAGGCGAAGCGCGCGAAATCGTGGCGTGCCACCGCGGCGTAGAGGGGATGGCCGGGAAAATCCGTCTGGATCAGCACCTCGCCCGGGCGGCTGCCGCGTCCCGCGCGTCCGGACACCTGCACCAGTTGCGCGAAGAGCCGCTCCGCCGCCCGGAAATCCGCGCTGAAGAGCGCCGCGTCGCTGTCCAGCACACCCACCAGCGTGAGGTTTGGATAGTCGTGCCCCTTCGCCAGCATCTGCGTGCCGACGAGGACATCGATCTCGCCCGAGCGGACGCGGTCGAGCACGTCCTGGAGGGCGCCGCGCCGGGCGGTGGAATCGCGATCGACGCGGGCGATGCGCGCCCCGGGCAACAGCGCCGCGAGGGTCTCCTCGATGCGCTGCGTGCCGTGCCCGATGGGCGCCAGGTTGGGTCCCTTGCACGTGGGGCACGCGACCGGCACGCGCTCCATGTGCCCGCAGTGGTGGCACCGCAGCCGCCCCTCCCGCCGGTGCAGCACCAGGTTGGAGCTGCACCGCGTGCAGCTCGCGTGCCAGCTGCAATCGCGGCAGAAGAGCACGGGTGCGAAGCCGCGCCGGTTCACGAATACCAGCGACTGCTCGCCGCGACCGAGCCGCTCCCGCATCGCCAGCGCGAGCGCGTGGGAGATCCCTTCCTGCGGCCGGTCCGCGCGGGTGTCGACGGTGCGGATCGCCGGCATCGCGGCGCCGGCGGCGACCCGCTCGGCGAGCACCGCGTGCGCGTAGCGGCCCTCGCGCGCGTTCGCCACGCTCTCGAGGGAGGGTGTGGCCGAGCCGAGGATCACGGGAATGCCGAGGCGCTGCGCGCGCCTCACCGCGACGTCGCGGGCGGAGTACCGCAGCCCCTCCTGTTGCTTGTACGAGGCGTCGTGCTCCTCGTCGACGATCACCAGGCCCAGCTCGCGAAATGGCATCAGCACGGCCAGCCGCGTGCCCAGCACGATGCGGGCGGCGCCGGACTGGGCGTCGAGCCACGCGCGGGCGCGCTCGCCCTCGTTCAGCTGGCTGTGGGCGCAGGCCATGGCCGCGCCGGGAAAGCGCTCGCGCACCTGCGATTCGAGTTGGGGCGTGAGCCCGATCTCCGGGACGAGGAATAGGGCCTGCCGGCCGCGCGCGAGGGCCGCGGCGATCGCTTGCAGGTACACCTCGGTCTTGCCGCTGCCGGTCACGCCCTCGAGCAATACCGGGTGGAAGCGCTCGCCGGGCTCCTGGATCAGGGCGAGTGCGGCGGACTGGGCGAGGCTCGGGTTCGGCGCAGGCGCAGGCGCCGGGAGGGCGGGTGCCGCGGGCCGTGATCCCTTCGCCGCAAGCCGGCGGCGGCTCACCTGGCGCAGCCGCGGAGGCAGGCTCGCCGCCACCACCTCGCCGAGCGGGCGCTGGTAGTACTGGGCGCAGAACTCCAGGATTCCCAGGGTCTCGCCCGGAATGGGGGGAATGTCGTCGATGAGGCGCTCGACCTGCCTCAGGCGCTCCACGGGGACGGCACTCGCCTCGGAATGCCCGACCACCACTCCCACCTTCCGCGTGCGGCCGAAAGGCACCACCACGAGCGTTCCGAGGGGCGCCTCGAGGCCTTCCGGCAGCAGGAAATCGAAGGCCTCGTAGAGGGGCACGTCGAGGGCCACGCGCGCGACTTTCATGGCGTTCGCAAGGGGGGAAACGGCGTTGGAAAAGGTTGTGGATAAGTCTGTGAATAGCCGTCGTGTCCGGGCGACAGGCGTCGTCGCAAATTCCCCGCGCGCCGGGGGTGCGGCGCCGCACAAAGATCCAACCCTCTGTTATCACTCAGCATTCTGGAAGACTGGACACAACCCCCTACAGCCGAGCCCCGACGTTCCGGAAGCGATGCCGTTGTGAATAAGCAATCACATCCGCGCAAATATTTTTCTTGACACCCTCTAGCCCGCGTGGGCCCCGAGGGAGTGTGCATGCACCGCATCCACGAGGGCTTTCACGTGCTCCGGCGGCGTGTGCTGGGAGATCCCGTGGCCGAGGTTGAAAACGTGTCCCGGACCCGCCCCGAAGGAGTCCAGAACGCGCCGGGCTTCGCGTTCGATGGCATCCGGGGAGCCGAAAAGCGCCATTGGATCCATGTTGCCCTGGAGCGCCACTCGGTCGCCCACGCGTTCGCGCGCGCCGGTGAGCGACGTCTGCCAATCCACGCCCAGGGCATCGGCCCCGGCGCCGGCCATGGCCTCCAGCCACCCGCCGCCCCCCTTGGTGAAGAGGATGCGCGGGACCACACGCCCCTGGGCCGTGCGGGTGAGCCCGGCGAGCACGCGGCGGGAGTACTCCAGGGAGAACTCGCCGTACGCCGCGTCGGAGAGCGCCCCGCCCCAGGTGTCGAACACCATCACGGCCTGGGCGCCGGCCTCGATCTGCGCGTTGAGGTAGGCGGTGACGGCACGCGCGTTGATGTCCAGGATTCGGTGCAGCAGGTCCGGGCGCGAGTAGAGCATCGACTTCACCAGCCGGAAGTCGTCGCTGCCGCCCCCCTCGATCATGTAGCAGGCGAGGGTGAAGGGGCTGCCGGAGAATCCGATCAGCGGCACGCGTCCGGAGAGCGTCTTGCGGATGAGCGACACCGCGTCGAACACGTAGCGAAGGCGCTCGAGGTCGGGGGCCTGCAATGCCATCACGTCGGCTTCGGTGCGCAGCGGCCGCTTGAACTTGGGGCCCTCCCCCTCGACGAAGTGGAGGCCTAGGCCCATGGCGTCGGGCACCGTGAGGATGTCGGAGAAGAGGATCGCGGCGTCGAGCGCGAATCGCTCCAGCGGCTGCATCGTCACCTCGCACGCGAGCTCCGGCGTCATGGCGAGCTTGAGGAAGCTGCCCGCCTTGCGGCGCGTGGCGTTGTACTCGGGGAGGTAACGTCCGGCCTGGCGCATGATCCAGATCGGCGTGTACGGCGTGGGCTCGCGCATCAGCGCGCGCAGGAAGTTGTCGTTCTTCATGCACCTATTTTCTCACGCCGCGACGCACTCCCCGATCAGAGCCGCGCGTCGAGGAACTGCCGCAACGATTCGACGTAGCGCGGGTGGATCGAAAGATCCCCGTGGCCCATGCCGGGAAGCTCCACGTAGGTCGAGGGCCCGGCCCAGCGTTGCGCGAGGCGGCGCGAGCGTTCGGCGGCGATGAGGGTGTCCGCTTCTCCCGCCAGGACCAGCACCGGCATCGTGAGCCGCGGCGCATGGGCCATCGAATCGAAGCGGTGGCGCAGCAGCAGTCCCACCGGCAACCACGGGTAGAACGACCTCGCGACCTCGAGCGCGCTGTCGAAGGGCGAGGTGAGGACCACGCAGGCCGGAGCTGTCGCCGCGGCCACCTGTACCGCGACCCCGGCGCCGAGGCTGCGGCCGTGGAGCGCCACGCGCTGTCCATCGAGGTCGCCGCGGAGTCGCGCCCATTTGACGATCTCGATGCCGTCGGAGACCAGGGCGGCCTCGGTCGGCTTGCCGCTGCTGGCGCCATAGCCACGGTAGTTCATGAGGAGCACGGCGCGTTTGCCGTAGTCGTGCGCCGCCCCCTGTGCGCCGGCCGTGACCTCCTCCGCGTCGCCGCCGAAATACACCACGACCGGCGTGCGGGAAGCTTCGGGGCGCACCAGCACGCCTGCCAGCACCGCGCCATCGGCCGCGGTGAGGCGCACCTGCTCGAAGCTCCAGCCGTCGGGCGCGCGCGGCGCGGTGCGTACCGGCTGCGGGTAGAACAGCAGCCGCTCCTGGATCAGCCAGACAAATCCGGCGATTCCAAGGTAGCCGCTGAGGAGCGCTCCCAGGAGGACGAGGACCGCGCCCACGCCGCTCAGCGCGGCAGGTCCGAGGCCCCCATCAGGAAGGCGTCGATCTCGCGCGCGCACTGGCGGCCCTCGCGGATGGCCCAGACGATGAGGGACTGTCCGCGGCGCATGTCGCCGGCGGCGAAGACCTTCCCGACGGAGGTGGCGTAGGCGCCTTCACCGTCCGTGGCAGCGCGCACGTTGCCGCGCGGGTCGCGCTCGACGGCGAGCTGCTCGAGGAGCCCCTCGCGCACCGGGTGCACGTAGCCCATCGCCAGCAGCACCAGCTCCGCCGGGATCGTGAACTCCGTTCCCGGGACCTCCCTCATCGCCATCGCGCCACGTTCGTCGCGGACCCACTCGACGTGGCAGCCGGTGAGGCTCTCGACGCGGCCGTCCTTGCCGTGGAACGCCTTGGTCGCCACGGCGAAGTCGCGCTCGGCCCCTTCCTCGTGGGAGGACGAGGTGCGCAGCTTGAGCGGCCAGTAGGGCCACACCAGCGGCTTGTCCTCCACTTCCGGGGGCATCGGCATCAGCTCGAAGTTGGTGACCGATGCCGCGCCCTGGCGGATCGAGGTCCCGATGCAGTCGCTGCCGGTGTCGCCGCCGCCGATCACCACCACATGCTTGCCGGTGGCGAGGATCGGGTCCGGCACCTTGTCGCCCGCCACGCGCTTGTTCTGCTGCGGCAGGAACTCCATCGCGAAGTGGACGCCGTGGAGATCGCGCCCCGGCACCGGGAGCTCGCGCGGGTGCTCGCTGCCGCCGGTGAGCGCCACGGCCTCGAACTCGGCGAGGAGCCGGGCTGCCGGGAGGCTCACGCCCACGTGCACGCCGGTCGCGAACGTGACGCCTTCCGCCTTCATCTGCTCGATGCGGCGATCGATGTGGTGCTTCTCCATCTTGAAGTCGGGGATGCCGTAGCGCAGGAGCCCCCCGATGCGGTCGCTCTTCTCGAACAGCGTCACGTCATGGCCGGCGCGCGCCAGTTGCTGCGCGCATGCCATCCCGGCGGGGCCCGAGCCCACCACGGCGACCCGCTTGCCGGTCTTGCGATGCGCCAGCTGCGGGCCCACCCAGCCCTCGGCCCAGCCCTTGTCGATGATCGCCTGCTCGATCGACTTGATGGTCACCGGGTCGTCGTTGATGTTGAGGGTGCACGAGGCTTCGCACGGGGCGGGACACACCCTCCCGGTGAACTCGGGGAAGTTGTTGGTCGAGTGCAGGACCTCGAGCGCTTCGCGCCAGTGGCCGCGATAAACGAGGTCGTTCCAGTCGGGAATGATGTTGTTCACCGGGCAGCCGGTCTGGCAGAACGGGATGCCGCAGTCCATGCAGCGCGCGCCCTGCTCGCCCATCTCCTTCTCGGAGAGCGCTCGCACGAACTCGCGATAGAACTTCACGCGCTCGGGGACCGGGGTGTACGGCCGGTCCCGGCGCTCGATTTCCATGAATCCGGTGATCTTTCCCATGTGTCATCCCCGCGAAGGCGGGGACCCAATTCTCGTTAGTCGTTCGCGCGAACTTCTACGCGCGGCGTGGGCTGTCCGTTCTGGAGTTTTTCCTGCGCCATCTCGGCGAGCGCCCGCCGGTACTCGAGGGGCATCACCTTCACGAAGCGGGGCAGGTAGGCACCCCAGTTCTCCAGCACGCGGCGGGCGCGCTCGCTGCCGGTGTAGAGGAGGTGGCGCTGCACCAGGCCCTTCAGCATCTCGTCGTCGTGGCCCGAGACGTGGTCGATCTTGACCTTGCCGTGGCCTTCCAGCTCGAGGTTGCCGCCCTCGGCGGCCGCGTGCTCTTCCTCGGGAATCGGCTCCAGCTCCACCATCGCCAGGTTGCAGCGCTGCGTGAAGTCGCCCTCCTCGTCGAGCACGTAGGCGATGCCGCCCGACATGCCGGCGGCGAAGTTGCGCCCGGCCTTGCCGAGCACCACCACCGTGCCGCCCGTCATGTATTCGCACCCGTGGTCGCCCACGCCCTCCACCACCGCGGTGGCGCCGGAGTTGCGCACGCAGAAGCGCTCGCCGGCCACGCCGCGGAAATAGCCCTCGCCGCCGATCGCGCCGTACATCACGGTGTTGCCGACGATGATGTTGTCCTCGGGGACGATGGGGCAGTCCTTCGGCGGATACACCACGATGCGCCCGCCCGAGAGCCCCTTGCCGACGTAGTCGTTGGCGTCGCCTTCGAGCTCGAACGTGACGCCATGGGCGAGCCATGCGCCGAAGCTCTGCCCCGCCGTGCCGTCGAACTTCACGTGGATCGTGTCCTCGGCGAGGCCTGCGTGGCCGTAGCGCCGCGCCACCTCCCCGGAGAGCATGGCGCCGACGGTGCGGTTGCGGTTGTAGATGCGGCTCGTGATGGAAACCGGCTTCTTCGCGGACAGTGCCGTGGCCGCCCGGGCGATGAGCTCGTGGTCGAGCGCGCCGGCGAGGCCGTGGTCCTGGGTGTCCATCCTGCTGATGGCGACCCCCACGGGAACCTGCGGGCGATGGAAGAGCTTCGTGAAGTCGAGCCCGCGCGCCTTCCAGTACTCGATGCCGGTGCGCGTATCGAGGAGATCCACGCGGCCCACCAGTTCCTCGAAGCGGCGCATCCCGAGGCGCGCCATCCACTCGCGCACCTCTTCGGCGACGAAGAAAAAGTAGTTGATCACGTGCTCGGGCTTGCCCTGGAACTTCGCGATCAGCGCCGGATCCTGCGTGGCGATGCCCACCGGGCAGGTGTTCAGGTGGCACTTGCGCATCATGATGCAGCCCTCGGCCACCAGCGGCGCGGTGGCGAAGCCGAACTCGTCGGCACCGAGGAGCGCCCCGATCACCACGTCGCGGCCGGTTTTCATCTGGCCGTCCGCTTGCACCGCGATGCGCCCGCGCAGCTGGTTCAGCACCAGCGTCTGCTGCGTCTCGGCGAGCCCGATCTCCCAGGGACTGCCGGCATACTTGACCGACGAGAGCGGGGAGGCGCCGGTGCCGCCATCGTGGCCGGAAATGGTGACGTGGTCGGCCTTCGCCTTGGCGACTCCCGCGGCGATCGTGCCCACTCCGATCTCGCTTACGAGCTTGACCGAGATGCGGGCGGCGGGATTCACGTTCTTCAGGTCGTGGATCAGCTGCGCCAGGTCCTCGATCGAGTAGATGTCGTGGTGCGGCGGCGGCGAGATGAGGCCCACCCCGGGCACCGTGTGGCGCACCTTGGCGATGTACTTCGACACCTTGTGGCCCGGCAGCTGGCCGCCCTCGCCGGGCTTGGCGCCCTGGGCCATCTTGATCTGCAGGTCGTCGGCGTTGACGAGGTACTCGGTGGTGACGCCGAAGCGTCCCGCCGCGACCTGCTTGATCGCCGATCGCATCGAGTCGCCATTGGGCAGCTTCACGTAGCGCACCGGGTCCTCGCCGCCTTCGCCGGTGTTGGACTTGCCGCCGATGCGGTTCATCGCGACCGCGAGCGTCGAATGCGCCTCGTGCGAGATCGAACCCAGCGACATGGCGCCGGTGGCGAAGCGCTTCACGATGTCCGCGGCGGATTCGACTTCCTCGATCGGCACCGGGGTCGCGGACTCCTTGATGCGGAAGAGCCCCCGCAGCGTGAGGAGGCGTTCGCCCTGCTCGTTGATGAGTTTCGAATACTCCTTGTACGTGGAGTAGTTGCCGGAGCGCGCGGCGTGCTGCAGCTTGGCGATCGAATCCGGCGTCCACATGTGCGCTTCGCCCCGGGTGCGGTAGGCGTAATCGCCGCCCGGGTCGAGCTGGTTGCGATAGAGCGGCGCGTCGGAATAGGCGAGCCGGTGCAGGCGCACCGCCTCCTCGGCGATCTCGGCGAGCCCCACGCCCTCCACGGCGGTGGAGGTGCCCTCGAAATACTTCTCCACGAAGGGCGAGTTGAGCCCGATCGCCTCGAAGATCTGGGCGCCGCAGTACGACTGGTAGGTGGAGATGCCCATCTTCGACATCACCTTGAGGAGCCCCTTCCCGATCGCCTTGATGTAGCGCTTGATCACCTCTTCCTCGGTGACCTTGGTGGGCATCGCGTCGCGCATGTCGGCGATTGTGGCGAAGGCCACGTTCGGGTGGATCGCCTCGGCGCCGAATCCGGCGAGGCACGCGAAATGGTGCACCTCGCGAGCGCTGCCGGTCTCCACGACCAGGCCCGCGCGCGTGCGCAGCCCCGCCCGCACCAGGTGGTGGTGAACCGCGGCGGTGGCGAGCAGCGCCGGGATGGGAATGCGCTCGACGCTGACCTCGCGGTCGGACAGGATGATGATGTTGGAGTCGCGGCGCACCGCGTCCTCGGCATCGGCGCAGAGCTGCGCCAGCGCCGGCTCCATGCCCTCGGTGCCCCATTCGGCCGGGTAGCACATCGACAGGACGTCGCTCTTGAAGTGGCCTTGCGTGTGGGTCGCGGCGCGGCGCAGCTTCTCCATGTCCTCGAAGGTGAGGATCGGCTGGGACACCTCGAGTCGCATCGCCGGCTCGGTGGTGTCCGGCGAGAGCAGGTTGGGCCGCGGGCCGATGAACGACACGAGCGACATCACCAGCTGCTCGCGGATCGGGTCGATCGGCGGGTTCGTCACCTGGGCGAAGAGCTGCCGGAAGTAAGCGTAGAGCGGCTTGGCGCGGTTCGACAGCACCGCGAGCGGCGTGTCGTCGCCCATCGAGCCGATCGCCTCCTCGCCGGCGAGCGCCATCGGTGTCAGCAGCATCTTCAGGTCTTCCTGGGTGTAGCCGAAGGCCTGCTGGCGGTCGAGCAGCTTGTCGGTGTCCGGCGTCGGCACCTCGTGGGGCGTGGGGATGTCTTCCAGCCGGATCTGGGTCGCGTCCAGCCAGTCCTGGTACGGGCGCTGGGCGGCGAGGTCGCGCTTCAACTCGTCGTCGGAGACGATGCGGCCGTGTTCGATGTCCACCAGCAGCATCTTGCCGGGCTGCAGGCGCCACTTGCGCGTGATCTTGGACTGCGCGATGTCGAGCACGCCCATCTCGGAGGCCATCACGATGAGGTCGTCGTCGGTGGTGAAGTAGCGCGCCGGGCGCAGCCCGTTGCGGTCGAGGGTCGCGCCGATGAACTTGCCGTCGGTGAAGGCGACCGCCGCCGGCCCGTCCCACGGCTCCATCAGCGCCGCGTGGTACTCGTAGAACGCCTTCCTCTTGGCGTCCATCAGCGGGTTGCCCGCCCAGGCCTCGGGAATCATCAGCATCATCGCGTGGGCGATGGGATAGCCGCCCATCACCAGGAGCTCCAGCGCGTTGTCGAACGAGGCGGAGTCGGACTGGCCGTCGTAGATCAGCGGCCAGACCTTGTCGAGGTCGTCCCCCAGCAGCTTCGAGTGGATCGTCGCCTGGCGCGAGCGGATCCAGTTCAGGTTTCCGTTGAGCGTGTTGATCTCGCCGTTGTGCGCGATGTAGCGGAACGGGTGCGCCAGGTCCCAGGTGGGGAAGGTGTTGGTGGAGAAGCGCTGGTGCGCGAGGCACAGCGCCGAGCAGAAGCGCTTGTCGGCGAGGTCCACGTAGAACGGGCCCACCTGCTCGGCGAGCAGCATCCCCTTGTAGACGATGGTGCGGTGCGAGAACGAGGGAACGTAGAAGCCGCTTGCGCCCGACAGCCGCAGGGCGCGAATGGCATGCCCGCTCGACTTGCGGATGATGTAGAGCTTCCTCTCGAACGCATCGCGATCGAGGCTGCCCCGGCCGGCCCCGACGAAGACCTGGCGGATCACCGGCATCGAGCCGCGCGCGGTGGGGCCGATGGAGGTGTCGTCGACGGGCACGTCGCGCCAGCCGAGGAGGTGCTGCCCTTCGTTCTTGATTGCGCGCTCGAGCTCGCGCGTGCACGCGGCGCGAGCCGCGGGGTTGCGTGGCAGGAACACCATGCCCACGCCGTAGAGGCCGGACTTGGGCAGCTTGACCCCCTGCGCCGCCATCTCCTCGCGAAAGAAGGCGTCGGGAATCTGCACCAGCAGCCCCGCGCCGTCGCCGTGCAGCGGATCGGCCCCGGTGGCGCCGCGGTGGCGCAGGTTGTTCAGGATCGAGAGGCCCATCTCCACGATCTCGTGGGACTTGCGGCCCTTGATATGCGCGACGAACCCCACGCCGCAGGCGTCGTGCTCGTGGCGCGGGTCGTACAGGCCTTGCTTCGGCGGCGGGCCGGCTTTCGATTCCATCAGGGGCACCTCAAATCACCATGGTAGCCGCGCTGCGGCGCGGGCGACGCAACGGGAGTGGGGGACTGCAAGGGCTCTTGGCCATTCGCGACCGCCGGCGACGCGTCACGGCTTTTGGCAGCGGGCGGTCCCATGA
>JANMHV010000194.1:0-5815 GCA_031375445.1 Burkholderiales bacterium | reverse complement strand
CCTTCTCCATCGACGCCATTGGCGATGAGGATCGCGATCTTGCGCCCGGCAATGCCGCCGTCGCCCGGACGCGCGAAGAGCGACAACGTCGGCGACACCGTCACCTCGGGCTCCTCCGGATCGATCACCAGCGGCAGCGCGGGCGGCACGTTCATGCCGAGCCCCGCGGCGACTTGCGAAACCAGGTCGGCATCCACGTTCGCGAGCTGGGCGAGCACCCGTTGGCGAATCGCCGGCGTCTGCACCTTCGAAAGCTCGAAGCGGAACGCGCGCACGATATGCGCCTTCTCGACCGGTGACTGCGAGTTGAAGAAGAGCGTGGCCTGCGTGTAATGGTCGGCGAACTTCTCCGGCTTGCCGCGCACCTTGTCGTCGGCGATCGGCTGCGGGAACGACGTGAAGCCACGCGCCGAGCCATGCTGGAACGGGCACCCGCCGCCGAGCGAATTCGGCTCGTAGGCGACGCGACCGCGTGCAATCGCCTGTCGATGCATGCCGTCGCGCTGGTTGTTGTGCACCTCCGCCACCGGCGAGTTGATCGGGATCTCGTGGAAGTTGGGTCCGCCCAGGCGCGAGATCTGAGTGTCGAAGTACGAATGGATGCGCCCGGCGAGCAGCGGGTCGTTGGAGAAGTCGAAGCCCGGGACCATGTTCTGCACGCCGAAGGCCACCTGCTCGGTCTCGGCGAAGAAGTTGTCGGGGTTGCGGTTGAGCACCATCCGGCCCACCGGCACCACGGGCACCAGCTCCTCCGGGACGATCTTGGTCGGGTCCAGCACGTCGAAGCTGAACTTGTCGGCCTGCTCCTCGGTGAACACCTGGAAGCCCAGCTCCCACTCCGGGAACACGCCCGCCTCGATGGACTCCCACAGGTCGCGGCGATGGAAGTCGGAATCGGCACCGTTGATCTTGACCGCCTCGTCCCAATCCACGGAATGCGTGCCCCGCACCGGGTTCCAGTGGAACTTCACGAAGCGCGATTCGCCCTTCGCGTTCACCAGCCTGAAGGTGTGCACGCCGAAGCCCTGCATCATCGAGAGGCTGCGCGGGATCGCGCGATCGCTCATCACCCACATCAGCATGTGGGTCGACTCCGGCATCAGCGAGACGAAGTCCCAGAAGGTGTCGTGGGCGCTCGCCGCCTGCGGCATGCCGTGGTGCGGCTCGGGCTTCACCGAGTGCACCAGGTCCGGGAACTTCATCGCGTCCTGGATGAAGAACACCGGGATGTTGTTGCCCACGATGTCGAAGTTGCCCTCGTCGGTGTAGAACTTGGTGGCGAAGCCGCGCACGTCGCGAGCGAGGTCCGGCGACCCGCGCTCGCCCGCGACCGTGGAGAAGCGCACGAACACCGGGGTGCGCTTGCCCTTTTCCGCCAGGAACGACGCCTTGGTGAGCTTGCCCTGGGGCACCAGGCATTCGAAGAAGCCATGGGCACCCGAGCCTCGGGCGTGGACGATGCGCTCCGGGATGCGCTCGTGGTCGAAGTGGGTGATCTTCTCGCGGAGGATGAAGTCCTCCATGAGGGTGGGCCCGCGCAGCCCGGCCTTCAACGAATTCTGGTTGTCGGCGATCGGTGCGCCCATGTTGGTGGTTAGGCCGCGGCCGCCGCTGTCGACGCGCACGCGGTCGAGCGGCAAATTGTTCGCGTTGGTGCCCATCGGGGGGCGCCCGCTGCCTAGCTTGTCGGAGGCGGTGGTCTCGGTCAGGGTGCTGCCGCCGGCCGCGGGGTCCGCGGGATCGACGTGCTTGCCTTCCTGCGGCGTGAGCGCCGCGGCGCCGTGTTCGCCAGCCTTGTGCTCGTTGAAGGGAAAGGCGGCAGCGAGGTCGTTGGTGGCCGCCGTCTTCGAGGCGGCGGGGTCCGAGCCCCGGGCGGCCGCGGCTCCGGAGCGGGAACCTCCGGCCGTAGTTTTCGCGGTGGCTTTGGCCTGGGATTTTTTCCCGGCGAAATCCGGCTTTTTCTTGCTTGCCATGGGCGTCTTCCATTGTCGTTGCGGGCAACAAAGGGACATCCTGCATAGGCATGCGTTCACGCAGCATGAGACATTATGGAGTGGCTGCTTGATACCGTGGGACCAGGAGCGGAGGGCCCTGCGTTTCCGCTTTGTTCCGGCCGCGAAGCGCAACGCAAAATCCGGCGATGTGGCGCTGGAGCCCACAGATTGAAGGTGCTGCAGGCCCGAGGACCGGGGCCGCGGCCGGTCCACGGGCCGATGAGGTGCCCCACTTCCGCGGGGCTCTCCGTTCCGCCTCGCCCTCTACCCAGTACCCTCTGCCCTCGGCTGCGCAGCGTACGCTTCAGGGCTTGAACGTGCGCGGTTCGTGGTCGGTGGCGACGCGCTTCCTGTCGTGGTCGAACCCGGCCGCGCTGTTCCTGAAAATGTTCGGCTTGCGATACACGGCGAGGATCACGCAACCCTCGGCGCTGTGGGTCTCGTGCATCGAGCCCGGCGTGCGCCAGACGTACTCGCCCGCGCGTGCGATGCCGTCGTGGTCGGAAAACGACCCCGAGATCACGTAGCTCTGCTCGATCTCCGGATGCTTGTGGAATGGCAGCGTCGTGCCCGGCTGCCAGCGCAGTAGGCAGGTGAGCTCGCCCGCCTCCTTGTTCTCGTAGAGCACCTTGATCTCGATCCCCTCGAATTGCGAGGGCTTCCACTCCATGTCCTGCGGCTTCACATAAGTCGAGCCGTTGGGCGTGGGCTCGAGGTGGCCGGTCAGGCGCTCGGGCTCGCGGGGTGTCGATTGGGGATTCGCCGCCATGTTGATCTCCTTCGTGATTGTCAGGCCGGAGGCTGCGCCACCGGGCCTTTGCCGAACCAGTGAGTGTAGGCGGCCTTCTGGTCCACCTGCACGTCGTTGTGCCAGTACATCACCCGCTTCGCCCACGCCTTCTGACTTTCGACCACCTTGGCGAAGAGCGGGTTCTCGGCGGAGCGCTTGGCGATTACCGTTTCCCAGGCCTTCAGCTGCGCGTCGAGGATCGGTCGCGGCGCGCGGTAGGCGCGCACCTTGTTCACCGTCTGCAGCTCGATGTAGTCCTGCGACATGCGGTGCATGCTGCGCCAGTGCATTTCGGCGCTCGCCGCCTTGGCGGCGTGGTCGAGGATCAGCTTCACCTCGGCCGGCAGCGCCTCGTACTTCTTCCGGTTGAACATCACCTCGCAGAAATTGTTCGACATATGGTAGCTCTGCTGCACGTAGAACTTGGCGACATCGGGAAATCCCATCACGCGATCGTCGGTCGCGCTCGCGAACTCGGCCGCGTCCAGCAGGCCGCGATCGATGGCGGCCACGATCTCTCCCGGCGCCATCTGCACCGCCGAAACGCCCAGGGTGGTGAAAAGATCGACGGCGAGGCCCGAGGTGCGAAACTTCAGGCCCTTCAGGTCGGCGACGGTGCGGATCGGCTTCTTGAACCAACCCATGGGCTCGCAGGGCACGGGGCCGAAGAGGAAGCTCTTGATGTCCAGCTGCGCCGCGGCCTGGATCTCGGAGTAGAGCTCCTTGCCGCCGCCGTACTCGACCCAGGCGAGCAACTGGTTGGCATCCATGCCGAAATCGGGGCCGGCGCCGTAGAGGCCGAAGGCGGTGTTCTTGCCGTACCAGAAGGCCGCAAGGCCATGGCCCCCGTCGAGGGTTCCCTTGCTCACCGCCTCGACAACTTGCAAAGCGGGCACCACGGCACCGGCGGGCAGCATCTCGATCTTCACCCGTCCCTGGGTCATGTCGGCGACCTTCTTGGTCCAATCCAAGGCAAACTCGTGGTAGATGAATCGCGGCGGCCAGGTGCTCTGGAAACGGAACGTGAGCGGCGTGGCCTGGGCTCGCGCGGCGATCGGCACCGTTGCCGCCGCAGTGCCCGCAGCGGCGGCGAGGAAGCGCCGGCGCGAGGTGGTCTTGGGTGGGGACGGCGCTTGCGTGTCGCTCGGGTCTGCCATGGGAGCTCCCTGTGAAGTGTCGTTCAACGTTTTCCTTATATTGCCTATTGGGAAACTATTGGTCAACATGGGAACCCCATAACGAGGAGCAGGCATCATGCGTGCGGCAATCCTGATCTACCCCGACGCCGAACCGATCGACCTGGCGACCTTCGGCGTCCTGTCCATGGCGCGGCGCGTGGCGCCGCAGATCACGATGTTCACCGTCGCCCAGGGCGCCGGCGTGGTGACCCTCGCCAACGGACTGCGCGTGATCGCCGACCACGGCTATGCCGACGCCCCTGCCGCGGACGTGCTCATCATCACCGGAGGCGCGGGATGGAAGCAGCAGTCGCAGACGCCGGAAACGCTCGAATACATCCGGCGTGCAAGCCGAGAGACCTCGGTCGCGGCGGTATGCACCGGCGGCATGATCATGGCGGCGGCGGGCGTCCTCGACGGCCGCGCGGCGACCACCAAGCGCGAGGTGTTCGGCGAAGAAGTCTCGCCGCTCGCCCTGATGCGCGAGCGCTATCCGGCCATCCGCGCCCTCGACGCGCGCCTGGTCGACTGCGGCACGATCCTCACCGGAGGCGGCGTGACGCTCTGCATCGACATGACGCTCTATCTCATCGAGCGCTTTCTCGGCGCCGATGTGGCGCGCGAGACGGCGCGCATCATCGAATACTCGGCGGCACTCGAGGCTAACGCGGCGCGGCTCCCGACCGTCAAGGAAGCGGCCTGATGGTGGCACGCCGCAAGGGCGTGGAGACCGTAATCGGCGAGCGCGTAGGCGAGATTCGCGCCCGGATCGGCATGACCCTCGACCAGCTCGCCGCGCAAACCGGGTTCACCAAGGGCTACCTGTCGAAAATCGAGAACTCGAAGAAGGTCCCGCCGATCGGAACGTTGTCGCGCATCGCGCGCGCCCTCAAGACCGAGATCACCGAGCTGCTTCACGTCGAGCCCGCCGGCAACGCCCGCGCGTTCTGCGTCGTTCGCGCGAACGAGCGCCTCCCCGTGGTGCGTGGCGGCACCGCCTTCGGCTACGACTATGTAAGCCTCGCAGACACCAAGTCGCAAAAGAAGATGGAGCCGTTCCTGTTCACCTTCCCGTCGGAGATCGAGAAGCACGTCTTCTTCGAGCACGAGGGCGAGGAGTTCCTCTTCATCCTCACCGGCCGCGTCGAATGGCAGGCGGGGAGCGAAAAGGCCATCCTCGATCCGGGCGACAGCGTCTACTTCGATGCGCGCCTGCCGCATCGCGGTCACGCGATCGATGGCGAAGCGACGGCGCTGGTGGTCACTTACACGCCCCGAAACGGGGAAATTCCCTGACTTCGCCGATACGAGACGCGGCCGTAACCCGCCCGCGTGCCTGCCGGAATTCGGCGTCCTGCGTTCAACGGTAAGATTCCTCGATGCCCGATTCGAAACCCCTGGTCCGCAAGCACGCGGGCGACTACCGCTGGGAGGCGGTCGACGTCCTGCGCTACAAGCAGGAAGGCGAGGTTGCGTTCCGGGACGTGACCCGGCAGGTGCTGTTCGAAGGCGCCGGCCTGCCGGTGCAGCTGCGCTACTTCGAGGTGGCGCCCGGGGGCTTCACCACGCTCGAGCGCCACGAGCACGTGCACAACGTGATGGTGGTCCGCGGCCGCGGCGAATGCAGGGTGGGCGAGCGCAGCTACGAGCTTGCGCAGAACGACCTGGTCGAGGTGCCGCCGATGACGTGGCACCAGTTCCATGCCGCCGCCGACGAGCCGCTGGGCTTCCTCTGCCTCGTCCCCACCGAGCGCGACCGGCCACAGCTGCCCAGCGCCGAGGAAGCGGCTGCGCTTCGGGGTCGGACTCCTTAAACCGGGGTCAGACTCCGGTTTTCGTGGCCGCGTCAGCGG
>JANMHV010000192.1:0-1619 GCA_031375445.1 Burkholderiales bacterium | reverse complement strand
CGCGGTTGCAGGCGAAGATGTCCACGCCGCCCGGGGGCATCTCGGGAACCACGAAGCGCCGGTAGAAGCCCCAGAAGATCGCCGAGGCGAGGCGCCCGCCCATCGGGTCGTCGCGGGATTCGCGCGTGCCGATCACCACGTCGTACTGGTCGGTCTGAAGCTCCCGCCAGGCATTGATCACGAGCTCCGGGGGCTCCTGCAGGTCCGCCGCCATCACCGCGAAATAGTCACCACGCGCGACCTCGAGTCCGGCGCGGATCGCCGAGAACGAGCCGAAGTTGCGCGAGAGCAGCAGCAGCTGGGAGTCGAGGCCGGAGGAGGGGAGCGCCTCCGAAAGCCGCAGCCACGAGCGGTCGGGGCTCCCGTCCACCACGAACACCACCTCGAGCTTGCCGCCCAGCGCATCGCGCATTCCCTGCAGTGCCGCCACCAGCTCGTCGATCGAGCCCTCGTTCTTGTAGACCGGGATGACGAGCGAGAGGGTCATGGACGCCAGGCGTTCACGGCCTCGGCGACGGCAAGCACTTCGTCGTCGCGCATCTCCGGATAGCACGGCAGCGTGAGCACCTCGGCGCAGGCGCGCTCGGTGGCCGCCAACGGCTGCGCGGGAGCGTTGGCCTGCATCGCCGGCTGGCGATAGTCCGGGGTGGGGTAGTGGATGTCGGTGCCGACGCCGCTCGCCTTCATGTGCGCGGCGAGGCTCGCGCGGTCAGGAGTGCGCACGACGAAGAGGTGCACGATGTCGGCGGGGTCCACGCGGCGCGTGACCGCGATCTTCGGATGCCGGATTCGATCCGAGTACATCGCCGAGATGGCGCGGCGCCGCTCGTTCCAGCCATCGAGGTAGGGCAGCTTCACCCGCAGCACCGCGGCCTGCGCTTCGTCGAGCCGGCTGTTGCGGCCGCATTCGAGGGTGGAGAGGTATTTGGACGACCAGCCGTACTGGCGCAACTGGCGCACGCGCGCGACCAACGCCGCGTCGCGGCCGGTGAGGGCGCCGCCATCGCCCACGGCGCCGAGATTCTTGGTGGGATAGAAGCTGAAGCAGGCGAGGTCACCGAAGGCGCCGGCGCGCTTGCCCGCCATCATCGCGCCGTGGGACTGCGCGCAATCCTCGATCACCGGGAGCGAGCGGGCGCGGGCGAATTCCATGATCTCCGGCATCGCGCACATGCGGCCGTAAAGGTGGGTGGCGATGATCACCTTCACGCCTTCGAGCGGGGCCCTCGCGAGCTGTGCGGCGCCCACCAGCATCGTGGCCTCGTCGACGTCGACGTACACGGGAATCGCGCCGATGGAGAGGATGGCGATGGAGCTGTAGGCGCCGGCGTTCGCGACCGTGGCCACCTTGTCGCCCACGCCCACGCCGAGCGCGCGCAGCGCGATTTCAAGCGCGTCGGTACCGTTGCCGACCGCCACGCATTCGGGCACGCCGCAGTAGGCCGCGAACTCCTGCTCGAAGGCGGCGACTTCCTTGCCCATGATGAACCAGCCGCTGCGCGTCACGCGGGTGAGTGCGGCCTCGATTTCGGCGAGGAGGGGCTGGGTGTGTCGCTGCAGGTCGTTGATGGCGATCATTTGGGGCGATTTTATCATTCGCCCCGGCAAATCCCGGCTTC
>JANMHV010000180.1:0-1530 GCA_031375445.1 Burkholderiales bacterium | reverse complement strand
GGCTGGTGCAGGAATTCGCGCCGCCCGGCGACCCGGTACCGACCCAGCGCGGCCGCCTGATCCTGGGCGGCGCGCTGATCGCGGTGATCTCGCTCGCGTTCCTGTGGCGCTACACGCCGCTTTCCGCCGTCGCCACGCCGGAGACGGCGGTGGCCTGGGCGCGCAGCCTTTCCGACCACTGGTGGGCGCCCTTCATCGTGGTGCTGGCCTATACGCCGGCCAGCATCGTGCTGCTGCCGCGCTGGCTCATCACGCTTGCCGCGGTCGTGGCGTTCGGTCCCTGGGAAGGCTTTGCGCTCGCGCAGGTCGGGGTGCTGCTCTCCGCGCTGGCGGGCTACTTCGCCGGGCGCATCGTGCATCGTGATACCGTGCAGCGCATCGCGGGCCACGGCATCAACCGGCTCTCGCGCCTGCTGCAACGGCGCGGCATCGTCGCCGTGACGCTGGTGCGCCTCGTGCCCATCGCGCCGTTCATCGTGGTCAACGCGGCGATGGGCGCCATGCGCATCCGCGTGCGCCACTTCATCATCGGCACGGTGCTCGGGATGCTCCCCGGAATGCTCGCCACCACGGTGCTGGGCGACCAGATCACCGCACTCCTCGCCAACCCGCTGCGCTTCAACATGTGGATGGTGGCCGGTGCCGCCGGGCTCATCGCGCTCGCGGCGGTGGCCGGGCGCCAGTGGCTGCAGCGCCAGCCCGCCTAGCCGCGATGCCGGCGGTGCGCATCGCGTCGTACAACGTGCACCGGGCCATCGGCGGCGACGGTCACTGCGACCCGCCGCGCATCCTGGGCGTGCTGCGCGAGATCGACGCCGACGTGATCGCCCTCCAGGAAGTCGAGGCGCGCGACAGCGGCGCCGACATGCTGGCCTGGCTGGGCAAGGAGATGGGTTATCACGCCGTCGCCGGCACCACGCTCGTGCGCCACGATGGCCACTACGGCAACGGCATCCTGTCGCGCTTTCCGATCAAGGCGCACAACCTGGTGGATCTTTCCTGGCGGCGGCGCGAGCCGCGGGGCGCCATCGCGGTGGACATCAACCTGGCGCCCGAGAAGCACCTGCGGGTGGTGGCGACCCACCTGGGCCTGCAACCGGCCGAGCGGCGCGAGCAGGTACAGCGCCTGCTGCGGCTCTTCACCTGGCGCCCGGACGAGGCCGCGGTGCTGATCGGGGATCTCAACGAGTGGTTCCTGTGGGGACGGCCGCTGCGCCGTCTCCATCGCCACTTCGCTCCCACGCCGCCGCGGCGGACGTTTCCGTCGCGGATGCCGATGCTGGCGCTCGATCGGGTGTGGACGCACCCTGCGTCGATTCTGAAGGACCTGCGGGCGCATCGCAGTCCGTTGTCCCGCATTGCTTCGGATCACCTGCCGCTGGTTGCGACGCTGGAGATTTAGTTCTGCTTTGCGCCCGGGCGGCGGCGCCGGGAAAATGGGGCACGTTAAAAATAGATAGACCCGGGGGGCGGTTTGGCACCCCCTAGAAAATTTAACAGACCCCCAAAACCCCCCAGTCAAAACGGGGA
>JANMHV010000169.1:0-18764 GCA_031375445.1 Burkholderiales bacterium | reverse complement strand
TTCAAATGAAGCCGGGAGGCGCGCGGTCTTTGCTAAAATGGGCGCTTGCGCGACTGTGGGGTGACCCGAAAAATGAAGAGTGAATTCCTGTTTACGTCCGAATCGGTCTCCGAAGGCCATCCGGACAAGGTGTCGGACCAGATTTCCGATTCGGTGCTGGACGCCATTTTAGCGCAGGACCCGCGCTCCCGAGTCGCAGCCGAAACGCTGTGCAACACGGGCCTGGTGGTTCTCGCGGGCGAGATCACCACGAACGCCACCGTCGACTACATCCAGGTCGCGCGCGAGACCATCAAGCGCATCGGCTACGACAACACCGACTACGGCATCGATTACCGCGGCTGCGCGGTGATGGTCTGCTACGACAAGCAGAGCCCCGACATCGCCCAGGGGGTGAACAAGGCGCAGGACGACAACCTCGACCAGGGTGCTGGCGACCAGGGCCTCATGTTCGGCTACGCCTGCGACGAGACCACGGTGCTGATGCCGGCGCCGATCCATTACGCGCACCGCCTGGTCGAGCGCCAGGCCATGCTGCGCAAGGACGGGCGGCTGCCCTGGCTGCGTCCCGACGCGAAAAGCCAGGTCACCTTCCGCTACGTGGACGGCAAGCCCACCGAGATCGACACGGTGGTGCTCTCCACGCAGCACGCGCCGGACGTTTCCAACGAGACCATTCGCGAGGCGGTGATCGAGCAGATCGTGAAGCCGGTGCTGCCGCGAGAGCTCCTCAAGAACACCAAGTACCTGGTGAACCCCACCGGCCGGTTCGTGGTCGGCGGCCCCCAAGGCGACTGCGGCCTCACCGGGCGCAAGATCATCGTCGACACCTATGGCGGCGCCTGCCCCCATGGGGGCGGGGCCTTCTCCGGCAAGGACCCCTCGAAAGTCGACCGTTCCGCCGCGTACGCCGCGCGCTATGTCGCGAAGAACGTGGTGGCCGCGGGACTCGCGCGCCAGTGCCAGATCCAGGTGAGCTACGCCATCGGAGTCGCCAAGCCGATCAACGTGACCGTCTACACCGAGGGCACGGGCGCCATCCCCGACGAGAAGATCGCCCAGCTGGTGCAGCAGCATTTCGACCTGCGCCCGAGGGGCATCGTGCAGATGCTCGATCTCCTGCGCCCGATCTACCAGAAGTCCGCCGCCTACGGCCATTTCGGCCGCGAGGAGCCGGAGTTCTCCTGGGAAGCCACGGACAAGGTGGCGCTGCTGCGCGACGCCGCCGGCCTCAAGGGCGAGGCGAAGCCGCGGTCGATGGCGACCGCGGACTGATCCCCTAGTCGAAGTTGCGCTTCATCACATCGGCCACCTTCGGTGTGGCCGATGTGTTTCTGGCGATCGCCACCAGCTTGGGCGCGCTGGCCGCGAACCACTTGGCCCCCGGGCGCCAGTGGGTCATCACCGCCACGTAGAGGTCGAGAGCCGAGAGGCGCTCGCCGAGGAAGAATGGCGCCAGCGCCGCCTGCTCCACCTGGGTCCACAGCACCTTGCGGTGCGCGTCGGTGCTTTCCCGCAGCTGCTTGGCGCCATCGACGTCCTCGACCCACTTCGCCGGCTCGTCGCCATAGGTATAAGTGGGATAGAGCGCCGCGATGAGGAACGCCGACCAGTGGTGGAATTCGCGGAGCGCCGGGTCGCCGGGGCCGGGGATGAGGCCGGCGGCGGGCGCCAGGTCGTTCAAGTAGTGGACGATCGCGAGACTCTCGGTGAGCACCGAGCCGTCCGGAAGCACGAGCGATGGCACCTGCCCGAGGGGATTCACCTGGAGCAGGCGCGCCCGCGTGGGACTCCCGGCGGAATAGTCCACCTCTTCGTAGTCGAGCGGCACGCCGGCAATGGCGAAGGCGGCCTCGACGACGGCGTTGCCGCAGCCGCGGCAGCCGAGCAGGCGATGGGCTTTCATGGGCCGGGATCCGGTCGGGATCCGCAAGGTCCGTTGATCTGCAAGGTGACTCCTAGGGGCGCAGGATGATCGGGCCCGCCGTGGAGCGCGACTCGAGCGCCCGGTGGGCCTCGGCGGCCGCTCCGAGCGGCAGGCGCAAAGGCGGGTGGATGCGAAGGATACCGCGCCGGTGGGCCTCGAACACGTTTCGCGCCATCTCGACCAGCAGGGCGCGGTCCTGGACGAAGTGCATGATCGCAGGGCGGGACAGCGTGATCGACTTGGAGGAGAGAGTGGCGAGCCCCACGGATTCGATCGATCCGCTGGCTTGCCCGTAGCTCACCCAGTGTCCACGCACCGCGAGGGCGCGCAGGTTCTCCTGCGCGGCCTGCGCGCCCACGCCGTCGTAGACCACCGTCGCGCCCACGCCCCCGGTGGCCTCGAGCACGGCCTCGGCGAAGCGATAGTCCCGGGTGACGATGGGCAGCTCGCAGCCGTTGTCCCGCGCGATGCGCGCCTTTTCCTCGCTGGACACCGTGCCGAGCACGCGGGCCCCGAGGGCGCGCGCCCACTGGCAGATGAAGAGCCCGGTGGCGCCAGCCGCCGCGTGGACCAGGATGGTCTCGCCCGCCGTGAGCCGGTGGGTGCGATGCAGCAGGTATTCCGCCGTCATGCCCTTGAGCATCAGGCAGGCCGCCTGCTCGTCGCCGACGTCGTCGGGCAGGCGCACCACCGAGCTCGCCGCGATCGTTCGCACCCCGGCGTACGCGCCGGCGGGGAGTGCCGCGTAGGCGACCCGGTCCCCGGGAAGGACCTCATGGACGCCCGTGCCGACCGATTCGACGATTCCCGCCGCCTCCACGCCAGGAACGCCGGGGGGTGACACCAGCGGGTAGAGGCCGCGGCGCGCGTAGACGTCGATGTAGTTCACGCCGACCGCGCCCTGGCGCAGGCGCACCTCGCCGGGTCCGGGGGCGGGAGCGCTCCAGGTTTCGAGGGCCAGGACCTCCGGGCCGCCGTGGCTGCGCATGACGATCGCCGGACACTCGATGGAGCCCTCCGCGCGCGATCCGGACGGCGCGATGCGTGATGCGCGCGGCCGCCCGGGATCACGCTCGAGACACGCGGCGAGCGCCTTCATGCCCGCCTCATAGACGTTGCGGCCCACCATCTCGGCGAGCTCGCGCTCGCGGCCGCGCGGCGCCTCGAACGTGCTCTGCCAATGCCAGAAGGTGTGGTTGCCGTCGGTGACGGGTTTCAGCTTCACAGTCGCCACGTAGCGCGTGAGCGGCACCGTGGCCTCGAGGATGCAGTAGGTCGAGACGAAATCGCGATCCGAGAGCGTGAGGAGCTGCTCGCGGATGTGGTTGCCGTCCTTCAGCGTGAAGTTTCGCACGCACCCCACCTGGTCCGCGGCCTCGCCACGCTCGATCACCGAGCGGTCGATGATCGGATGCCAGTCGATGTGGCTGTTGAAGTCGCGCAGTACCGCCCAGACGCGATCGATGGGGGCGGCGATCGTGCAGCTGCGGGTGACGCGGATCACCGGCGGATCTGCGCCTTGAGCGCGGCGAGGCCGCCCTGGAACACCTTGTTGCCGACCAGGTCCGCGAGCTCGCGCTCGCGCTCCGCAGCGCAATCGAACTCCGCCGACCACTCGGCGAAGGTGCGGTCCCCGTCGGTGACGGGCGTGAGCTTCAACCGCGCCACGTAGTTCTCCACCCCCATCGGCGACTCGAGGATCGAGTAGGCGCACTCGAACTCGTAGTCCGAGAGCGTGAGGAGCTGCTCGCGGATGGCGCCCCCATCCCGGGTCCGGAAGCTGCGGATGCAGCCCACCTTGTCGGCTGCCTGGTTCCCCTCGATGCGCGACTCGGCGATGAGCGGGTGCCACTGCGGCAGCGCGTTGAAGTCGCGGATCACGGCCCACACCTTGGGGGCCGGGGCGTCGATGACCGTGGAGGCGTACACCTGGATCACGCTAGCCCTCCTTCGCGTCCCCGGCCGCGGCCTCCGCCAGCGGCACGGGGGTGGCGATGCGGCTGATGTCCCCGCCCTGCAGGCCGATCTCCTTCAGCAGCATGTCCACGAGCGGCGCCTGGGCGCGGTAGCGCAGCGCGCTGTTCACGACGCTGTCGGCCATCCCCGCGCCGTTGCCGTCGCCGCCGCCGCCCGAGCCGCCACCCCCCAGCCCGTCCAAGTGCAGGATGCGGATGCCCTCGATGCGCTCCATGGGCTTCACGCTCTCGCGCACGATTCCCTCGACCCTTTCGAGGAGTCCCATGCGCAGGGCCGAGGCGCTCGCCTGCGGCGAGAGGATGTTGCGCGCCTCGTTCATCAAGCGCAGCCCCTCGGCGTCGACCTCGGCGCGGATCTTCGCCGCCATGGAGCGGATCTTGTCGGCCTCCGCCTCGGCCGTCGCTTCGAGCTTGAGCGCGGCACCGCGATCGGCGGCCGCGTGTTTCTCGGCTTCCGCCGCCATGGTGAGGCGCAGCCCCTCGCGCTCCGCATCCTGGCGCGCGCCGATCAGGTCGATGGCGCGGCGGCGCTCGGCGACCTCGGTCTCGCGCGCGGTGAACACCTTCTCCTCGGCGGTCACCGACAGCGCGCGCGCGAGGTCGGCCTCGGCCTGTGCCTCGCTCTGTGCGCGCGATTGTCCCGCGATGGCGATGGCGCGCTGCTGCTCGGCGATCTCGATCGTCTGGCGGCGGTCGATCTCGAGCGCCTGCAGGTCGCGCTCCTTCGCGATACGGTCCTCCTCGAGCGTGCGGTCGGTGGCGATGCGCGCGCGCTCGATCTGCTCCCGCGCGGTGATCTGGGCACGCTCCGCCTGCTGCTCGTGGGAGGCGCGCTCGCGGGCGAGCTCGCTCCTTTGCGCCGCGCGAGCGATCTCGAGCTCGCGCTCCTGGGCAAGACGGGCGTTCTCGGAATCACGGTCGATGTCGAGGCTCATCTTCTCCGCCTCGAGGTTCTTGTTGCGGATCTGGATCAGCGTGTCCTGCTCGATGTCGTTCCTCTGCTTCTTGCGCCGCTCGATCTGCTCCGTGAGGCGCGTGAGGCCCTCGGCGTCGAACGCGTTGGATGGATTGAAGTACTCCATCGAGGTCTGGTCGAGCTGGGTGAGGGAGGCGCTCTCCAGCTCCAGGCCGTTCATGAGGAGGTCGCCGGCCACCTTGTCGCGAACGCGCTTCACGTACTCGCCGCGCTTCTCGTGCAGCTCCTCCATGGTGAGCTCGGCGGCCACCGTTCGCAGCGCGTCGACGAACTTGCCCTCCAGCAGCTCCTTCAGGCTCTCGGGCTGCAGCGTGCGCTGGCCGAGCGTCTGTGCGGCGTTGGCGATGGCGTCCATCGTCGCCTGCACACGCACGTAGAATTCGGCAGTCACGTCGACACGCATGCGGTCGCGCGTGATGAGCGCCTTGTCGCGCCCGCGCGAGACCTCGAGCCGCAACGTGTTCATGTTCACCGGCAGGACGTCGTGCACGATCGGAAGCACGAAGGCGCCGCCGTTCAGCACGACCTTCTGCCCGCCGAGGCCCGTGCGCACGAAGGCGCGCTCCTTGGACGAGCGCAGGTACAGCCAGTGGAGGAGCCAGACGCCGATCGCGACGACGATCGCGACGACGACGAGGCCGAGGATGAAGCTGCCGAACTGGGCGCCGGTCATGAGGTTCTCCTTGCGGGCTTCTTGCGGGGGATCTGGATCTGCTTGAACTTGCGCGTCTGCTCGGTGAGCGCGCGCTCCGTGGGCAGGCGTTCCATGCTGGAAGCGCCGTAGAAGCCGTGAACCTCGCGGCACTCGCGCAGGATGTACTCGGCGTCCCCGGGCTCGGCGATGGGCCCGCCGTGGCACAACACGAGGATGTCCTTTCGCACGCGCTTGGCGGCCGCGGCCCATGCGTCGATCTTCGGCACGCAGCCCTCGAGCGTGAGCGCGGTTTCGGCGCCGATGCTGCCGCCGGTGGTGAGGCCCAGGTGGCAGACGATGATGTCGGCGCCGGCACGCGCCATGGCCTGCGCCTCTTCCTCGTTGAATACGTACGGCGTGGTGAGGAGGTCGATCTCGTGGGCGGCGGCGATCATGTCGACCTCGAGCCCGTAGCTCATGCCGGTCTCCTCGAGGTTGGCGCGGAAGACGCCGTCGATCAGGCCCACCGTCGGGAAGTTCTGCACGCCGGAGAAGCCGAGGTCGCCCAGGTCGCGCAGGAACCTGTCCCGGATCATGAAGGGATCGGTGCCGTTCACGCCCGCGAGCACCGGGGTCTTCTTCACCACCGGCAGCACCTCGCGCGCCATGTCGACCACGATGTCGTTCGCGTTGCCGTAGGCAAGCAGGCCGGCGAGCGAGCCGCGCCCGGCCATGCGGTAGCGCCCCGAGTTGTAGATCACGATGAGGTCGATGCCGCCGGCCTCCTCGCACCTCGCGGACAGGCCCGTGCCGGCGCCGCCGCCCACGATGGGCTGGCGCTTCGCCACCATGCCGCGGAATCGCTCGAGGATCTTCTTGCGTGCGATGCGGGCCATGGTGTCAGTGGGCGCGGGCAGCGAGGCGGGAGTTGGAAGGGGTTGTGAGCGGCGTGGCGACTTCCCGGAATGCGCCGACGAGCGCATCGGCGAAAGCCGGATCGTTCACGTTCTGCGGCAGGCGCACGAGCTTGCGTTGCGCCGTGGCGCGGAAGGCCTTGGTGATGGCGTCGAAGAGCGCGCGGTCGGATTCCGGGTCCCAGAACGGCTTGCCGGGCGCGTCGATCAGCGAGACGCCGCCTTCGGGAAGGAAGAAGCGCACCGGACCTTCCATGCGATTCAACTTCGCCACGATCCACTCGCCGATGCGCCGGGCCTCGTCGGGCGTCGTGCGCATCAGCGTCACGTTGGCGTTGTGCTGGTAAAGGTTGCGGCCACGGAATCGCTCCGGAACCGTGTCGCGGGCCCCGAAGTTCACCATGTCCAGCGCGCCGCACGAGCCCACGTACGGAATGCGCGTGCGCACGATCGCCTCGAAGCGGTCGGGGCCGCAGGCCATGACGCCGCCTACGATTTCGTCCGCCACCTCGGTCGTGGAAACGTCGATCACGCCGGCGAGGAACCCCGAGTCGGCGAGCTTCTCCATCGAGCGGCCGCCCGTGCCCGTGGCGTGGAAGACGAGGCAGTCGTATTCGTCTTCGAGGGCCTTGGCGACGGCTTGTACGCAGGGCGTGGTGTTCCCGAACATGGTGAGTCCGATGGCGGGGCGCGTCGTATCCGATCCCGGGCGGCGGTGCGCCACCATTCCGGCGATGGCGTGCGCGGCATTGGCCAGCACCTGCTCGCTAATGCGGTTGATGCCGGAGACGTCGGTCACGGAATACAACATGCAGATGTCCGCGGGACCCACGTACGGCTTCACGTCTCCCGAGGCGACCGAGGACACCATCATCTTCGGCATGCCGATCGGCAGCGCGCGCATCGCCTGGGTGACCATCGCCGTGCCGCCGGAGCCGCCCGCGCCGATGAGCCCGCCCAGGTCGCGCCGCGTGAGGACGAAGCGCTCGAACGCGAGCGCCATCGCCGCGACGGCCGTGCCGCGGTCGCCGGAGAAGACGGCGCGCTCGCCGAGCGGGTGGTGGCGCGCGACCTCGCGCGCCGAGATGCTCGCCGGCGACGTCCCGCCGGTGGTGCCGAGGTCCACGGTGACGGCCCGCACGCCGAGCCGCTCGATGCAGGCGCGCAGGTAGCCCAGCTCCCGGCCCTTGGTGTCGAAGGTGCCCGCGATGTAGCACGCGCTGCCGGAGGCGCGGGCGATCGGCACCGCGGAGATCGAGCGCGCCGCGGGCGGGGGCGCCACGGCGGCGGCGGGCGAGGGCGCGTCGCGCGCGCTCGACTCGATCAGCCGGTCGCGGGGCGCCTCGCCCGTCCCGGCCGCGTTCCAGCGCGTGTAGGCGCGAACGGCGCGCGGGCCTTCCTCGGTGGGCGTGGCCTCCATCCCGGCGCGGCGCACGGTGTAGATGACGGCCGCGGCCTCTTCGGTGGCGCCCGCAGCCGGCTGCGTGGCTTCCTCCTCGCCCGGGTCGCCATCGGAACGGATGCCCAGCAGGCGTTGTTGCAGGTCGGCGTCGGCGGCGAGCTCCGCGGAAGGCAGGGTGCGAGCGATGCGCCCGTTCGCCATCACCGACACCTCGTCCGCGACCTCGAGCGCCACGCCCAGGTTCTGCTCCACGAGCAGGATCGCCATCTCACCCTCGCGGGTGAGTGTCCGCAGCATGTCGACCACCTGGTCGACGATGACCGGGGCCAGGCCCTCGGTGGGCTCGTCCATCACCATGAGCCGCGGGTTCATCAGCAGCGCGCGCGCGATCGCGAGCATCTGCTGCTCGCCGCCGGAGAGCTGCGAGCCCCCATTCGAGCGCCGGTCGGCGAGCCGCGGGAAAGTCTCGTAGACACGGTCCACGGTCCATGCGCCGCGCTTGCGCGCGACGAGCTTCAGGTGCTCGTCGACGGTAAGCGACGGCCACGTGCGCCGTCCCTGCGGCACGTACCCCACGCCCAGCCGGTTGATGCGGTGCGGCGGCAGGCCCAGGCTCGGCGTGCCCGCGATGCGGATCGAGCCTTTCGCGGGAACGAGCCCCGTGATCGCGTTGCAGAGCGTGGTCTTGCCCATGCCGTTGCGGCCGACGATCGCCAGCACGCCGTGGTCGAGCGTGAGCGCCACCGATTGCAGCGCGTGGGCGTGGCCGTAGAACACGTCGAGGCCGGAGATGGCCAGCGCAGGTGTGGCCATCAGTGCCCGCGTCCCATGTAGATCGCCTGCACTTCGGGATCGTTCTCGATCTCCTCGGGCGTGCCGTGCTTCAGCACGCGTCCGTCGTGCATGACGGTGACGCGCTCGACGGCCTTCAGGGCGATCTCGAGGTCGTGCTCGATCAGCACGAATCCCATGTGGCGGGGCAGGGCGGCGAGCAGCAGGACGAGCTCGCGGCGCTCGGCGGGCGAGAGGCCCGCCGCGGGTTCGTCGAACAGGATCAGTCGCGGCGCGCCCGCGAGCGCCATCCCGATCTCGAGCTGGCGCTGCTGGCCATGCGAGAGCGAGGCCACCGGCTCGTCGGCGACGTGGGTGAGCCGGATGCGCTCGAGCAAGTCCGCGGTGGCGGCACGCGATGCGTGCGTGACGCGGGGGCGCATGAGCCCGAAGCGCCCCCGGCTCACGCCGCGGATGGCCAGGAACAGGTTGTCGCGAACGGTCAGCTCGCGGAACAGCAGCGAGGACTGGTACGTGCGCCGCAGGCCCCGGCGGATGCGTTCGTGGGGCGGCAGCTCGGTGATGTCCTCGCCGAAAAAGAGGACGCGGCCGGCCGTGGGGGGGAAATCCCCGGTGACCGCGTTGAAGAGCGTGGTCTTGCCGGCGCCGTTGGCGCCGAGGATGGCGCGTTTCTCGCCCGCGGCGACCGCGAGCGAGACGCCGTCGATCGCGCGCAGCGCCCCGAACGTCCGCGTGACACCCTCGAGCACGAGGGCGTCACCGGACGCGAGCTGCAGGCGTGGCGCGGGATCGACGGCGCTGTCCATGGCTACGGGCAGGCCGGGTTGTCGCGCGTGCCGATGCCCATCTTGTCGAACTCGGCCTGCGAGAGGTTCAGGCGCTGGTCCACCTTTTCCACGCGCGAGACCACCTTGTTGTAGAACGAGCCGTCCGGCGCCTTCGCCACCTCGGTCACGAAGTTGGGTCCGATCGCCTGGCGGTTGTGGTCCAACGTGATGGTGCCGGTCGGGCCTTTCAGCTGCAGCTTGGTGAGGGCGGCGCGGTATTTCGACTGGTTGTCCGAAAGGTCGCCCTTCACCGCATCCAGCGCGTCCAGCGCCGCCTTCATGTTGATGTAGTAGTTGACGGCGAAGAGGCCCGGCGAGGGGTACCCGTCCGGGAAATTCTTCTTGTAGGAGGCGACGAAGGCCTTCCATTCCGGCGCGTCGTACGCGTCGGCGTTGGGGCCCGCCGAGAGCGTGCCGAGGAGCGCCTCGCGACGCTTGCCCTTGTAGTTCAGCACGTCCTGCGACACCGTGATCGAGCCGCCGATCATCGGCTTGTTGCCGCCCGCCTGCTCGTACTGCGTGAGGAAGTTGACCGCGTCGGCCCCGCCCAGCACGACCAGCAGCGCATCGATGTCGGCCGGGATGCGTGCGATGGCGGTGGAGAAGTCCTTGTGCCCGAGCGGCACCCAGATCTTCTCGACCACCTTGCCGCCCAGCTTGCAGTACTGGCCCATGAAGCCCTGCACCTGCGAGTACGGGAAGGAATAATCCTCGGAGATCAGCGCCACCTTCTTGTAGCCGCGCTTCAGCGCCTCCTCGCCCAGGCCCACCATCCACTGCGCGCCCTCGTTGTTGAAGCGGAAGAAGTTGGGCGACGGGTCCACGAGTGTGGTCGCCTGCGCGCCGGACGAGCCGTTGATGATGGTGATGTTCGGGACCGTCTTGGAATAGTCCTTGACCGCGATCCCCTCGCCGCCGGACAGCGGGCCGACCACGATCTGCACCTTGTCCTGCTCGACGAGTTTCCTCACCGCCGCGACGGCCACGGGCGGCTGCGCGTTCGAGGAGGCCTTCACCAGCTCGACCTTCTTGCCCCCGGCCATGCCGTTCCTTTCGCGCAGCGCCAGCTCCGCGCCGCGCATGCCGTCCGCGCCGCCGGCCGCGAACGGGCCTTCGAGTGTCGCGAGCACGCCGATCTTGATCGTCTCCTGCGCCTGGGCAGCGAGGCCCAGGCTGGACAGCACCGCGGCGGCGATTGCCGTGCGGACGAAGCTCCTGCGGTTGCTTTTCATTCTGATGGCTCCTCCTTGGTTGTTGTTGGCCGGTCCCCGGCGGCTCTAGGCCCCGCCCCGGCGCACAGGCGATGGCTTTCCGGCGCCGCTCCCGAGTCGCGCGCGCAGCCGCGACCACAGGCCCAGCAATCCGTCGGGGGAAAACAGGACGATCAGCAGGAATCCGGTGCCGATCACGAGGTTGAAGCGTTCGCGGTTCACGAGGTCGATCGCGAAGTTCTGCAGCAGCACGAACACCAGCGCTCCCAGGAACGGGCCGATCGGGTGCCTCATGCCGCCGATCACCGCGATGATCAGGATGTTGATCAGGTTGTTGGTGGCGATCGAGGCCGGCGTGATGAGGCCGTTGTACCAGACGAGGAGGACGCCCCCGACGGCGGCGAGGCCGCCGGCGAGCGCATGCGCCGCGACGCGATGCGCGGTCACGTCGAAGCCGAGGGCTTCCATGCGCCGGGCGTTGTCGCGAATGCCCTGCAGCGCGAGACCGAAGGGCGCGCGCGCGACGTACTTCACCGCCCAGTACCCCGCGAGCGCGAGGGCGAGCGTAAGGAAGTAGAACGGCGTTGGCGATCGCCAGTCGATGCCGAAGAGCCTGGGTGGGGCGATTTTCTGGAACCCCTGGAAGCCGGCGAGGACGCTGTAGTTCTGCAGCGCGAGGTAGTAGAGCGCGACTCCCACCGCAAGCGTGATCATGATCGTGTAGATGCCGTCGGTGCGCACCGAAAGCCAGCCGATCAGGGCGGCGACGAGCATCGAGGCCACGATCGCGATCGGCACGGCGAGCCACCAGGGCCACCCGAGGACCACGCCTTCCGGTGTCGCGCTCACGCCGAAGATCGCCACCGCGTAACCGGCGATGCCCGCGATGGTCATCTGCGACAGCGACACCATGCCGCCGTAGCCGGCGAGGAACATGAGCGATAACGCAATGAGCCCGAGGAGCATCGACTGCGCCGCGATCTGGAAGGTGAAGAAGGGCGTCGCGACGAATGGGTAGATGAGCAGCGCGGCCAGCACGATCACATGGCGCGCCCGAATGTGGGCCAGCGCCGAGCCGGCCGGGGAGGGGACTGAGACCTGCGAGGGCGCTCCCGGGACGGAAGGCGACGAGCGCATCGGGCCCCACGCCTGCGCACCGGCGCCGGTGTTCATGGCCTTCCTCCAGGCCGCGGCGCTCATTTCCTTCCCTTCGCCCCGGCGGTCCAGGCGCTGCCGAGGATTCCCTGGGGCCGGAAGGCCAGGGCGAGGACCAGGATCGCGAACTGGAAGACGACGCCGTAGGTGGGCGCGTAGGCCACGCCGTACTGCTCGGCAAGCGCGATCAGCAGCGCGCCGACTGCCGCGCCCGGGATGCTGCCCATACCGCCGATGATGACGACCATGAGAGAGGCGAGCAGGTAACGCGTGTCCTCGCCCGGCGAGATGGATAGCGCGGTGGCGCCCACGACGCCGCCGAAGCCCGCGAGCCCGGCGCCGATCGCGAAGGTGATGGCGAACACGAGCTGCACGTTGACGCCGGAGGCGCCGAGCATGGCGCGGTCGTCGACGCCGGCGCGGATCATCATGCCCACGCGGGTGCGCTGCAGGAAGAGCCAGAGCGCGACCCCCAGCACGACGGCGATGGCGAGCAATGCGAGCCGGTACGTCGGGTAACGGTCGACCAGCGGGAACGGCACGCTGCCGAAGATCCATCGCGGCGGGTCGAACTGGTGCACCTCCGCGCCGAACACCCACAGGAAGACGTCGGCGATGATGATCGAGATGCCGATGGTCACCAGCGTCTGGCGCAGGTCTTCTCCGGGCATGAAGCGGAAGATCGCCACCTGCAGCAGCAGGCCCACGAACGCTGCCGCGGCGAAGCCGGCGGCCACCGCGAGCAGCCACGAGCCCGACCTGTCGCCCACGAAGTAGCCGACGTAGGCGCCCAGCAGGTACAGCGAGCCGTGGGCGAGGTTCACGTTCTTCATCAGCCCGAAGACCAGCGTGAAACCGGCCGCCACCACGAAGTACAAGGCGGCGAGCGTGATGCCGTTCAACGTCGTGAGGAGGAAGAGCTTGGCGTTGTCGAAGAACAACGCCCAGATCGCGAAGGCGACGGCCGGCGTCCAGAGCGCGGCGAGGATCCAGGGCCGCCAGCTGCGCTTTGGGACGGACCCGCTTCTGGGGTCCGTCCCCGGGTACGTCCCCGGTTTGAGCACCGCGCTCAAGCCGGCACCGCCTGGCTCATGGTGCGCGTGGCCACTTCCGGCGCCTTGTGGAATTTGCCGTCTTTCACGATCGCGAGGAGCCGCGTCTTGTCGCGCAGGATGGCAAGGTTCGAGAGCGGGTCGCCATCGACCAGCAGCAGGTCGGCCAGCGCGCCCTCGCGCACGAGGCCGAGCTCGCCGGGCTTCATCATGATCTCGCCGCCGAGCCTGGTGGCCGAGACGATCGCCTCCATCGGGGTGAAGCCGAGGTACTTCACGAAGTACTCGAGGTCCATGGCGTTGGCGCCGTGGGGGGCCCAGGCGAAACCGTAATCGCCGCCTGGCAACACGCGGATGCCGCGCTTCTTCATCTCGCGCAGGCTTTCGCACGCGGCGTCGAGCTCGCGCTGGTAACCCATGGCGCGCGCGCGCTCCGGCGGTATGCCGTATTTCGTCCCCTCGCTGAGGAGCTTGATGATCACGGAGAGGCCCGGGGCCACGAACACCCGGTCCTTCGCGCCCTCCAGCAGGTCGAGGGCTTCGCTGTCGGTGTAGCTCGCGTGGTAGATCACCTCGATCCCGTGGCGCACGCACTGCTTCACCGAAGCGGCACTCCTCGCGTGCGCGGCGACCCTCTTGCCGCGCATGTGCGCCTCGCGGCAGGCGACCGCCACCTCCTCGTCGGACATCCACGTCGTGTGGGCGTCGGCGTGGGGAGTGAGGTTGTCCCCCGAGAGGTTGAGCTTGACCGAATCGACGCCGTACTTGAGCGCCATGCGCACCGCGCGGCGCATCTCCTCGGGGCCGCTCACGTTCACGCCGAAACTGAACTCGGGCCACGGCACGTGGGGCAGCGTCTCGTCACCGAGGCCGCCGGCGACGGTGATCTCCTGGCTCGCGGCGAGATAGCGCGGGCCGGGGATGAGGCCCTCGTTGATGGCATTCCTCACCACCACGTCCAGGCGCGGCTTGGCGGTGGCCGCCCCCACGCACGAGGTGAACCCGTGGTCGAGGTAGACCTTGGCGACACCTGCGGTCCACAGCGTGTGCTCCTCGGTGGGCATGCGCTGGATGTCCTGCAGCGTCTCCGCGTTGTTCCATGCGAAGTGGGTGTGGGCCTCGACGAGCCCCGGCATGAGGGTTGCCCCCGCGCCGTCGATGACCATCGCGTCCGCGCGCGGCAGCACGCGCTGCCCGGAAACCACGCGCTCGATGCGGTTGCCGCGCATCAGCACTTCGCCCGCGTAGGGCTGGGCACCGGTGCAGTCGAGGATGCGCACGTTGGTGAAGAGGGTCGCGTTCATGGGCACCTCCTCAGGCGAACGCCGGGGCGCGGGTCACGCGCGCGGGCTGCCCGGCCTGCCGCGCCGGCGGGGCGCGATGGAATTCGCCATCCTTCATCACGGCCAGGATGCGCGCCCGGTCCTGCAGGATGCGGATGTCGGCGAGCGGGTCGCCGTCCACCAGCAGCAGGTCGGCGAGGAAACCCTCCCGCACCTGCCCCAGCTCGTCCCCGCGCATCATCACCTGGCCGCCGAACTTGGTCGCCGACAGCAGCGCCTCCATCGGGCTCATGCCGAGGTACTTCACGAAATACTCGAGGTCGCGCGCGTTGGTGCCGTGTTCGGTCCAGGCGAAGCCGTAATCGCCGCCGGGCAGGATGCGAATGCCGCGCTTCATCATCTTCTTCAGCGACTCCACGGCCACCTCCAGCTCGCGGTGGTAACCCATCGCCTTCATGGCGTCCGGCATGAGTCCCCACTTCGACGCGTGGAACGAGGTGTTGATGAGCCACGCGAGGCCCGGGGCCACGAAGTGCTTCTCCTTCGCCGCCTCGAGCATGTCGAGGCCTTCGGAGTCGATGAAGCTCGCGTGGAAGACGAGCTCGATGCCGTGGCGCACGCACTGCTTCACGCTCTCCGCGCTGCGGGCATGCGCGGCGAGGCGCTTGCCGCGCATCTTCGTCTCGGCCGCGGCGATGGCGACTTCTTCATCGGTCATCGGCGTGAACTCCGCCGGCAGGCCGGCGATGTATTCTCCCGAGAGGTTCAGCTTGATCGTGTCGACCCCGTACTTGAGGAACATGCGCACGGTCTTGCGCATCTCCTCGGGGCCCGAGACGATGGCGCCGAAGCTGAACTCGGGGTAGGGCAGGTGCGGGAGCGTCTCGTCGCCGAGGCCGCCGAGCACCGTGATCTCCTGGCTCGCGGCGAGGTATCGCGGGCCCGGGATCTGGCCCGACTCGATCGCGTTGCGGATCACGACGTCCAGGCGCGGCTTCGCGGTCGCGGCCCCCAGGCACGAGGTCCATCCCATGTCGAGGTAACGCTTCGCCACGTGGGCGCACCACAGGATGTGCTCCTCGGGCGGCATGCGCTGGATCGCCGACAGGCTCGGCTGGTCGTTCCACGCGAAGTGGGTATGCGCCTCGACCATGCCCGGCATGAGTGTCGCCCCCAGGCCTTCGACCACCGTCACACCCGTGGCGGGAAGCGAGCGCACGCCCGAGGACACCCGCGAGATCCGGTTGCCCTGGACGAGGACGTCGCCCGCGAAGGGCTGCGTCCCGGTGCCGTCGAAGATGCGTATGTTGGTGAAGAGCACGTTCGCCATCGCGCCTCCCGGAGGTTTATCTCGCGTGCGCGCCGAGGAAATCGCGCAGCTCGCGCGCGCATTCCTCGGGCCGCTCGTAGGTCGTCCAATGGCCGCAGCGCGGATAGACCACCACGCGCGAGCCGATGATGCGGTCGCCGATGGAGCGCACCGTTTGCGGCGGCGCCACGGCGTCGTCCTCGCCCGTCACGAGCAGGACCGGGCATTTGATGGCGGCCGTCTCCACCGGCTGCGCCGCGGCGAGCGCTTCGCAGCTGCGTGCATAGCCTTCCGGGTCCTGCCGCATGAGCGACTCGCGCACCAGCGCCACGGTGACGGGCTTGTTCGCGCGCGTGTCCGTGGACGTCGCGGCCTGCACGATCGCTTCCGCGATGGCCTGCATGCCGGCCACGCCTTCGCTGCGCGCCTTCGCGCCTCGCGCGGCGATGTTCGGGCGGGCGGCCTCCGGCGGCGCAAGCAGCGGGCCGAAGAGCGCCAGGCTGCGCGCGAGGGCCGGGTACCGCGCCGCGAGGTGCAGGCAAACGATGGTGCCGAGCGAGTGCCCCACGAAATGCGCTCGCCGGACATCGAGCCGGTCGCACACGGCCTTGATGCATTCGACGTAGCGCTCGATGGAGAGGGGGCCCTCCACTTTCGCCGAGCGGCCGCTGCCGGGCAGGTCGGGCCGGATCGCGCGGTGGCGCGCCAGGGCGCCCATGACCGGGGTCCAGTTGTTCGAGGTCCCGCCCAGGCCATGCACCAGGACCACGGCATCGCCTTCGCCATCGATTTCCACCGCCACGCCGCCGATCCAGGCAAGGCTCATTGGACCGGGTTCTCCAGGATGCCGATGCCGTCGATCTCGCAGCGCACGACGTCGCCGCGCATGAGGTACTTCGGCGGCTTGAAGCCGATGCCGACTCCCACGGGGGTGCCGGTGGCGATGATGTCTCCCGGATAGAGCGTGATGCCCTGCGAGATGCACTCGATGAGCGTGGGGACGTCGAAGATCAGGTCGCGGGTGTGCGAGTCCTGCCGCTTCTCGCCGTTCACGAAGGTGCGCACGTTCACCTGGCCGTCGCATTCGTCGCGGGCCACGATCACCGGGCCCATCGGGCAGAACGTGTCGAACGACTTGCCCATGAACCACTGCTTGTGCCGTTGCTGCCAGTCGCGGGCCGTCACGTCGTTCACGATGGTGTAGCCGAAGACGTGGTCGAGGGCCGAGGAGCGCGGGATGCGCGTGCCGCCGCGGCCGATCACCACGGCGAGTTCGACCTCGTAGTCGATCGCTTCCGACACACCCACCGGGATGCGGATCGGAATGCCCGGGCCGATCACGCTCTCGGGGACCTTGCTGAAGACGTAGGGGACCTCGGGGATCAGGTCCTTCGCCGACGTGGTGGACGAGTCGAAGCCGCTGCTGCCGAACTCCTTCGCGTGCTCGTGATAGTTCTTGCCGACGCAGAAGACGTTGCGCGCCGGGCGCGGTATCGGGGCCTCGAGGGTGACCGCCGAGACCGGCAGGCGCGCGCCCGAGGCCTTTACCGGGCGGCCTTCCGCGACGCGGCGCACGATAGCCAGCGCCCCTTGCTCCTGCTCCGCCGCCTCGAGCGCTACGGGCGTGACTTCCCTGCCGTCCGCGGACATGAAGCCCGCATGGCGGCGCCCGCCCCACTGCCAGGTGGCCAGACGCATCCCGGAAACCTCCTCCAGAGGTGGATCATTGTTATCGGGGCCGGTCTTCCGAGTTGCCGCGGCGCCCGCTGCGGATTACGATCCGCGAGACTTGCAGCCCAAAACAAGACGAGGGTCTCATTTCGGATGGCGCATCCTAGGCTGGCTTCCCGAAAGGTGTCAACGACGCGCCGCAGCAAAGCGGCCGCGGGCCGCGGCGCGTCGTCCGGTGCGCCGCGTCCGACCCTCGGGGCGGTACCGGGCGCCGAAGAGCGGGGCGCGGGGGCGCGAACGCGCCGGCTCCTCCTGCAGACCGCGATGGAGATCGTGAACCGGGGACACGTGCCCTCGGTGAGCGAGGTAGCGGAGGCGGCACAGGTTTCACGCGCCACCGCCTACCGCTACTTCCCGACCCAGAGCCGGCTCATCGCCACCATCACCGACTACAGCCTGGGACCGGTGCGCTCGTGGAGCTCGACTTCCACCGACGGGGTGGAACGCCTGCACGAGCTGTTCGACAAGACCTACCCGCGCTTCAAGGAGTTCGAGCCCCAGATGCGGGCGGCGCTCCAGCTGGCGCTCGAGCACGATGCCCTCGATCGCGCGGGGCTGCTCAAGGAGGCGCCTTACCGGCGCGGCTTCCGCCGCGAGATCCTCATCAACGCCGCCAGGCCGCTCGAGAAGGTTCTCGGGCCGCGACGCTTCAAGCGGCTGGTCGTGGCGCTCTCGATGGTCTACGGGATCGAGCCGTACGTCGTGCTGAAGGACATCTGGGGGCTGCAATCGCGCGACGTGGAGGTGATCTCGCGCTGGATGGCCGATGCGCTCATCGCCGCGGCGCTCGCCGAGGCCCGGGCCGGAACGCCGTAGCGGCTGCGGACAGCGCGCTCCCGGAACGGGACGCGTTTTGATACAATGCCTGCTGTCCGAGGAGCGTTGCAACGGACGGCTCGAGCGCCAGCCCCTGGCCTCACCGTCCGCCAGGCTCGGACCTTTCCAAACCGCGCTCGTTGATCCGTGGCCTCGCCCCGGAGACGAGCTGCCCAGCCTTCTCCGTGCGCGAGGTCGCCTTTGACGATAAAGGACCGACATGAACGCCCGCATCAAGCCCAAGGACTTCACCGACTTCCACGTAGCCGACCTCTCGCTCGCCGCCTTCGGCCGCAAGGAGATCGCCATCGCCGAGACCGAGATGCCCGGCCTGATGGCGATTCGCGAGGAGTACGTCGCGAGCCAGCCCCTCAAGGGCGCCCGCATCACCGGCTCGCTGCACATGACCATCCAGACCGCGGTGCTGATCGAGACGCTCGAAGCGCTCGGCGCCGAGATCCGCTGGGCCTCGTGCAACATCTTCTCGACCCAGGACCACGCCGCGGCCGCCATCGCCGCCACCGGCGTCCCGGTGTTCGCGTACAAGGGCGAGACCCTCGCCGAGTACTGGGACTACACCCACCGGATCTTCGACTGGGGCAACGACGCCGAAGGCAAGCCCAAGTACACCAACATGATCCTCGATGACGGCGGCGACGCGACCCTGCTGCTGCACCTCGGTGCCCGCGCCGAGAAGGATGCCTCGCTCATCGCCAAGCACACCAGCGAGGAGGAGGAGTTCCTGTTCGCCTCGATCAA
>JANMHV010000112.1:0-11272 GCA_031375445.1 Burkholderiales bacterium | reverse complement strand
ACCCACACCGAGCACCACCTTTCCCTCGGGCTGCTCGCGCGCGTGCGCGAGCGGTTCGAATCCCACATGACGCCCGAGGGCGCGCGTTTCGTGCGCCCGATGCGGGTCAACCTGATGCGCCGCCCGGCGGTGTCCCGGTCCAAGGAGAAAAGATGAACCGCAGCAATTCCTTCACGCGCTTCGCCGCGCTCGCCACCGCCGCGCTGCTGGCCCTCGCCGGCCCCGCCGTGGCGCAGACCTTCCCCGACAAGCCGGTGAAGATCGTCGTCGCCTTCGCCCCCGGCACCGGCAGCGACGTGCTGGCGCGCCTCGTCGCCAACGCCATGGTCCCGTTCCTGGGCGGCAACGTGATCGTGGACAACCGCCCCGGCGGCGGCGGCGTGGTCGGCACCGAATCCGTGGCCCGCTCGCCCGCCGATGGCTACACCCTCGCGATGGGCACCACCAGCACGTTGGTCACCAACCCCGCGCTCCAGCCGGCGGTGAAATATTCCGTGGACAAGGACTTCGTCCCCGTCGCCGGCCTCGGCAAGGCCTGGTACGTGATCGTCACCGCCAACACGCCCGACACCCCGAAGACTTTCCAGGAGCTGGTGACGCGGTTGAAGGCGCAGCCCACGCCGTTCGCCTCCGCGGGGCAGGGCACCATCACCCACCTCGCGTCCGAAATGTTCCTGCATCGCATGGGCATCACCGACGCGACCCACGTGCCGTACAAGGGCTCCTCCCAGGCGATGAGCGACGTGGCGGGCGGGCAGGTGCTGTTCGCCTCCGACACCATCGCCGCCGCGCTGCCGCTGATTCGCGGCAACAAGCTGCGCGCGCTGGCGGTTACCGCTCCCGAGCGCGTGGCGACGCTGCCCGAAGTGCCCACCACCAAGGAGCTGGGCTACCCCGACCTGCGCGGCCACGCGTGGCTGGTGCTCATGGCCCCCGTCGGCACGCCTGCGCCCGTCGTCGCCAGGCTCTCCGATGCCGCGCTGAAGGCGCTCGCCACGCCGGACATGAAGGAGAAGATGAAGGCCCAGGAGCTCGAGCCCATGGCGATGGATTCGAAGACGCTCGGGGAATTCATCCGTGCCGAGATGCCGTACTGGACCGATTTCATCAAGAAGACCGGCATCAAGGTCGCGCAATAACTACGCGTCACCCCGGGCGCCGCTGTTGCGGCGATGGCCCGGGGGCCAATTTGAGCGAAGGAACGTCATGAAGGAGATGCGCATCGTCGCGGTGAACGGCTGCCTCGGCTACGGCTTCGATGCCGAAAGCCTCGCGGCCGGTGTGGCCACCGCGCCGGAAGTGGTGGGCGCGGACGCGGGCTCGACGGACCCGGGCCCGTACTACCTCGGCTCCGGCCAGTCGCTCGTGCGCCCGGCGCAGATCCGCCGCGACCTGGGCCTGGCACTCACCCAGTCCCGCGCCGCCAAGGTGCCGCTGGTGGTGGGTTCCGCCGGCATGGGCGGCGGCGAACCGAACCTGCAGATCTTCAGGAAGATCCTGCTCGAGATCGCGCGCGAGGAGGGGCTGCACTTCAAGCTCGCCACCATCCACTCCGAGATCGACAAGACCCGGGTGCGGGATGCGGTGCGGGCCGGCAAGATCACCCCGATGGCCGACGTGCCCGAGCTCACCGAGCAGGCGGTGATGGATAGCGTGCGCATCGTGGGCCAGATGGGCACCGACCCCTTCGCCCATGCGCTGGACCAGGGCGCCGACGTGGTTCTCACCGGCCGCTCCTGCGACACCGCCATCTACGCCGCGTGGCCGATCGCGCAGGGCTACGACCCGGGCCTGGCGCTCCACATGGCGAAGATCATGGAATGCGGCGCGCAGTGCGCGATTCCCCTCGCCCCCAACGACAGCCTGCTCGGCACCATCCGCAGCGACCACTTCCTGGTGCGCCCGCTCGCGAAGCACCGCATCTGCACCCCGGATTCGGTGGCGGCGCACACGATGTACGAGCAGGGCAACCCGCACATCCTCTACGAGCCCGAAGGCGACGTGGACATGACCGCTGCCTCCTTCGAGCAGGTGGACCACCAGACCGTTCGCGTCTCGGGTTCGCGCTTCATCAAGACCCCGCGCCTGCGCATCAAGCTGGAAGGCGCTCGACTCGCGGGTTTCCGCTCCTTCACCATCGCCGGCATCCGCGACCGCGCCGTGATCGCGAACCTCCCGCTGATCGAGGAGACGGTACGCGCGGCGGTCAAGCGCAACCTGGGCGGCGTGCCCGACGGCGACTACAAGCTCGGCTTCCGCTACTACGGCCGCGACGCGGTGCTGGGTGCGCTGGAGCCGGAGCGCAACCGGGTGCCCCACGAGGTGGGTGCCATGGTGGAGGCGATCGGGAAGACGCAGGAGATCGCGGACCATGTGCTTTCGCTTGCGCGGTCTTCGCTGCTGCACTGCCCTTTCCCGGGGCGCAAGACCACGGCGGGGAATTTGGCCTTCCCGGCTTCGCCCTCAGACACCTCCGCCGGCGCGGTGTACGAGTTCAGCGTGTACCACTTGATGGATGTGGATGACCAGCTGGATCTGTTTCCGATGGAGATGGAGACGGTGTGAGCAGCACGGCTCAGGGGCACTTAAAACCTGGGAATGGGGATGAATGGGATGAATGGGATGAATGGGATGAATGGGATGACAACTTAGTGAATGAAGTGCGCGCTCCATGAGCTTCGAAAGCTCTCACCCACCACCCTTTTGCCTTTATCCCATTCATCCCATTAATCCCATTCATCCCCATCCCCAGGTTTACTGCCAACCGCCAGCCACTAACGGAGAAAATGAATGGCAACGCTAGGTGAACTCGCCAACGTGATGCGCAGCAAGAACGCCGGCCCGTTCCAGATCACCATCGACCTCATGTTCAACGACCTCGCAACCTACTCGCGTGTCATGAACTCCGGCGCCCTCACGGAGGCGGTCATCGCGCCCCTCTACCAGGTGGACGCGGCGCTGGTGCGCATCATGCCCTTCGAGCGCGTGCGCGCGATCAAGATCACCATCCCCCGCACCGCGGGGGAGCGAGGCAGCGGCTCGGCCTTCGACCGCGACGTCTACGGCGCCCAGCAGCACGGCCCGCTGGTGGATCTCGCCATCCCATGACCGCCCGCGAAACCCTCACCGCCGACGACGCGATCGCCACGCGCCGCTCGGTACGCGCGTTCCTGCCGACCCCGATTCCCCGTGAGACCGTCGAGGAGCTGTTGTCGCTCGCCTCCCGGGCGCCGAGCGGCACCAACATCCAGCCGTGGAAGGTGCGCGTGGTGGCGGGAGAGAAGCGGCTTGCCCTCTCGCGCGCCATCCAGGCCGCCATCGATCGCGACGGCGTCGACAAGTACCAGCGAGAGTGGAACTATTACCCGCAGAACTGGCGCGAGCCCTACATCGGCCGCAGGCGCAAGATCGGTTGGGACCTCTACGGGCTGCTGGGCATCAAGAAGGGCGACTTCGAGAAGACCGAGCACCAGCACCGCCGCAACTACGAGTTCTTCGATGCGCCCGTGGGGCTCATCTTCACGCTCGACGAGGATCTCGAGATCGGCAGCTGGCTCGATCTGGGCATTTTCATCGGCACGTTGATGATCGCCGCGCGCGGCCGCGGCCTCGACACTTGCCCCCAGGCGGCACTCGCGAACATGCACCCGATCCTGCGCCTGGAGCTGGGCATCCCGGATAGCGAGATCATCATCTGCGGCATGGCGCTGGGCCACGAGGACAAGGCGGCCCCCGAGAACGCGCTCGTCACCGAGCGCGCCAAGGCGAACGAGTTCGCCACATTCGACGGTTTTTAACCCTCACCCCGACCCTCTCCCAGGGGAGAGGGAGAGAAAAGGAAAACATGATGCATATTCCCGAGAAAATGCTGCTGGTGGACGTGGCCCCGCGAGATGGCCTGCAGAGCCTGCCCAAGTGGATCTCCACCGACGACAAGGTCTGGCTGTGCGACAAGCTCACCGATCTCGGCGTGCCCGTAGTCGAGGTGGCGAGCTTTGCCCATCCCAAGGTCGTTCCGAACATGCGCGATGCCGAAGATGTTTTCGCGCGCATCAAGCGCAAGCCCGGCGTCGTCTACCGCGGCCAGGCGCCCAACGTGCGCGGCGCGCACCGTGCCATCGAGGCGAAGGTGGGCGAAATGCTCGGTCTCATCACGGTGAGCGAGACCTACACGCAGCACAACCAGAACATGAGCAACGACGAGTGCGTGGACCAGAACATCCAGATGTTCCGCCTCGCCGAGGGAGCCGGCATCCCGTTCGTGGCGGCCGTCGGCATGGCGTTCTGGTGCCCCTACGAGGGGTTGGTGCCCGAGCGGCAGGTGGACGACATCGTGGGCCGCTTCTACCACGCGGGCATCAAGCGCCAGTACCTCGCCGGCTCCATCGGCATGGAGGACCCGGCGCACGTGAACCGCCTCTTCCGCAACCTCTACGCCAAGTACCCCGGCATCGAGCTCGGCTTCCACATCCACAACCTCTCGGGCATGGCCACGGCCAACATCCTGGCGGCCATGGATGCGGGCATCCACTGGCTCGAGGGCGCCATCTGCGGCATCGGCGGCGGCATGGCGATCCCGACCTCGGTGGGCGAGGTCGGCAACTTCCCGCTCGAGGACCTGGTGGCGATGCTGGATGAGATGGGAGTGAAGACCGGCCTCGATCCGAAGCAGGTCATCGCGGCCTCGCAGGAGATCTCCAGGCGCCTCGGGATCCGCATCGCGAGCCACCGCGCCACCGGCTGCACGCGAGAGGACGTGATGCGCGCCGGGGTCGAGAATCCGAACAACCCGCAAGTGACGATGGCCTAGCGTGGCGGCGGACCTTCCCCACCTGCGCTCGCTGCTCGCGGTCCCCGCTACCAACCCGCGCTTCCTCGAAAAGGGCGCGCAGTCCGAGGCCGATGGCGTTTTCATCGACCTCGAGGATGCGGTGGTGCCCGACCTCAAGGTCGAGGGTCGCGCGAAGGCGATCGAGGCGATCGGCAAGCTCGATTGGGGCAAACGCGTGCTGCTGGTGCGCGTGAACGACCGCTCGACCCCTTGGTGCGAGGACGATCTCGTCGAGCTCGCGCGCGGTACGTCGCGGCTCGACGGCGTGATCCTCCCCAAGTGCGAAACGCCCGACGACGTGCTTGCCGCCGCGGACCTGTTGCGCAAGGGCGAAGCGGAATCGAAGCACGCCGGACCGCTGCGCCTCTATGTGCTGGTGGAGACCGCGAAGGGTGTTGCCAACGCGGAAGCCATCGCCGCCGCGAGTCCCCGGCTCGCCGGCATGATCTTCGGCGCCGGCGACTACCAGCTGGATCTCGGCGTGCTCGAGCCGCGCGGCCCGTTCGATTTCGCGCTCGCGCGCATCGCCAACGCCGCCCGGGCCTACGGGCTCGCTCCCATCGACGCGCCGTATTTCGAGATCGGCAATGCCGAGGGGATGCGTGAGGCCGCCCGCCACGCGCAGTCGCTCGGCTACGCGGGCAAGATGGCGATCCACCCATCGCAAGTTGAAATCGCCAACGAGGTGTTCGCGCCGACCGCCGCCCAGGTGGCCTGGGCCCGCGAGGTGCTGGAGGCGATGGACACGGCCGCCGCCGAAGGCCGGGGTGCCGCCCGCATGAAGGACGGGAAGATGATCGACCTGGTCCACATCAAGATCGCGCGCCGGATCATCGCGCTCGGAAAGTGAGGATCGAATGAGCCAGGCACCCACCAGAACCTATCGCATCGCCCTGGTGGGCGGTGACGGCATCGGCCCCGAGGTGGTGGAGGCCGCCGTGGAATTGCTCGACGCCGTCGCGGCGCAATACGGCATCGCGCTTCACTACGAGCGCTACGAGGCCGGCGCGGGGCTCTATCGCCGGACCGGGGAGTCCATCTCCCCCGCCGACATGGAAGCCCTGGGACGCGCCGACGCGATCCTCCTGGGCGCGTGCGGCCTGCCGGAAGTGCGCAAGCCCGACGGCACCGAGCCCGCGCCCCAGATCGACATCCGCGAGCACTACGGCCTCTATGGCGGCCTGCGCCCGGTGAAGCTCTACCCCGGCGTGCCCGGCCCGCTCAAGGCCACGCGCATCGACATCCTGATCATCCGCGAGAACACCGAGGGCCTCTTCGCCGGACGCCACGATCCGTTCCAGCCGAACGACGACACGGTGAGCGACCGCATGACCATCACGCGCAAGACCAGCGAGAAGCTCTTCGAGCTGGCCTTCGCCCAGGCGCGCACCCGCAAGCGCAAGCACGGCACCGCCGGCCACGTGACCCTCTTCGACAAGGCGAACGTGCTGCGCAGCAACGCCTTCTTCCGCAAGGTGTTCGACGAGGTCGCCGCGCGCCATCCTGACGTGGGCGCCGGGCGCATGTACATCGACGCGGGCGCCATGATGCTCGTGACCCAACCCGAGCGCTTCGACGTTGTCGTCACCGAAAACATGTTCGGCGACATCGCTTCCGACCTCGCGGCCGGGATCGTGGGCGGCCTTGGTGTCGCGCCTTCGGGAGACGTGAGCGAGCGCAACGCGGTATTCCAGCCCAGCCACGGCACGGCTCCGGACATCATGGGCAAGGGCATCGCCAACCCGGTCGCCACGATCCTGTCGGCCGCGATGATGCTCGAATGGCTTGGGGAGAAACACCGCGACCCGCGTTGCGAGGCCGCGGCCGATGCGCTGCGCGCGGCGACGACGGCGGTGCTGGCGAGCGGCCCGCGCACCGCGGACATCGGCGGCAAGGCGCGCACGGTGGAGGTCACCCGCGCCATCGCGGCGGCGCTCGAGGATTCGCGCGTGGGCGCCTAGCAACGCGACCCGTTATCATCGACGTCAAAATCAAATAGGAGGAGTTCCATGATCCGTCGCATCGCAGCAGCCCTGTTCGCGCTGGCCGTCTCGGCCGTCGCGCACGCGCAGTACCCCAACAAGCCGGTGAAGATCGTGGTGCCGTTCCCCGCGGGGCAGGCCACCGACCTCGCGGCGCGCATCGTCGCGGAGGCGCTGGGCAAGGAGTGGGGCCAGCAGGTCGTGGTCGAGAACGTCGGCGGCGGCGCCGGCATTCCCGGCATGGTGCAGGGACGCGCCGCCCAGCCGGACGGCTACACCCTCGTCATGGGCACCAGCGCCGTGATGGTGGTGAACCCCGCGATCATGGAGAAGCTGCCCTACGATCCGCTGAACGACTTCACTCTCATCGGGCCGGTATTCCGCAACCCGCTCATCATCGTGGCCACCGAGAAATCGCCGTACAAGACCCTGAAGGACATGGTGGATGCGGCGAAGAAGTCCCCCGGCACGTTGAACTGGGGCTATCCCGGCGCCGGAACCACGCAGCACCTCACCGGCGAGCTCTTCAAGCAGGTGGCGGCGGTGGACATCCAGGGTGTGATGTACAAGGGCAGCGCGCAGACGGTGCAGGACCTGCTGGGCGACCAGATCCAGCTGTCGGTGGACGGCATCGGCCCGAACCTTCCGCACATCAAGTCGGGCAAGTTGCGGGCACTCGCCTCCACCGGCGAGCATCGCTCCTCGCAGCTCCCGGACGTGCCGACGGTGGCCGAGCAGGGTTATCCCGGCTTCTCCGGCGAGGGCTGGGGCGGCGTGGTGGTGACCAAGGGCACGCCGATGGAGATCGTGATGAAGGTCTCGAGGGACCTGAACAAGATCTTGAAGGACCCGGCCGTCACCGAGCGCCTGCTGAAGGCCGGCCTCGCCATCGACAACATGCCGCGCGACGAGTGGATCGCCTTCGCCAGGAAGACCCACGTCACCTGGGGCGAAGTGGCGCGTCGCAACAACATCAAGGTGCAGTAGAGGGGGAGAGATGAAATCCGCGTGCCCGATCGATGCCAGGGAGCTCTTCGTCCGGAAGGCCGATGAGCTCGACGTGATGGGATGCCAGGCCTGCGGCGGCGCGTGGTTGCCCGCCACCAGCGCGGGTGCGCTGCTGTCGCGCCTCGCCACCGCCGCGCCCCCACAGCAGCGATTCTTCGACAAGGTGCGGCTCGAGGGAGGGGATTCCCGGTTCTCGTGCCTCGAGTGCGGCACCGCGATGCGCGTCATCGGGCATCGAGGAGTCGAGATCGACGTCTGCCAGGATTGCGGCGGCATCTGGTTCGATGGCGGCGAGCTGCTGCGTTTCCGCCAGCAGGGCGTGGCTAAGCCGGCCCCGGTTGCCGGGCCTGGCGCGGTCGCCAGGCCTGCCGCGGTTGCCAAGCCTGCCGTGGTCGCCGCGCCGGCCAAACGCGGCAAGGGGGTCAAGACCGGTGCGGTGGTCGCGGGCGCCGCGGCGCTGGCGGCAACGGGCGTGGCCGGCGCGGCGGCCCTCAACGCGGCACGACCCGCGACGCCCCTCGACGGCACGGCCTCGGCGCTGGGCGAGGTCGTCTTCGATGGAGTGATGGAAGTCGTGGGTGAGGATGGGGTGCTGGAAGTCGTATTCGACGTCGCCGGAAGCGCTTTCTCGGCGATCCTCGAGAGCATCTTCAGTTGACCTGCCTGCTGCAGGGAACATGATCCGGCCTGGCGCTTTCCTCCCCGAGGTTTCCGAAGCCGACGCCACCGGCGACCACGCGGCGATCTACGCCGAGATGAAGCGCCTCGGCGGCGTGCCGATGGTGGCGCTGATCTTCCGCCATCTTGCGAGCCTTCCCGGCGGCATCGAATGGGCATGGGATGCGCTCGCCCCGGCCTGGCGGTCCGGGCAGCTCCAGGAAGCGGCGTGGCGAATCGCGCGCGAGGCGCCGCTGGTGCCGATCGGAGCGATTCACCGTGAGGCGCTCGTCGCCCTCGGCGTGGACGGGGCAGGCGAGCGCGAAGTGCGCGTCGTCCTCGACGCCTACAACCGCGCGAATCCCGAGAACATGGTGTCGGTGCTGTGCTTGCTGCGGCTCTTGCGCGGCGCTTCGGCGGCGACGCCGCTCGACGCTCGTGCCTGGACTCCGCCGCCGGCACCCGGTCCGCTGGTGCCGATGTCCGACGTGGCGAAGCTCCCACGGGAAGTCGCCGACGTCCTCGACCTGGTGGCGGCCCCCGGCCCTCCCGGCGGGCCGCGCGTCGTGCAGAGCCTTTACCGGCACTTCGGGCATCGCCCCGCATTCCTTGCCCTCGCGGTGACCCTCCTGCGGCAGCGCTTCGACGACGGTTCCATCGGCCGCTCGGTGGAGTCGATCGCCGCGGCGATGAGTCTCGAGGCCGACGGCATCGTGCGTTCCCTCTCCACGCCACCCTCGCCGCATCCCGGCATCGAGGCCGCGTGCTCGCGCTTCGGCGGCGCGGTGATTCCGCAGATGATCGTGGTGGGAAGGCTGCTGGAAGAGGCGATGCCAGGGTAGTGCCTCGCGGCAGAAATCCGTTCTGCACTACGCTTTCGCGCATGAAGGCCGACATCGAGCTGCGCATCCTCACCCTTGAGCACCTTAAGGAGTACGCCGCAGCGCTGCGCGAGGGGTGGTCCCCGACAACCTGCGCGGCCTCGCCGCCACCAAGGACGGAGCAGATCGAGGCCGACGCGAAGGATTTCGTCGACCGGCAAATCGATTGCGGGCGCGCGCGTACGTGCCGAGTTTAATTAAATGCCAGAAGCGGGACAGAGATCGTGTGATTGAGCAATGCTCCCGAGGGTCATTGGTATGCCAGGAAGCCTCGCCTCGCGTTACGGCCAAGTTGCTCAGCGTGTCGAAGACCTTACCGCCATGTGCACTAGCTTGCCCGTTTTAGGCGTCGCATTCCCACCAAGGCCAGGCAGGCGATTACCACAGCCAGCATAGGTGGAGAGACCGTGGGTATCCCGACCCCCCCAACCACGGACAGCTGACCTGAGGCACCAATCGGCCCAACAGCGTTACCGAACACCGATCGAGCTACCACGCTATACGTGCCGGCCTGCAGGGGACCCAAGAGAAAGGCATTCCCTATGCACTGCGTCCTCATAACGCCACCAGGAACCCCAATGGGGTAAACGTCCAACGTGATGTTGGATCCTGCAATCCTCGCCGCCGTGATTATTTTTTCCGCTTGAGGGCAGTAGACAAAGCCTGCTGTGGGATCGGTACCGCGGATCGCCACAGTGACCTCCTGCCCCGCCACGGGGTTAGCAGGGCTAAAAATAAAATCGAACACAGCTTGCGCGCGGCACGTGCTTGCAGAGGCAAGGAGAAGAACCGCCAGAACATGCCGCACGCAAGAACTTTTCATGGAAAGAGGCTGTTTGCCTTCCCAAATTCCCAAAAACCCAAAACGCTCCAGTTTAGGTTTGGCTCCGTGTAAATCGTTGCTTGCGAGCCAATCAATAGGCCATTCATCAGCTGCATGTGTACACGGCCGTCCGACTCATGCCGCCACAAGATGTCATGTTTCCCATCTTTGTTGTAGTCGCCAACTGCCACGACCTCCCAGTTAAGGTCGGGTTCCGTGTGAATTGAGCCTTGGCTAGTTATGGTGGTTCCATTCATTACCTGGCCCCAAATTTCGCCGGTCCCGACGTGACGCCAGAGCATGTCGGACTTTCCGTCGCCATTAAGATCTGGCAAGGCAATCAGGCGCCACGACAGGTTTGGCTCATAATACAAAGGAACGTTTGTTTGTGAAAATGAAACGCCGTTGTTGGTGATCGTCATCAACGCCACATAGCCTGTGGCGTAGTTACGCCATACCACCTGATTTGCGGTACCTGATCCGGAGAGGTCGCCGACAGCTACGGGCTTCCAGTTGGTATCAGAGATCGTAGTCACGTAGCCTTGAAGACGAATAGCCGCGCTGTCCATCAGAACCGCATATACCTGGCCCGTGCTCTGATTCCACCAGAGAATGTCGGACTTGCGGTCACCGTCCAGGTCCGTGGTACCCACGATTCGCCACGCGGTGTTGGGCTCCACATAGGGGGTAGGAATCACAGGCGCCGGGAAGCCGTTCACGTTGTAATACTGAATAAAAAGGTTGCCGGTGCTCGTCTGCCGCCATAGGACATCGCTAATTGCGTCGCCGTCAAAGTCTCCGGTGCCAACTACCAGATAGTCTAGGTTCGGCTCGATATACGATGTGTTTGCGTCCGTAGCGCTTAAACCGGACATCAGCATTCGCCAAATGCCTCCCGTGGCCACGTTTCGATAAAGTACGTCGCTCGCGCCATCGCCGTCCAAATCAATCTCTTTGGTACGCGCCAATCCGTAGGACAGTTCTTCCCCGTTCGTCATCCCATCACTGTCGTCGTCCGAATTCAGCCAGGCAACTGCGGCGCCTACATCGGGCTGCCTTGCGATATTAGGCACAGGGGTTCCAAACCGCT
>JANMHV010000100.1:0-3788 GCA_031375445.1 Burkholderiales bacterium | reverse complement strand
GGCACGGTCAACACGACGTTCCTGGTGTACGTGAACAACGGCGGCACGATCAACGACACGTACAACCTGACTTCGGCTTCCGTGCCGGCGGGCTGGACCGTGACGTATCGCGCCGACGGCGGGGTGGGTAACTGCTCCACGACCGGTGCCATCCTCACGCAGACGACCGTGAACGCGGGCGCCAACCGCCTGGTTTGCGCGATCGTGACCGTTCCGGCGACCACCTCGGGCAACGCCGCTCCGGGTACCTACCCGGTGGATTTCATCGCGACCTCCGCGACGAACCCCGCCGTGACGGATACCCTGCGCGACGCGGTCACGGTGGCCACGGTGCGCAGCGTGACACTCACGCCGAACAACACCCAGCAGACGTTCCCGGGTGGCTCGGTGACCTACACGCACATCCTCACCAACCTGGGCAACGTGGCGGAGACGATGTCGTTCCCCGCCGGCTTCCTCACCAACTCGCGCGCCGGCTGGACCGCGGCCGCGTTCCAGGATGATGGCGATGGCGTGTTCACCGGCGGCGTGGACGACGCGGCGGCGCAGGCGATCAACACCGCCCCCGCGATCGTGCTGCAACCGGGCGCGGTCAACTCGACGCGCGTGCTCTACGTGCGCGTCTTCTCGCCCCCGGGCGCCACGGCGGTGGATCCCGCCAACGTGACGACGCTCACCGCGACGTACAACACCACCTCCACGGCGGTCGCGACGGACACCACCTCGGTGACCGACGGACTGCTGCTCACCAAGTCGCAGCGCACCATCAACTGCGACGGCACGCCGACCGTTCCCCCGGGAACGCTCTCGGCCGCACCCATCCCGGCGGGCCCGCTCACGGCTCCCGGACGCTGCCTGCAGTACCAGATCGTCGGTCAGAACACGACGGCCGCGAGCCTCAACTCGGTGATCATCAACGACAACATCCCCGGCTCGACCACGCTGAACATCGCGGGCGCCGCGGCCTGTGCCTCGGTCTCCACGACCGCCGGCACGGTCACGGCTCCGGCGAACGGCGCCACCGGGACGATCTCCGTCAACGTGGGAACGATGGTCACCGGCTCCTCGGTGACGATCGCCTTCTGCGTGCGGATCGATCCGTAACACCCTCGGGAGGCGCGCCATGCGCGCCTCCCTTTTTCACTGGGCCTTCCACGAGGGTCCAGTGAAAAACACCAGGGGATGAAGCAACCAGTGAAGAGCGGCACGGACATCGGCAGGCAGGCAGTGGCGGGGCGCCTCGGGCGCTGGCTCGCCGTGTGCCTGCTCGCCTTCGCGCCTTCGCTCCAGGCCGCTCCCGCTCCCGGCACGCCGATCAGCAACCAGGCTTCCGCCGGGCTCGTGTTCAACGGTGCGCCCTTTACGCTCACTTCCAACGTGGTGACGGCGGTCGCCTCCAGCGCCAACCCGAGCGATTACTCGGCGACCCTCGCCGACAGCGCCCAGGTCACCACGCGCGCCGGCGCCACCGTCGATTTCAGGCACGCCCTTACCAATACCGGCCGCCTGCCCGATTCCTACACGCTCACCCACGTCTCGGCGGATGGCAGCGACATCATCTCGAGCTACGCCATCTATGCCGACGCCGATGGCAACGGCGTGCCCGACAGCCCCAACCCGGTGGCCGTCGGTGGCGGTACCGCGGCCGCCGTAACGCCCACCAACTTCGTGACGCTGGTCCCGGGTGGCGTCTACCGCTTCATCGTCCGCGCCGAGGTGGCACCCTTCGCGCAGGCAGGCCGCGTGAGCGCGGTGAACGTCACCGCCGCGAGCGCCAACCGCGCCGCGATCGCCCCGAACCGCGACGGCATCGTGCTGATGCGCGAGTTCGGCCCGGCGGATTGCGCCGACCTCACCAAGTGGATCTCCATCCCGCGCGGACCTTCGCCCGGGGGCCCCATCACCATCGCGCTCGATTACAAGCCGTGCGGTGTCGCGCGCTCGAAGGTCACGATCGTCGACAAGCTTCCCGCCGGCATGCGCTACGTGCCGGGCAGCGGGCGCTGGAGCGGCACGGGCGCCCTGGTGCTCACCGACAACGTCGCCGCCGACGATCGCCAGGGCACCGGCACCTCCCAGGTCGCATACGACTTCGACGTGGCCAACGCGGGCTCCGTGACCGCCACGATCTCCAACGTGCCGGCCGACGTGACGGGCAAGGTGTCGTTCCAGGTGACGATCGATCCGGGCCTCGTGGTGGACACGCGCCTCGACAACGTGGCCACCGCCGGCTTCGTCGACATGGCCGGCGTGCGCGGCTACACGGTGACCTCCAACGTGGCCAGCTACACCGTCACCGGGCGCATCGACCTCGAGCTCACCGGCGAGCGCGTCGCCACGGTCACCCCCGGCACCACGGTCGCGTTCACCAACGTCCTCACCAACAAGGGCGACATCGCCGAGACCTTCGACATCACCTTCGCCGGCAGCACCTTCCCGGCGGGCACCACCTTCGCGCTCTACAAGTCCGATGGCGTGACGCCGCTCGCCGACACCGACGGCAACGGCACCCCGGACACCGGTGTCGTCGCCGCCGGCGGTTCCTACAGGATCATCCTGAAGGCGAAGATCCCCGCGACCGCGGCACCCGGCGCCTACAAGGTCACCAAGACGGCGCGCTCCGCCACCGTGCCTTCGCGCACCGCCTCGGCCGACGATGCCACCGACAGCGTCGCCTCCCGTTGCGCGCTGGTGCTCGATCCGGACCAGCAGGCACGCATCGGCCGCGGCCAAGTGGTCACCTATCCGCACTACCTCGTGAACCAGGGCAACTGCACCGAGACGGTCCGCGTCACGACGGGCTACCTCACCAACAACCGCCCGGGCTGGACCGCCACCGTCTGGATCGACAACCCCGTCGCCGGTGGGGGCTCGCTCCCGGGCGTGGTGGATCCCACCGACACCCAGGTCGCAATGGGCTGGACCGTGACGCTCGCCCCGGGCGAGTCGCTGCGCATCCTGATCGAGGTGCGCGCGCCCGACACCATGGCGGCCGACACCAACTTGACGACCCTGGTGCTCACGAGCTCGGGCTCCGGCAGCCTCACGGTGCGCGACACCACGATGTTCGACACGCGCGAGGGCCCGGTGCAGCCCGAGAACGTGATCCGCAATTTCGTCGACAACACGTATGTTTACCCCACCATCTGGGGAGTGGTCGGCGGCGATCTGTGGCTGCGTGCGGACGCCGCCTCGTGCAACGCCGACCCGCGCGTGGTCGAAACCCGCACCATCGTCATCACCGGGCCCAACGGCGAGCGTGAGGAGGTGACGGGCACCGAGACCGGCGCCGACACCGGCATCTTCCTGGCGCCGCGCCTGCCGGTGCGGGCACCCCCGGTGGTGGCCGCGAGCGGTGCCGTCGAAGGGCAGGCCAACGACGTCTTCACCGCCGAGATCCTGGGCTGCGGCCGCCGCATCGAGACCCAGGTGACGCTTCGCAGCGCCGTCGCGGTCGTGTTCGACAGCCGCACCAACGAGCCGGTCGAGCGCGCGCGCGTGACGCTGGTCGCCGCTTCCGGCGGCCAGTGCGGCACGTCGCCGGTGGCCGTGGGCAACCAGTATTCGAATCCGATGGTCACCGGCGCCGATGGCCAGTTCCGCTACCCGCCGATGACCAACGCCGGCGACTACTGCCTCGTGGTGCAGCCGCCCAACGGCTACGCGTTCGCCTCGAAGGTGCCGTGGCCGCAGCTGGCGGGCGGGCGCAACCTGCACGTCACCGGGCTCGTCCGCGGCGGCTCCTACGGCACCGCTTTCGCCCTCGCGGCCGGCGGCCTGGTCGCGTT
>JANMHV010000096.1:0-11588 GCA_031375445.1 Burkholderiales bacterium | reverse complement strand
CATAATCTTCTGCGCCTCGAGCACCGCTTCCGTGATGCCCTGGTAGGCGCCGCAGCGGCAGATATTTCCGCTCATTTGCTCGCGGACACGCTCGGGATCATCGCCCGCATGGCCTTCCGTGATCAGGCCCACGGCGCTCATGATCTGCCCGGGCGTGCAGAAGCCGCACTGGAAACCGTCGTGTTTCACGAAGGCCGCCTGCATCGGGTGCAGGTTCTTCGGCGTGCCGAGGCCCTCGATGGTCGTGATGTCGTGGCCTTCCTGCATCACCGCGAGCGTGAGGCAGGAGGCGATGCGCCGGCCGTCGACGATCATGGTGCACGCACCGCATTGGCCCTGGTCGCAGCCCTTCTTCGCACCAGTCAGGTGCAGGCGTTCGCGCACGGCATCGAGCAGCGTCGTGCGCGGGTCGAGCATCACTTGGTGATCCGTGCCGTTCACCCGCAAAGTCACGTTGGCCGTCCCCAGCGCCGCGGGCGGCCTTGCGGCCGGCGCAGCCGCGGCCGCCTCGGCGTCGATCAGCATCGCGGGCGCGACGGCTGCACCCCCCGCTGCCGCGCCTGCCTGCAATAGTTTCCGTCGGGTGGGGTCGAAGCTGGACATGGGTGTTCCTCGAAAGCTGCAAGGGGGGAATGGGAATCTGACCGTGGCGGCGCGCAACGGTGCCGTCGCAGTCGCAAATTCAGTAACCGCGCCTCCGATGGCCGCGGCCTCACTCCGTGGAGCGACGAATCGTCACCTCTTGCGGCCCGCGACGGTGACGAACGCCCGCAGGTCGTTGAGCTTGCGTCGCGCGGGCGGGCGGGCGGGTGAAGTCGAGTCCTCAGGCCGCCGCGCGGCCCCGCACCTTCCGATAACCCATCACCAGGGCCAGCACGAGCCCGCCCGCGACCAGGCCCACCAGGCCGTCGGCGAGGATCCCGAGCAGCATGCTGCCGGTCTTGCCGGCGGCTTCGGTCAACTGGTTGAGGAAGCCCTCGAAGCCCGGAATGCCGTGCACGAGGATGCCGCCGCCCACGAGGAACATCGCGATCGTGCCGAAGAAGGAGAGCCCCTTCATGAGCCAGGGGGCGAAGGCGACGATGCCGCGGCCCAGTGCCCTGGACGCGCCACCTTCGCGCGACAGGAGCCAGAGCCCCGCGTCATCGAGCTTCACGATCCCGGCGACGAAGCCGTACACGCCGATCGTCATCACGATGGCAATGGTCGACAGGACGGCGACCTGCTTGCCGAAGGTAGCCGCGGCCACCGTGCCCAGCGTGATCACGATGATTTCAGCGGAAAGGATGAAGTCCGTCCGGATCGCACCTTTCACCTTGTCCTTCTCGAACTGCACCATGTCCACCTGCGGGTCGGCGACGGCCTTCACCAGCTCCTGGTGGTGGGCCTCGTCCTCCTCCCTGGGGTGCAGGACCTTGTGGGCGACCTTCTCGAACCCCTCGTAGCAGAGGAAGGCGCCGCCCACCATCAGCAGCGGCGTGATCGCCCAGGGGGCGAATGCGCTGATGGCGAGGGCCGTCGGCACGAGGATCAGCTTGTTCAGGGCCGAGCCCTTGGCCACCGCCCAGACCACGGGCAGCTCCCGGTCGGCGTTGACACCCGTCACCTGCTGGGCGTTGAGGGCGAGGTCGTCGCCCAGGACGCCGGCGGTCTTCTTGGCCGCGACCTTGGTCATCACCGCGACGTCATCGAGGAGTGTCGCGATGTCGTCGATGAGGGTGAGGAGGCTCGAGCCGGCCACGGCGTGTCCTGGGCGGGGAAAGCGTGAATTTACCCTACTGACCTCGCATCGCCCGCGCCCCGATCGACTTCGCCCACTGGGGCGTCCCGGGCGTCAGAGGCCGCGCACCCTGCAGGCGATGAGCAGCAGCCCGTAGCCGATGATCCAGGACCAGGTACCGATCCGCGCGTCCATGCGGACCAGGCCGAATGCCGCGGCGAGAGCCACGAGGAAGAGAACCAGCGAGATGAACCATACGACCAGGGTGGGGGCCTTGCCCGAGAAATTGTTTCGCATGTCGTGCTCCGGTGGATGCTGGATAGATGTTCGCAACCGTACAGACACCTCCGGCGGCACTTTATATCCTTGACGACTCACAATCCCATCCAGGAGCCCATCATGGCCGGCAAATATGTCCTTCATCCCGCAGGCTCAGCGCAGTTCCATTGGGACCTCAAATCCGCCAATTCGCAAACCGTCCTCTCCAGCCAGCTGTACGCGACGAAGGCGGCAGCGGAGGTGGGAATCGAGTCGTGCCGCGCCAACTCGGCCGATGACGCGCGCTACTCACGCCTTACCTCGAAGGGCACGCACCCCTTCTTCCTGCTGAAAGCGGCCAATGGCGAGACCATCGGGACCAGCCAGATGTACAGCTCGGACTCCGCTCGGGACCAGGGCATCGCCTCGTGCAAGGTCCACGGTCCCGAAGCGGAGACGCAGGACAACTCGCTCAAGTCGGCGTAACAAGCTGATACGCCCCCGCAGCTCACCAGCCGGAACGATTTCCCCTCCGTGATGCCCCACTTCCATACGATTGATGGAGGTGGACCATGGCGATCTCGATGAAGGCGTTTTTTGCCAGTGCGGCTGCGGCGGCATTGCTCGGCGGTTGCGCAGCCGGTCCGTACTACGGGAACGGCTACGGCCCGGGCTACTACGACGGTTATGGCTCACCGTACTACGGCAACGGCTACGTCGCGCCCTCGGTGGGGCTCGGCATCTACATCGACGGGGATGACGATCGACGCTGGCGCGGCGACCGCGACCGCGACGGGCGACGCGATGGCCGGCGGGACCGCGATGGGCGGGACGATCGCAACGAGTGGCGCGGCGATCGCGATCGGGGCGGTGGCGGGCGGGATGGCCGCGGCGACCACGGGCAGAATTCTCCGGGGTAGCAGCGCAGCCACGGGGACGCAGGAGCAAGGGCCGCGGTTGACGCGGCCCTTTTCCATCCGCCTTTCGTCCGGCTTTCGCCGCGCCATGGCTCCAGCGAAACGCGCACCCCTTGACAGGCTGCCCCTTCCGCGTTTACTTTTGACCAACTGGTTAAACCACTTGGTCAAACCAATGGACAAAGCCGCGGTACTCGATGCACCCCGCCTGTTCGAGGGGGCTGCACCCGTCGAAACCAAGACCCGGATCCTCGAGGCGGCGTTCCGGCGCCTGGCGACCGAGGGATACTCGGCGCTCAGCACGCGCGAGATCGCAAAGGACGCGGGCGTGAACCACGCCCTGATCAGCTACCACTTCCACGGCAAGGACCCACTCGTCATCGCGGTGCTGGACGAAGCCAACCGCCAGCTGCTGCAGCGGCAGCAGGCGATGTACGCGCAGCCCGGCGACTTCGCGCACAAGTGGGCACAGGCGAGGCGCTTCTACCGGGACGACCTGGCCTCCGGCTTCGTGCGCGTGCAGGCGGAGTTGTGGGCCGCTTCGCTTTCCGATCCGGCGCTACGGGAGAAATTCCTTCCCCGCATCCAGGCGTGGAAGAAGGTCGTGAGCAACGGCGTGGTCGAGGCGATAGCCAACCTGGAGAGCTGTGGCGTGCGCCTGCCGCCGCCCTTCACTGCCCCCGTCATCGCGTGCTGGATTTCCGAGTTCTGGCTGGGAATGGAATTCTCCGACCTGCTCGGCGACAAGGCCCGTCACCCCGCGGCCCTCGATGCGGTGGAAACGCTGCTGAAGGACCTGGACGAGCGAGTGCGCAAGCAGTCGCGCGCGAAGCGGCCGCGGACCACGGCAAGGAAAACGGCATGACGCGCCTGCGGGACGATTTCGCCAAGGTCGTGGGCGAGCTGCCGAAAGCGGGCGGTGTGCCTGAAGGCGATCCCCGCCCCTTCGAGACCGTACAGGCGATTCGCGAGGGCTTCGTCGAGCGCGACGGCGTCAAATGCTGGTACGGCGTGTGGGGAGAAGCGGGACCGTGGATCGCCTTCGCGCCCATCTTCCAGATCACGCACAGCCGCATCCTCAAGACCGTGGTGCCGTACCTCTCGCGCCACTTCCGGGTCATCGCCATGGACGGGCGCGGCAACGGGCGCTCCGATCGGCCCCAGGGGCAGGAGGCGTACTCCTTCGACCACTACTACGCCGACTTTGTCGCAGTCCTCGATGCCGCGGGCGCCGAGCGCCTCGCCGTGGTCGGCATCTCGGCCACCGCGATGACGGCCTTGCGCCTCGCGGCCGAGCAGCCCGAGCGCGTGAGCCATGTCATCATCGCCGGGGGCTACGCGGACGCGCTGATAAACGACGCGAAGCTTGCCGAGCGGGTCCGTGCCGAGGGCGGCAGGATGCGCGAGGACTGGGCCGCCTACCTCGCCTGGTTCTTCGACATCGTCTTCACCGAGCCGCATTCGACCAAGCCCTTCGAGGACGCGGTGCGTTTCGGCTGGGCCACGAGCGGCGAGGTCGTGGACTGGGCACGCAACGGCTGGCTCGCCGCCGACGTGCGCCACCTGGCGCGCCAGGTGAAGTGCCCGACGCTCGTGATCCACGGCGACGAGGACAAGCGTGTCCCCCCTGAGCGCGGCCAGGCGATCCATTCGCTGGTGCCGGGCGCACAGCTGCTCACCATCGGGGGCGGCGGGCACCTCACCTCGGTGCGCGACCCGGTCGTCTTCAACCGTGCATTGAAGAATTTCGTGGGAGCGCCCCAGCCGCAACGAACCTGGACGCGCGCGATGCGGCGCCGACGCCGCGCCCTTTTCGTCTCGAGCCCCATCGGCCTCGGCCACGTGCAACGCGACCTCGCGATCGTACGCGAGCTGCGCAAGCGCCAGCCCGACCTCGACATCGACTGGTTCACGGTGGACCCCGCCGCCAGCTACCTGCAGCGCGAAGGCGAACACGTGCACCCGATCACCGCGCGCCTCGCCAACGAAAGCCGCCACTTCGAACAGGTGGCGGGCGAGCATGATCTCCACGCGTTCTTCGCGCTGCGCACCATGGACGAGATCATGGTCAACAACTTCATGACCTTCTCGGACTTAGTCGAGCAGGAGCACTACGACCTCGTGATCGGCGACGAGTCGTGGGAGGTCGATTACTATTATCACGAGAACCCGGAGCTAAAGCGCCAGCCGTTCGTGTTCCTCACGGACTTCGTGGGCTGCCTGCCCATGGGCGGCGACGAGCGCGAGGCCCACCTGTGCGCGGACCGCAATTGCGACGACATCGAGCACATCGCGCGCTTTCCCTACGTGCGCGACGCGGCGATCTTCGTGGGCAACCCTGAAGACGTGACGGACGAGCCCTTCGGCCCGGGGCTTCCCAGCATCCGCGCCTGGACCGACCAGAACTTCGAATACTCGGGGTACACGCTGCCGTTCGACTCCCGTGCCTACGCGGACACGGACAAGGTGCGAGCGAAGCTGGGCTACGGCCCCGGCGAAAAGATCGCGATCGCCGCGATCGGCGGCACCGGCGTCGGGCGCCCGCTGCTGGAGAAGATCGCCCACGCTTTCCCGCGCATGAAGCGGGAAGTGCCGGAGCTGCGGATGATCCTGGTAGCCGGGCCGCGCCTCGCCCCCGAATCGCTGCCGCAGGTGGAGGGCCTCGAGGTGCGGCCGTACGTCCACAACCTCTTCGAACACCTCGCCTGCTGCGACCTGGCGCTCGTCCAGGGCGGCCTTTCCACCTGCATGGAGCTCGTGGCGACCCGGCGACCGTTCCTGAGCTTCCCGCTGCAGCGCCACTTCGAGCAGAACCTGCACGTGAGGAAGCGGCTCGCCAACTACGGCGCCGACAGGTCCGTCGAATACGCGGGCCTTACTCCGGAGCTGCTCGCCAAGCGGGCGCTGCAGGCGATGCACGCGCCGGTGAACTACAAGCCCGTGGAGGCCGACGGTGCCGCCCGTGCGGCGCAGCGAATCGCGGAAATCCTCGAGAAGCGCTAGCCCGTCATCCCAGCATGTTGGTATCGCCGCACACGGAAAGTGATTGGCCTGAAATCGTCCGTCCCAGGGGGCTCGCCACGAACACCGCGAGGTTCGCCAGCTGCTCCGGGGTCACGTATTCCTTGAGTGACGTGAACGAGAGCGCGAGCTTCTCCATCCCCTCGTAGGTGAGGCCCTTCGCCTGCGCCTTCGCCGTCAGCACCCGCTTCTGGCGATCACCGGAGACCACCCCGGGCAAGAGCGCGTTGACACGGATACCGTCGTCTCCCAGCTCGATCGCGAGCGACTTAGTGAGCCCGATCACGCCCCACTTGGCGGCGGCGTACGGCGTGCGCAGCGCGAAACCGAGGCGGCCCGCCAGCGACGAGACGTTCATGATGCTCGGGTTCTTCGACTTGCGAAGGTGCGGCACCGCGAGGCGGGCGCAATTGAACTGGCCGGTGAGGTCGATCGCGATGCAGCGGTCCCATTCGGCGGGATCGATCTCGTCGACCTTGCCCGTGGGCCCGGCGATGCCGGCGTTGTTCACCAGGCAATCGAGGCCGCCCAGCCTGGACAGCGCCTCCTCGAAGAATCGCGCGAGCTGGTTGCGGTCGGAGACGTCGCACGGCGTCACGCCGATCGCGGGGTCGCTCTTCGCCACGCGCGCCATCGCCTCGGGGTCCACATCGCACACGTGCAAGTGCGCGCCCTCCTGCACGAATGCCCGCGCGATCTCGAGCCCGATTCCGCTGGCCCCCGCCGTGACGATCACGCGCAAACCGTCGATTCCCAGCTCCATCTATACTGCCCTTTCGTAAGTGCGATTCCAGCCAGCTTCCAAAAAACAGAACATACACGCAGGAGGAGCGATGAGCGATCGGAAGGGTATTTCACGCCGCACTGTCATCCAGGGCGCCCTCGCGGGTGCCGCCACCACCGGCCTCGCCGGTTTTCCCTTCATCTCGTACGGCCAGTCGGAGGTGATCCGCATCGGCCACCTCACGCCGCGCACCGGGTTCCTCGGGCCGCTGGGCGAATTCGCGGTGCAGGCGGTCGACATGGCGGTGGCGGAGATCAATGCCGCGGGCGGCATCAACGGCCGCAAGATCGAGCTCCTCAAGGAAGACTCGGTCAACCCGCAGACCGCCACCACCAAGGCCGAGCGCATGATCGAGCGCGACAAGGTCGCCTGCATCATCGGCGAGATCTCGTCGGCCTCGGCGCTCGCGATCGGCCAGGTGGCCGAGCGCACCAAGACGCTCTTCATCAACACCGGCGCCAACTCCGACCAGCTGCGCGGCAAGAGTTGCAGCAAGTACATGTTCCACATCGAGAGCCAGAACTCGATGTACGTGAAGACCTGCGGGCGCGCGCTGATGGCGCAGGGACTGGTGAAGGGCAAGAAGTGGTTTTCCCTCACCGCCGATTACGCGTTCGGCCACGACCTGCTGCGGGTGGCGAAGAAGTTCATGGAGGCCAACGGCGGCCAGTTCGCCGCCGACAAGCTGGTGCCCACGGACGCGACCGACTTCTCCCCGCTGCTGCTCGAGATCCGCAACGCCAAGCCCGACCTCGTGATCTCCAACCTCGCCGGCAACCAGATCACCAACTTCTTGAAGCAGTACTCGGAGTTCGGCCTCACCTTCCCGGTGGCGGGTTTCGGCTTCGATACGGCACTTGCATGGGCCGCGGGCAAGGGCAACTTCCTCGGCACCTGGCCCGTGGTGTGGCACCACCTCATCGCGACACCCGCGACGCGGAAATTCGTGGGCGACTTCCGCAAGCGCTACAGCCGCCCGCCGGAAAACCAGGCCTGGGGCGACTACAACGCGATGAAGCTCACGGCCCAGGCGATGGCGGAGACCAAGTCGATCGACGCGACAAAGGTCGTCGAGCATTTCGAGAAGGGCGCCAAGTTCGGGCTGATGAAGACGCGCGAGGGATACTTCCGCAAGGCCGACCACCAGATGATGCACGAGATGTATACGGTGGTGGCACTGCCGCCCGGACAGATCAAGAACGAGTGGGACATCTTCACGCCCTCGGCGGCGGTGCCGGGCGCCAGCGAGTCGCTCGAGGTCATCGCGACACAGGGCGACGAGATCGAATGCAAGATGGCTTGATGATTGTCACCCCCGCGTAGGCGGGGGCCCAATACAACTTAGGCACCCGCCTTCGCGGGTGTGACGACTTTTCGCCGCGGCTGTGACCCTTTGCTCCTCCTCCAACACATCCTCAACGGGCTATTGGCAGGGTCCTACTACCTTCTGATAGCCCTTGGGCTGTCGCTCATCTTCTCGCTGGGCGGCATCGTGAACCTCGCCCACGGCGCGTTCTACGCCATCGGCGCGTACCTCGCGATCTCCATCGGGCAGCGGCTGGGGTTCACGGCCGCCGTCTTCATGGCGCCGGTGGCGGTGGGCGTCCTCGGCGTCGTGGTCGAACGCCTGCTGCTGCGGCGCTTCTACAAGTCGGACCCGGCACTCTCGCTGCTCCTCACCTTCGGGCTCGCGATGGTGATCGAGCAGGTGCTGCGCATGGTCTACGGCGCCCCGCCGCTTTCGTGGGCGATCCCGCAGGAGCTGCGCGGCCAGTTCGTGGTCGGCGACTTCTTCTACCCCAGGTATCGCGCGCTGTTGATGCTGATCGCGGTGCTGTGCGTGGCGAGCCTCTGGTTCCTGCTGCAGAGGACGCCTTTCGGGCGCGTGGTGCGCGCGGGTGTGCAGAACCCCGACATGGTAGGTGCGCTCGGCATCTCGCTCGAGCCCTACATGGCCGCCATCGCCTTCCTCGGCATCGGGCTCGCGGGGCTCGCCGGCGTCATGCTGGCGCCGATCTTCGCGGTGCACCCCGCGATGGGCGCGGAGATCATCACGGCGGCCTTCGTCGTGGTGGTGATCGGCGGCCTGGGCTCGTTCTGGGGTGTGGTCATCGCGGCAGCCATCGTCGGCGTGGCCAAGGGCGTCGTCACCGCGATGGGCTACCCGCAGTACTCGGAGGCCGCGATCTACCTCCTCATGCTGCTGGTGCTGCTGGTGCGCCCGCGCGGGTTGCTGGGCGAGCGCATCGCGAGGTTCGAGTAACCCATGCCCCAGCGGCGCGACCTCCTTTACGTCCTGGCCGGGCTCGCCGCCCTGCCCTTCCTGCTCCACGCGATCGGCCTGGGGGTGACCTCCGCGACCGAGGTCGTGATCTTCGCCATGGCGTGCATGGCGCTCAACATCCTCGTCGGGCATACCGGGCTCGTCTCGTTCGGGCACGGCGCGTGGTTCGGCCTCGCGGCGTATGCGGCGGCGATCCTGCAGCGGGAGTACTTCAAGGAGGCGTTCCTCGCTCCGCTCGCGCTCGGGGTGGGCTGCGTGCTGCTGGTCTCGTGGGTCTTCGGGTTCCTGATCCTGCGGCGGCGCGGCGTGTACTTCTCCCTCCTCACCCTCGCCCTCTCCGCGATGCTGTACGCGGTCGCATTCCGCTGGACCGCCATGACCGGCGGCGAGAACGGGCTGGGCGGCATCGTGCGTCCCAGGCTCGCCGGCTTCTCGTTCGAGAACACCACGGGTTACTACGTCCTGGTGGCGGCGATCGGCTTCGCCGTCCTGGTGGTCCTCTGGCGCTTCCACCGCTCGCCGCTCGGCAGCGTGCTGGTGGCGATCCGCGAGAACGAGCAACGCGCCCGCTTCGTGGGCTACCCGACGGACCGCTACAAGCTCGTGGCCTTCGTGGTCTCGGCGGGCATCACCGGGCTCGCGGGCGTGCTGCTCATGTTCAACAACCGCATGACATCGGCGGAACCGATCTCGGTGGCGTTCTCGGGCGAGCTGCTGGCGATGGTCATCATCGGCGGCATGCGCTCGTTCCTGGGGCCGGCGATCGGGGCGCTCTTCTTCGTGATCTTCCGCGACAGCCTGTCGCGCGTCACCGAGAACTGGCTCCTCTACTTCGGGCTCCTGTTCGTGGCATTCGTGGTGTTCTCCCCCGACGGCCTCGTGGGCCTGTACGAGCGCGTGATGCGGCGCTGGCGGCCCAGGCCCGCGACGGACGCGGCGATGGATGGGCGGCAGGCGGGCGACGCGGTACTGCCCGAGTTCCTCAAGCCCGGCGCACACCACCCGGAGGCGATCCTGGTAGTGGAAGGCCTCGAGAAAAGCTTCGGCGGCATCCGCGCCGTGCAGGGGGCGGGCTTCCGCGTGCGCGACCGCACCCTGCACGCGCTGATCGGTCCCAACGGCGCGGGCAAGACGACTGCATTCAACCTGATCTCGGGCATGTTCCGCCCGGACGCGGGCACCGTGAGGCTCGCGGGGCAGTCGATCGCGGGGCTTTCCCCGGAGCGCATCACGCGTTCAGGCATAGGACGTTCGTTCCAGATCACCAACCTCTTCGGCGCGCTCGACGTGCGGGAGAACGTGCGCCTCGCGGTGCAGGCGCGCGACCCGCGCCGCTTCTGGTTCTGGGTGGACGCGCACGCCAACGAGGGCGTCAATGCCGAGACCGCCGCCGTGATGCGCACCATGGGCCTCGCGGGCATGGAAGGCGCCCAGGCCTCTTCCCTTTCCTACGGCGGCCAGCGCCTGCTCGACATGGCGTTGGCCCTCGCGACCCGCCCGCGCCTGCTGCTGCTCGACGAGCCGCTCGCGGGGCTCGCCGCCGCCGAGCGCGACCGCGTGGGACGCCTCATCAAGAGCATCTCCACGGAGATCCCGGTGCTGCTCGTGGAACACGACATCGACCGCGTGTTCGCTCTGGCCGATTCGGTGACGGTGATGAACGACGGCGCGGTTCTGGTGGATGGGAGCGTCGCGGATGCGCGCGACTCACCGCGCGTGCAGGAGGTGTACATCGGCTCCGGGACCCACGACCTTGCCGAGCGCGCCGGTGCGAGCGCCGCGGGCACCGAAACCCTCCTCGCGGTCGCCGGGGTGAACACCTTCTACGGCAAGAGCCACATCCTGCGCGACGTGGCGTTCGAGGTGCGCGACCACGAGATCGTCGCGCTCCTCGGGCGCAACGGCGCCGGCAAGTCGACGCTGCTCAAGTCGATCGTGGGTATCGCGCCGCCCGCGACCGGCTCGATCCGCCTCGCCGGCGTCGAGCTCGCGCGCCGCCCCTCCGCCCAGGCCGCGCGCGCCGGGGTCGCCTATGTCCCCCAGGGGCGCGGGCTCTTCGCCGGAATGTCGGTCGCGCACAACCTGGAGTTGGGGCGCATCAAGCGCCGCACCGGCAACGGCGTGCACTGGGAGGAGGCCCGCATCTTCGAATTCTTCCCGCGACTGAAGGAGCGGCTGCGCTCCCCCGCCGACTACCTGTCGGGCGGCGAACAACAGATGCTCGCGGTGGCGCGCGCACTCACCGGCGACACGCGATTGCTGCTGCTGGACGAGCCCTTCGAGGGGCTGGCGCCCTCGGTCGTGGAGGAGCTCTTCGTCGCCTTCGACAAGCTGCGCCAAGAGGTATCGATCGTGATCGTCGACCACCATCTGGATTTGGCACTGGCGCTCTCGGACCGCACCGTGGCACTGGAGCGGGGGAGTGTCACGCACGTGGGGCCTTCGGCGGCGCTGGCGAAGGACATGGAACTGAGAAGGAGGGTGCTGTGGCTATGACCGATTTGTCACCCCCGCGTAGGCGGGGGTCCGATCCGCGCAAATTGGGCCCCGGCCCATCGACGCGTTGCGTCGGCCGGGGTGACGCATGAACGCGGCGATCGTAGG
>JANMHV010000109.1:0-3039 GCA_031375445.1 Burkholderiales bacterium | reverse complement strand
TTCAAGGTGCCGCACTTCGCGCTCGGCGACGGGCGCGAGGGCATCGTGCACGTGGTGGGACCCGAGCAGGGGTTCACGCTGCCGGGTGTCACGCTCGTGTGCGGCGATTCGCATACCTCGACCCATGGCGCGCTGGGGGCTCTCGCGTTCGGCATCGGCGCCTCCGAAGCGGCCCACGTCCTCGCGACGCAATGCCTGTGGCAGGTGAAGCCCAAGGCGATGCGCATCCGCGTGACGGGCCGGCTTCCGGAAGGCGTGCATGCGAAGGACCTGGTGCTCGCGATCATCGCGCGCATCGGCATGGCGGGCGCCGTGGGCCACGCGGTGGAGTACGCGGGCCCGGCGGTGGAGGCGCTATCGGTGGAGGAGCGCTGCACGCTCTGCAACATGACCATCGAGGCCGGCGGCAAGGCCGGGTTCGTGGCCCCTGACGAGACCACCCTCGAATACGTTCGCGGGCGGCCGATGGCGCCTTCCGGCGCGCTCTGGGATGCGGCGGTCGCGGAATGGCGCGAGCTGCGCACGGATGCGGACGCGCGCTTCGACCGCGAAGTGGAGATCGACGGTGGCTCGATCCGCCCGATGGTCACGTGGGGCACCAACGTCGAGCAGGCGATCGCGCTTGACGGCGTCGTGCCCGATCCCTCGGGTATCGCCAACGACGAGCAGCGCCACGGCGTGGAGAAGGCGCTCGAGTACATGGGTCTCACGGCTGGGCAATCGATGCGCGAAGCGGCCGTCGACCAGGTGTTCATCGGCTCCTGCACCAATGCGCGGCTTTCCGACCTGCGGGTGGCCGCCGACGTGATCCGCCGCATCTCGGGGCGCGCCAAGGTGCCGACGCTGGTGAGCGCGGGCTCCACGCTGGTGAAGCGCGCCGCGGAGGCCGAGGGGCTGGACCGCGTGTTCACCGAGGCCGGCATGACGTGGGGCGAGTCGGGATGCTCCATGTGCGTCGGCATGAATGGCGACCTGGTGGGCCCTGGCAAGCGCTGCGTTTCGACGTCGAATCGCAACTTCGCCGGGCGCCAGGGGCGCGATTCGCGCACCCACCTCGCAAGCCCCGCCACGGCCGCGGCCACCGCGATGCTCGGTTATATGGCCACCTTGAAATCTCCCTCTCCCTCGGGCTCCGGCCTCGGAGTGGGAGAGGGCCGGGGAGAGGGTCGATGACTCCCTTCACCACGCTCGCGAGCACCGCCATCCGCCTCGAGGGCCGCAACATCGACACCGACCAGATCATCCCGGCGCGCTTCCTGCGAAACCCGCGCAAGGAAGGCTACGGGAAGTTCCTGTTCCACGACATGCGCTTCGACACCGCGGGCGCGCCGGTCGCGGAGTTCGCGTTCAACCTCCCGGAGAACAAGGACTCGCGCGTCCTCGTGGCCGGCGAGAACTTCGGCTGCGGCTCGTCGCGGGAGGGCGCGGTGTACGCGCTCTTCGACTGCGGCATCCGCTGCGTCGTGGCTCCCAGCTTCGGCGACATCTTCCGCAACAACTGCTACAAGAACGGCGTGCTGCCGGTGGCGATGGCGGAGGCCGACATCGACCGGCTGCTCGCAAGTGGCCACCCCCTGCTGAAGGTCGACCTCGCCGCGCAGACCGTGTCGTCACCCGCCGCCACGGTGCGCTTCGACATCGAGCCGTTCTGGAAGGATTGCCTCCTCACCGGCGCCGACGACATCGACCTCACGCTGCGCCACCGCGAGCGCATCGAGGCTTTCGCGAAGCAGCATTTCCAGCGCCACCCCTGGCTCGCCCTCGAATAATTGGGTCAGAACAGGTTTTCCAGACCGGTAAACCTGTTCTGACCCAATTATTGTCAGAATGGCGACGGTCAAACCCCTCCCCGCCGCCATGAACCGACTCCTCGCAGCCGCCGTCACCGCCCTCTTCGCCGCTACCGTCCACGCCGCCACGGAGCGCGAGCAGGACCGCTGGAACCTCGCCGACCTCTATCCCACCCTCGACGCCTGGAACCAGGACGCCGCGAAACTCGAATCGCAGCTCCCCCAGCTGGGCGAGTGCAAGGGCAAGCTCGGCGAGTCGGCGCGGCGCCTCAGGGATTGCCTCGACCTCCAGTACGACGTCGCCAAGCGCTACCTGCGCCTGCTGGTCTACTCGGGCCAACTTCAAGCGGAGGACACCGGTAACTCCGCGAGCCTCGCGCTGCGACAGAAGACCGGGGTGATCGGCAGCAAGTTCGGCGAGGCGACCTCGTTCACCAACCCGGAGATCCTCGCCCTCGGCTTGGCGAAGGTCGCGCAGTTCCAGCAGCAGGAGCCGGGACTCGCGCCCTATCGCCAGCCCCTCGACAACATCTTGCGCAACGCACCGCACACGCTCGACGCCGCCGGGGAAAGCATCCTCGCCACCTTCGCGCTGGCGCAGGGCCAGTCCGGCGGCATCTACGGCATCTTCGCCAACGCGGACATGCCGTGGCCGACGGTCAAGCTCGCCGACGGCACCGAGGTGAAGCTCGACCAGGCGGCGTACTCGAAGTATCGCGAGGTCCCGAACCGCGACGACAGGAAGCGCGTGATGGACGCCTTCTTCGGCAAGTGGAAGGAGTTCGAGCGCACCCTTGGCGTCGCCTTCTACGGCAACCTGAAGGAAGGCACCGTCTACGCCAAGGTGCGCAAGTACCCCGACTCGCTCACCCGCAGCCTCGACGGCAACAAGGTGCCCCGCGCGGTGTACGACACGCTGATCGAGTCGACCAACGCCAACCTGCCCACGCTGCACCGCTACTTCAAGCTGCGCGCGAAGATGCTGGGCCTGCCCGAGATGCGCTACTACGACATCTACCCCCCGCTGGTCGGCGGCGGCCGCGCCTACCCGATCGACGAGGGCATCGCGATGACGCTGGCGGCGGCCAAGCCCCTCGGCCCCGAGTACGTCGCGGCGATGAAGAAGGGCTTCGAGAGCCGCTGGATGGACGTCTACCCGCGCCCCAAGAAGCAATCCGGCGCGCACATGGCGGGCTACGCCTACGACGTGCACCCCTACGTGCTGATGAACTACACCGACAACTACGAG
>JANMHV010000031.1:0-8767 GCA_031375445.1 Burkholderiales bacterium | reverse complement strand
CCCTCTCCCCGGCCCTCTCCCAAGGGAGAGGGAGATTTTCCCGGGTCACACCTCTCCGGTTTCGAACACCAGCAGCTCCACGCCCGCCCCGGCGAAATTGTTGAGGTCGGCGCCGGTCGCGAGCCCCTCGGGCGAGGCGAGCCCCTTGCCGAGCGCCGCCATCGAGTCGAACTCGAGGGAAGCCACCAGGTGGTAGTTGGAAGCGCCCTGCGGCGTCACCACCGGCCCGCGGCTCACCTCGAAATGCTTCAACCCCGGGACGGACTTCGCGATCGGCACGTGCTTCGAGAAATAGTGCGCGTCGAACTGCGCCGCGTTCTCGGGGTGGCGATAGAGCACCAGCAACTTGGCCATGGAACCTCCTGCATTGGGAGGCGTCCAGTTTATTGCAGGCCCGGGCAATCACGGTAGAGTGCCTTATCGAATCCCCACCGGAAGCCGAATGACCTACGACCCCCGCATTGCCGCGGCGACGATCGCCGATGCCTGGAAATCGGGCCGCCAGTTGCAGGAGCTCCCCACCACCGCGCGCCCCGGCTCGCTCGCCGAAGGCTACGACCTCCAGGAATCGATGCTCGCCGCGAACGCGCAGCCGATCGCGGGCTGGAAGCTCGGCGTGGGCAGCCCCGCCGGCATGCGCGCGGGCAAGCTCGATCGCCCGCTCGTGGGCCGCGTGCTGGGTCCGCGGCTCTATCGCAGCGGCGACACGGTGAAGTTGCCCAACGCGGCGCCGGTCACGGTGGAGTTCGAGATCGCCTTCGTGCTCGGGCGTGACATCGCTCCGGGTGACCGCATCGACGAGCCGCTCGAGGCGGTCTCCGAATTCCGCACCACCTTCGAGCTGGTGCTCTCCCGCTTCGTGAACCGCCGCGCCGTGGGCTGGCCGAGCTTCGTGGGCGACAGCGTGGGCTTCGAGGCGCTGGTGGTCGGAATGCCCTTCGACCGCGCGCGCATGGCGGAGGTGGCGACCTCGGTCGTGATCAGCGTCGACGGCAATGAGGCGGCGCGCGGCCTCTCCGGCGACGAGCTCACCGACCCCGCAACCTCGTTCGACTACCTCATCGCCCACGCCCGCGAGCGGGGGCAAACACTGAAGCGCGGCGAGATCGCGACCCTGGGCGCCATCGGCAAGCCCTTCGACGTGACCGGCGCCGCGACGGTCGAGGCGCGCTACCTAGACGCAAAGCTCGCCGTCACCCTCACGCGAGGCTAGGCTCCGAGCGCAACGCCATGGCGCCTTCCGTCCTCATCGTCATGGGCGTTTCCGGCTGCGGCAAGACCACGGTCGCGGAGAAGCTCGCGGCGCGCCTGCAGTGGCAATTCGCGGAAGCCGACACGTTCCATCCCACCGCCAACGTGGAGAAGATGCGCGCCGGCACGCCCCTCACGGACGAAGACCGCGCGCCGTGGCTGGACGCCATCGCGATGTGGATCGACACGATGCGGTCGGAAGGAAAGCGCTGCGTTGTGACGTGTTCGGCGCTGAAGCGCGCCTACCGCCAGCGGCTGGCCAACGGCCACGGCGACGTGCGCCTCGTCTACCTGCAGGGGGCCTACGACCTCATCGCCTCCCGGCTTGCCGCCCGCCGTCACGAGTACATGCCCCCCACGCTCCTGCGCAGCCAGTTCGATACGCTCGAGGAGCCCGGCGCCGAGGAGAATCCGCTGGTGCTCTCGATCGCGCAGCCCGCCGACGAGATCGTGCGCCAGGTGGTAGCGAACCTGGAGCTCGAGCGGCGCTAGGCCTTCTTGATGGCGTGCCCGCCGAATTGCTCGCGCATCGCCGCCAGCAGCTTGTCCGAATAGGAATCCGCATCGCGCGACCGCAGCCGCTGCAGCAGCGCCAGCGTGATGACGGGAGCGGCGACGTCGAGATCCACCGCCTCGGCCACGGTCCAGCGCCCTTCCCCCGAATCGCTGACATACGGCGCGATGCCCGCCATCGTCGGGTTATCCTTCAGCGCGGCGGCGGTGAGGTCAAGCAGCCATGAGCGCACCACGCTGCCGTGCTGCCAGATCTCCGCCACCTGGTGGAGGTCGAGCCCCATCTCATCCTTGTGCTGCAGGATCGAGAAGCCCTCGGCATAGGCCTGCATCAGGCCGTATTCGATGCCGTTGTGGATCATCTTTGTGAAATGGCCGGCCCCCGAGGGGCCCACCCGCCCCCAGCCGCGATCCTTGCCCGGGGCCAGGGTCTCGAAGATCGGGCGCAGGCGCTCCACCGCGGCTTCCTCGCCTCCGACCATCAGGCTGTAGCCGTTCTCCAGCCCCCACACGCCGCCGCTGGTCCCGCAGTCGACGTAGTCGATGCCCTTCTTCGCGAACGCCTTCGCACGGCGCTGCGTGTCCTTGTAGTTGGAGTTGCCGCCCTCGATCACCGTGTCGCCGGGAGCCAGCGACGTGAAGAGCTCGTCGAGCGCCGCATCGGTGATGTCGCCCGAGGGCACCATCACCCACACCGCGCGCGGCGCGGGAAGCTTGGTCACCAGTGCGGCGAGCGAGTGCGCGGCTTCGGCGCCATGGGCCGCCAGCTCGTCGCGCGGCTTGGGATCGGGATCGAACACAGCCACCGAGTGCCCGCCGCGCAGCAGCCGCAGCGCCATGTTGGCGCCCATGCGCCCCAGCCCCACCATGCCGATCTTCATGCCCCGCTCCAGTGCCGACGTGTGAGCGGCATGATAGCAACGGCTCTCAGCGGTAAAGCGCCGCCATCGCCTTCGCGGGATAACGCGTCCCGGCCGCGGTGCCGAAGGGGAAGGCGCGGTCGATGCGAGCGAGCTCCTCCGCACTGAGCGCGAGCTCCGCCGCAGCGAGGTTCTCCTCCAGGTACTTGCGCTGCTTGGTGCCGGGGATCGGGACGATGTCCTCGCCCTGCGCCAAAACCCACGCCAGCGCCAGCTGTGAAGGCGTACAGCCCTTGTCCTTCGCGATGGCGTTCACCTCGTCCACCAGCCGCAGGTTCTTCTTGAAGTTCTCCCCCTGCCAGCGCGGATGGTTGCGGCGATTGTCGCCGGGCTCCAGCTCTTCCATCGACTTGTAGCGGCCGGTCAGGAAGCCGCGTCCGAGGGGGCTGTAAGCCACATAGCCGATGCCGAGCTCGCGAAGGGTGGGAAGGATCTCGGCTTCCGGATCGCGGGTCCACAGCGAGTACTCGGTCTGCAGCGCGGTGATGGGGTGCACCTTGTGGGCGCGGCGGATGGTGGCCGCCCCCGCCTCGGAGAGCCCGAGGTAGCGCACCTTGCCCTGCTTCACCAGCTCCGCCATGGCGCCCACCGTATCCTCGATGGGCACGTTGGCATCGACGCGGTGCTGGTAGTAGAGGTCGATCACCTCGACGCCCAGGCGCTTCAGGCTTGCCTCGCAGGCGCTGCGCACGTAGGCGGGCGAGCCGTCGATGGTGCGATTGGTGGGATCGACGGGGTCGCGCTTGTTGCCGAACTTGGTGGCGAGGATGACATGGTCGCGCCGGCCCTTCAGCGCCCGGTTCAGCAGCTCCTCGTTGGCGCCGGTGCCGTACATGTCGGCGGTGTCGAGGAAGTTGCAGCCGAGGTCGATGGCGCGGTGGAGGGTGGCGATGGACTCGGCGTCGTCACGGGTGCCGTAGAACTCCGACATGCCCATGCAGCCCAGGCCGAGCATCGACACATTCAGTGAACCCAGCTTGCGTTGCTTCATGGGAGACTCGCGGGGAAAAGGAGAAAATACGCTAAAACCAGAAGGAGACCATTCCCGGTGCACCGAATCCCAGCGCTCCTCGCATTCCTGGTCACCTTCGCCGCCGCAGCCCAGCAGCCGTCACCGCCTCCCGCCGCCGCCAAAGACCCGCACAAGCTCGAGAAGATCGAGGTGCAGGGCGACGGCCTGTCGGAGCGGCGCGAATCGACAGCCTCGAAGATCGTGGTGAACCACGAGGAGATCACGCGGCACGGCGACACCAACCTGCTGGAGGTGCTGAAGCGCTTGCCCGGGATCACCGTCGACAGCGGGCCGGGCGGCCGGGGAGGTGTCGTGCGCATGCGGGGCTTGGGTTCCGGCTACACCCAGATCCTGGTGAACGGCGAACCGATGCCGCCGGGCTTCACGCTCGACAACATCGCGCCCGACACCATCGAGCGGATCGAGATCGTGCGCGGCGCCACGGCCGAGTTCAGCGCCCAGGCGATGGCCGGCACCATCAACGTGGTGCTGCGCCGAATTCCGACCCAACGCCGCCGGGAGCTGAAAGCGGGCGCTTCGGTCGAGAACGGCCGGCCCACCGTGAACGCTTCCGGCCAGTGGGCGGACAACTCCGGCAAGCTCTCGTGGACGGTGCCATTCAGCTTCGTGCGCTTCGCCTTCGAGAACGACAACTACAGCCGGCAGGTGGCGACGCTCCCCGACGGCACGGTGTTCCAGGTGTACGACTTCCACCGCAACAACCTGGGCTGGGGCCTCAACGCCAACCTCACGCCCAAGCTCACCTGGACGCTCGACAAGGGCCACACGTTCTCCTGGGACACGTTCGCCGGCTACAACCAGTTCCGCGGCCACTTCCGCGAAGATTCCGTTCCGATCACGGGGGCGCCGCCGCAGTACACCGATACCGACCTGCGCACCGGCAGCGAGAGCGGCACCTTCCGCACCAACGCCCAGTGGATCCGGCGCTTCGACGACGGCAGCCGCATCGATGCGCGCATCGGGGTGACGACGTTCCGCTTCGACGGCGATTCCGGCTACACCGCGGACAACGCGGCCGGCATCCAGACGCTCGAGCGCCGCGTCGAAAGCGCCATCCAGGACAGCGGCATCTCCTCCAACGGCAAGTACACGTTCCCGCTCCTCGCCGGCCACGCGCTGGTGACAGGTTGGGACGGCGCGTACAACAAGCGCGGCGACACCCGGTTGCAGCGGGACCTGAATCCTTCCACCGGAGCCCGCCTCGTGCTCGACGAGGATTTCGATACCCAGGTGGGCCGCGTCGCCTTCTTCGCCCAGGACGAGTGGGACGTGACGACGCGCTTCGCCCTCTATCTCGGCCTGCGCTGGGAGGGCATCGAGACGAAAAGCGAGGGCAATACCTATTCGGAGATCGTGAACCGCAGCCACGTGGCGAGCCCGATCGTGAACGCGCTTTGGAAGCTGCCCGGCACCCAGAAGGACCAGGTGCGTGCCGGCATCTCGCGCACCTACAAGGCGCCCGCCATCAACGACCTGGTGCCGCGTCGATTCTTCGCCCCCAACAACACGCCGACCACGCCCGACTTCATCGGCAACCCGGCGTTGAAGCCCGAGCTGGCGTGGGGCCTGGACCTCGCCTACGAGCACTATCCCGCCGGCGGCGGCGTGGTGAGCCTTTCCGCGTACCACCGGCGCGTGGAGGACATCGTGCAGCGGCAGGTCTTCCTCGAGGACGGCATCTACATCTCGCGGCCCACCAACGTGGGCACCGGGAAGACGAGCGGCATCGAGTTCGACACCAAGGGCAAGCTCTCGCAGCTCGTCGAGGGCGCACCCGCCATCGACCTGCGCGGCAATTTCGCGGTGAACCGGTCGCAGGTGGACTTCATCCCCGGGCCGCACAACCGGCTCGACCAGCAGGTGCCGTGGAACGGGACGGTCGGCGCGGATTACCGGTTCTCGCCCGAGCTCACGGTGGGATCGAGCTTCACCGCCCGGGCCGGCGGCACGGTGCGGGCCTCGCAATCCCAGGTGATCTACACCGGGGTCAACCGGCAGCTCGAGGTATACGCCCTGTGGCGCTTCTCGCCGATGGTGCAGCTGCGCCTCACCGCGCAGAACCTCCTCGCGCAGGACGTGCTGGTGGTGAACCGCTTCACCGACGCGAGCGGGTCGCTCGAGCGCACCGACATCGCGCACCGCTACCGGCGCTTCGCCTTCCTCTGGGAGTTCAAGCTCTGAAATCCTCCGCCCATGGATAGACGGACGTTTCTCGTGCCACTCGCCTGCTTCGCCTTCATGGCGAGGGCCGCCGCGCCCCTGCCGAGCTTCGAGGAGTTGGAGCGCCAGGGCGCAGTGATCGGCACCGTGCGGGTGAAGACCGACAACATCTTCGATCCCGACCACCCCGGCGAGGGCTATCGGCTCTACGGCTGGGTGAACCGCCTGCACGTGGTGACCCGGCCCTCCGTGATCGAGGGCAAGCTGCTCTTCCGGTCCGGCGAGCGGATCTCGACGCAGCGCCTCGCCGAGACCGAACGCCTGCTGCGCAACCTGCGCACGCTGCACGACGTGGAGATCCGCCCGGTGCGCGTGGTCGATGGCGTGGTGGACATCGAGGTGGCCACGCGCGACACGTGGTCGCTCGATCTCACCGGCTCGTTCTCGACCTCCGGCGGGCAGAACAAGTCGAGCTTCGGCGTTCTCGAGCGCAACCTGCTGGGCACGGGGCTTCTCATCGGCTACAGCAAAGTCTCCGACATCGACCGCAGCGGCAACGAGCTCGATATCGCCTACACGCAGGCCTTCGACGGCTGGACGCGCCTCACGTACCGGCGGGGCAGCTTCAGCGACGGCAAGCGATCCATCTACGAGATCGACCGGCCCTTCTATTCGTTCGACACGCGCTGGGCCGCCCGGGCCGCGCACGCGGACGACGACCGCATCGACTCGATCTACAACACGGGCGACGTGGTGAGCGAATACCGCCATGTGGTGCGCAACTCCGACGCGTCGTGGGGCTGGTCACCGGGGTTGGTGGGCCGCTGGACGCAGCGATTCTCCGTGGGCGCGATGCGGCGCGACGACCGTTACGCCGCCGAACCGGGTCGCGTCGCGCCGGTCCCGCTGCCGGTGGACCACGAGGTGCGCGGCCCCTTCCTGCGCTACGACCTGCTGGAGGACGACTTCATCAAGGTGAAGAACTTCAACCGGATCCAGCGGCCGGAGTTCATCGGGCTCGGCTTCGCCGGCTCGTTGCAGGTGGGGCGGTCCCTCGCCTCCTGGGGCTCGTCGGTCTCGAGCCTGCTCTATGCGGCGAACGTGAGCGGGGGCTGGTCGCTGGGCGGCGAACAGAAGGCCCTCGCGCGCGCCTGGGCCGAGCGGCGCATCGGCAGCACGGGCGAGCCGCTGACGCATACGGGGGTTGGCGCGAACCTCTACATGCCCTTCGACGCCGCGCGGATGGTTTACGCGGCCCTCACCGCGGATCACGTCGAGGGGGGCGGCGTGCCCGATGAGCTGGTGCTGGGCGGCGAGGAAGGATTGCGCGGCTACCCCAACCGCTACCAGTCCGGGCGGCAACGGGTACGCGCAACCGTCGAGGGACGCTACTACACGGATTGGTATCCGTTTCGACTCGTCCGGGTGGGCGGCGCCGTGTTCTTCGACACCGGGCGGGCGTGGGCGAGCCAAAACGCAAACCGGGAGAATGGCGGCTGGCTGAAGGACGTGGGCATCGGCCTGCGGCTCGCCATCGACCGCACCTCGTCGGACAACGTGCTGCACATCGACATCGCCGTGCCCCTCGACCCGGATACCGACGTGAAGCGGGTGCAGTTCATCGTGAAGACGAAGTTTTCCTTCTGACGAGCGTGTTCTACGCACGCTCCACCCGGCACGAAAAGCACCCGCGCCGCGCGTTGTGAAGGTGGATGTACTCCACCTCCCCATTGGCAAACTGGCGCCGGATCTCGTCGGCCACGTGCGTCCCCTCGCACACCGCGGCATCCACGATCAGGTGCTGCCCGTCATAGGCCCGCACGGACATGAGGCCCGTGGTCACGTACGGCGTCACCGTACCGACGGGGAGCGCGCGTTGCCTCGCGTGGCGGCGCACGAAGATCGGACCACTGGCGCGATAGGGCGAGTTGGCGGGCTGGTGCTCGTAGGGCAGGAGCATCAGCTCATCGCCTGCCGCAGCGTCCTCGAGGCTCACGCGGCAGGGAAACCCCGAACCCGCGGTCGCAACGGTGCGGCGCATGCCACGCGCCGCGAGCTCGGCATCGGGCAGCTGGAACAACGGCTCGAACGGCTCGTGGGGGAGGCCGACCAGCTGGAAAGAAGTCATGGAGCACCTGCGCAAAATGGGATGGCGCGAGGATGCCCGATACCCAGGTCGTAGGCTCGCCGGATTCGGACGCGGAATGCTCAGGCGAGGCGCGACACCACGCGCAGCGGCACCTCGCGCGCGACCGTGAACCCCATGTGCTCGTAGAGGCCGAGCGCGCGAGCGTTCGACGACATCACGTGCAGGAAGGGGTGTAGCCCCCGCGCGAGCTGGGAGGCGACCACCCGAGCGGTGAGGCGCCGCGCGTATCCCCGCCCCTGGAACTCGGGCAACGTGCAGACACCGCTCACCTCGCGCCACTGCCCCGCCTGCAACCGCTCCCCCGCCATGGCGACGAGCCGCCCCTCCTCGAAGATGCCGTACCACTCGCCGATGTCCATGGGGCGTTGGGGAAACGGGCCGGGGCTCGTCTGCGTGGCGAGCGCCGCCATCAGGGGGACGTGGCTCTCCGCAAGGCGCACGGGCTTGCGGTCGGGCGTGGGTGTCGCGCCCGCCCACGCCATCGAGCAGAACGACGCCTCGACATCCACCCGCCAGCCCGAGGGCACTGCGCCCCGCCACTCGGCGCAGAAGAACCGTTCCTTCGGCGGGCAGTATTCCGCGATCGCGGCGAAATCGGGATTTTCGATGTCGGCATAGGCGATGATCGCGGGGAAGCCCGGGGCGTAGCGGCGGATGCGGTCGGTGCCCGTCGTGAGGTGACGATGGGCACCGCTGAACGCCTGCCAGACGATATTCGTGAGATCCATGACTAATGGGGTC
>JANMHV010000469.1:0-5633 GCA_031375445.1 Burkholderiales bacterium | reverse complement strand
GGACGCGCTCGCGATCGGCGACGAGCACCGGCGTATCGGGAGCGGCGAACTCGCGCAGCCGCTGGCGGCAGCCGCCGCAGGGCGTGACCAGCGCCTCGCCCTCGCCGAGCACCAGCAGCGCGCGGACCTCGCGGCCGCCTTCGCGCACCATCGTCGCGATGGCGAGCGCTTCGGCGCAGGTGCCGAGCGGGTAGGCGGCGTTCTCGACGTTGCAGCCGGCGTGGATGCGGCCTTGCTCGTCCAGCACCGCGGCGCCGACGCGGAAGCGCGAGTAGGGCGCGTGGGCGTGGCCCTGGGCCTCGCGCGCCGCCGAGTGCAGGCGTTCGATCGAATCGGGGGAAAGGGGGGAGGTCATCGCTCAGCGTTCCTTCACGTAGGGGCGGCCCAGCGCCTGGGGCGACACGTTGCGGCCGATGAAGGCGGCGAGCAGCACCACGGTCAGCAGATAAGGCAAAGCCTGGATCGCCTGCACCGGCACCTCGCCCACGTGCGGCAGGCGCACACCCTGCAGGCGCACCGCGACGGTATCGAGGAAGCCGAACAGCAGGCACGCCCACAGCGCCGGCACCGGGCGCCAGTGGCCGAAGATCATCGCCGCGAGCGCCATGTAGCCGCGGCCCGCGGTCATGTTGGGACCGAAGGCGGCGCTCTGCGCCAGCACCAGGTAGGCGCCGGCGAGGCCGCACAGTACGCCGTTCATCGTGAGTGCCAGGTAGCGCAGCCCCAGCACCGAGACGCCGGCTGCATCCACCATTTGGGGGTTCTCGCCCACGGCGCGCAGTCGCAGGCCCAGGCGCGTGCGATAGAGGAGGAACCACACGACCCCCACGAGTGCCAGCGCCACGTACACCATCGCGTTGTGCGCGAGGAGCCCTTCACCCACGATGGCGCCGAACCACGGCGCGCCCGGGAACGCGGCGGCAGCACCAGGCCACAGCGGCGTGAGGCGCACGTCGCCGCCCACGGCGGGCGTCTGCCCCCCCTGCGCGAACCACGCGACGCCGAGCACCACCGTGAGGCCGGACGCGATGATGTTGATCGCCATGCCCGAGACCACCTGGTCGCCGCGGTGGCTCACGGTGGCAAACCCGTGGAGCCATGAGAGCAGCACCGCGATGCCGCAGGCGGCGAGCATCGCCAGCAGCGTGGAGCCGGTGGTGACGCCGACGGCGGCGGCGGCGAAAGCGGCGAACAGCATCTTGCCCTCGAGGCCGAGATCGATCACGCCCGAGCGCTCGGCGAGCACCCCCGCCAGCGCGCACAGGATGAGCGGTGTCGCGAGGCGCAGCGTCGAGGCGATGAGCGTGCCGGCGAGGATCTCGTCCATCACGCCGTCCCGCGCTTTCCGATCCCGGGAATTCCGTGGATCAACCGGGAGAGGGCCGGGGCCAGCACGTAGGCCATGGCGCCGGAGAAGAGGATCACGAAGCCCTGCAGCGTGACCACCATGTCGCGGCTGAAGCTGGGCATCTCGAAGCCCACCTCGGCGCCGCCCTGGAAGAGGGCCCCGAAGAGCAGGCTCGCCACCAGGATGCCCGCCGGGTGGTTGCGGCCCATCATCGCCACCGCGATGCCGGTGAAGCCCGCGCCGGCGACGAAATCGAGCAGCAGGCGGCGGTTCACGCCGGCGATCTCGTTCATGCCGACCATCCCCGCCAACGCGCCCGAGATCGCCATGGCGATCATCATCTGGTGCGCGGGACGGATGCCGGCGTATTCGGCGACCCCGGCGGAGGAGCCCACGGTGCGCAGGCGGTAGCCCGCGCGCGTGCGCCACAGGTACAGGTACACGGCGGCCGTGGCGATGAGGGCGAGGATGAAGCTCAAGTTCAGAGGCGAAGACGGCCACTCGATGCCGATGCGCGCAAGCGCCTCGTGCAGCGTGGGAAGGAATGCCGCCTCGGCGAACGGCGCGCTCTCCACCGACATGCTGCCCGGCGCCTTCAGCACGTTCACCAGCAGGTACACGAGCAGCGTGTAGGCGATGAAGTTGAACATGATCGTGGTGATCACGATGTGGCTGCCGCGATAGGCCTGCAGGTACGCGGGCACCAGCGCCCAGGCGGCTCCGAATGCGGCGGAAGCCACCAGCATCAGCGGCAGCACTACGGCGGCGGGGAGAGTCTCGGCGAGCCACAGGGCCACCAGGCCCGCGCCGAGACCGCCGAGCGTCGCCTGCCCCTCGGCACCGATATTGAAGAGCCCGCCGTGGGCCGCGACCGCGACCGCGAGGCCGGTGAAGATGAACGTGGTGGTGTAGTAGAGCGTGTAGGAAAAGCCGCGCGCCGAGCCGAAGGCGCCGCGGATCATGAGCGAGAGCACCTGGCCGGGATCCTGGCCGATCATCGCCACCACGGCGCCGGCCACCAGGAGCGCCATGGCGAGGTTCACCAGCGGCAGCACCACCACGTCGGCCCAGCGGGGGAGTGCCACCGGGGCGCTCATGCAGCGGCTCCTGCGGGCTCGGCATGCGCGGTGGCCGCCATCAGCATTCCCAGCTCGGCCTCGGTACACGCCTCGATGGCGCGCTCCCCGGTGATGCGACCGGCATTCATCACCAGCACGCGGTCGGCGAGTGTCAGGATCTCGTCCAGCTCGGAAGAGACCAGCAGGATGGCGCAGCCCGCCTCGCGCATGACGCGCAGCTGGCCGTGGATGAACTCGATGGCGCCGATGTCAACGCCGCGGGTGGGCTGCCCCACGATCAGCACGCGGGGGGCCTGGCCGAGCTCGCGCGCCAGCACCAGCTTCTGCTGGTTGCCGCCGGAGAAGTTGCCGCTGGCGAGCTCCGGGGCCCGCGGTCGCACGTCGAAACGCTCCATCATGGCGTCGGTGTCGCCGCGCATGCGACGGCGGCGCAGGAACCCGCCGCCGCTGTAGACCGGCAAGCCCTCGTAGCCGAGCACGCCCGATTCCCACGCGGCGAAGTCGAGCACCATGGCGCGGGCGTGCCGATCCTCGGGCACGTGGGCGAGGCGCAGCCGCCGCGCGGTGCGAGGCGTGAGCCAGCGGGTGGGGGCGAAGGTCTCGCCCGCGAGCAGCAGCGTCCCGGCCTGCGGCACGAGCAAGCCCGAGAGCACTTCGAGCAGCTCGCTCTGGCCGTTGCCCGAGACGCCGGCAACTCCCACGATTTGCCTCGCACGCAACGCGAGATCGACGCCGTGGAGCCGCGTGACCCCGAGCGCATCGATGACTTTCAAGCCGCGCGCGTCCAGCACCACCTCGCCCGGCGCCACCTCCACGCCCGAGGGCCGGCCGATGTTCACCTTGCGCCCGACCATCGCCTCGGCGAGGAGTGCCGCGCTGGTGTCGGCCACGGCGCGCTCGTCGACGACGCGGCCGCCACGCATCACGGTCACCCGGTCGGCGAGGCGCATGACCTCGTCCAGCTTGTGGGTGATGAGGATCACGGTGGTGCCCTGGTCGCGCAGGCGCGAGAGCACCGTGAAGAGGTGTGCGGTCTCCTGCGGCGTGAGCACCGCCGTGGGCTCATCCAGGATCAGGACCTTCGCCCCGCGGAACAGGACCTTGAGGATCTCGAGGCGCTGCCGGTCGCCCACCGGCAGGTCGCCCACGCGCGCGTCGAGTGCCACGCGCAGCCCCGTGGACTCCATCAGCTCCGTGAGGCGCGGGCGCACCATGCGCTCGGCGCGGCGCAGCAGCGCGTGGGGCTCGGCGCCGAGCATGATGTTCTCCAGCGCCGTGAGCGTATCGACCAGCATGAAGTGCTGGTGGACCATGCCGATGCCCGCCGCGATGGCGTCGTGGGTGCTGCGCAGCTGTACCGGTTTGCCGAAGACCTCGATCGAGCCCGCGTTGGGCGCGTACATGCCATAGAGCACCGACATCAGCGTGCTCTTGCCGGCGCCGTTTTCTCCCACCAGCGCGTGCACGGTGCCCGAGGCGATGGCGAGCGTCACGTCGTCGTTGGCTCGCACCGCGCCGAAGCGCTTGTGGATGCCGTCCATGCGCACCGCGATGGGCGGGGCGGCGCGCACCGGGGCGGGGTGCTCGTTCACTTGGGGACGGGCCCCGTGGATTCACGCAGCACGATGCGCGGCGCCACGACCACGTCCGTGGCCTCGGTGCGGCGCCCGGCGATGCGGTCGATCAACACCGTGGCCGCGGTCTCGCCCATGGCGCGGATCGGGTAGCCCACCGTGGTGAGGGCGGGATAGGTGAAGGCGCCCATCTCGATGCCGTCGAAGCCGATGACGGAGAGGTCCCTCGGCACCGTGAGCCCCGCTTCCGCGGCGGCTCGCAGCACGCCGATGCCCATCAAATCGTTGGAGGCGAAGATGGCGGTGACCTCGCGGCGGGCCAGCAGCTCGCGCGCGCGCTCGTGGCCCGAGGCTACGAGGAAGTCCCCTTCGAGCAGCCAGCCTTCCCGGGGCTCGATGCCGGCGCGCGCGAGGGCCTTGCGCCAGCCGGTTGTGCGGGCGCGGCTCACCTCGAACCCCGCGGGTCCGGCCAGGCAGGCGATGCGACGGTGCCCCAACTCCAGCAGGTGCTCCACCGCGAGGCGCGCCCCCGCCTGGTGGTCGATGCGCACCCGGTCGGCCACGAGGCCCGGCAGGTTGCGGTCCACCACCGTGGTCTTCAATTTGGATGCGGTGAGGCGGCGGGCGAGGGTAGCCGCGGGGCCCGTGGGAACGGCGAGGATCACGCCATCCACGCGGCGCTCCAGCAGCGTGTCGAGCGAGCGGCCCTGGCGTTCGCGGTCATCGTCGCCGTTGCAGAGGAATACCGAGTAGTGGCTGCGCTCGCACACATCCTCGATGCCGCGCGTCAACTCCGAGAAGAACGGATTGGTGATGTTCGGCACGATCACGCCCAGGATGCGCGTGTGGCTGGTCTTGAGCGCCCGCGCCACGGCGCTGGGGAAGAAGCCCAGCTCGGCGATGGCCTGCTCCACGCGCAGCCGCGCCGAGTCGCTCACCGGGCGCGTGCGATTCACCACGTGCGAGACCGTGGTGAAGGACACGCCCGCCCGGGCAGCGACCTGCTTGATCGTGCTCAGGCTATTTCCTGCAGGAGGGGTCGGCGTAGTAGTCGGCGACCTTGATCTTGCCGGCGATGATGTCGGCCTTGGCAGCGTCGACCTTCTTCTTCATGTCGGCGCTCACCAGTTTCTCGTTGTTCTTGTCGAGCGCGTAATCCACGCCGCCTTCCTTCAGGCCGAGCACCGAGACGCCCGGCTTGTGCCCCTTGGACACGTTGTACACCGCCACATCAACGCGCTTGAGCATCGAGGTCAGCATGGTGCCAGGCTGCAGATGGTTCTGGTTGCTGTCCACGCCGATAGCCAGCTTGCCACCGTCCTTGGCGGCCTGGTAGACCCCCATGCCGGTGCCGCCTGCGGCTGCAAACACGACGTCCGCGCCCTTGGCAAACTGCGCCTTGGCCAGCTCCCCGCCGCGGGCCGGGTCATTCCAGGCGGCGCCGGTGGTGCCGGTCATGTTGCCGAACACTTCGGCCTTGCTGTTGGCGAACTTGGCGCCCTGCTCGTACCCACACTGGAATTTGCGGATCAGGGGAATGTCCATGCCGCCCACAAAACCCACCTTGCCGGTCTTGCTGGCCATCGACGCCATCATGCCCACCAGGAAGCTGCCTTCCTGCTCCTTGAACAC
>JANMHV010000467.1:0-5929 GCA_031375445.1 Burkholderiales bacterium | reverse complement strand
GTCACCAGCGTGCTGCCGAAGAAAATGCCGAGCGACCCCCTCGACATCAGCATGGATTGACGGAACGCATCTTCCGCCTTGTCGCCGATCACGATCGCCAGCACCAGCGGCGAGATCGGGTAGTCGAGCTTTTTGAAGAGGTAGCCCAGCACGCCGAAGCCCATCATCAGCACCACGTCGAGGAACGAGCCCGACACCGTGTAGGCGCCGACCGCGCACACGGTGATGATGATCGGCGAGAGCACGCGGAACGGCACCCGCATGAGGGCGGCGAAGATCGGCACTGTCAGCAGCACCAACACCACCGCCACGATGTTGCCCAGGTACATCGAGGCGATGAGGCCCCAGACGAAGTCCTTCTGCTCGACGAAGAGCATCGGCCCGGGGTTCAAGCCCCAGATCATGAGGCCGCCCATCATCACCGCGGCGGTGGCCGAGCCGGGGATTCCGAGAGCCAGCATCGGGAGGAGGGCGCTGGTGCCGGCCGAATGGTCCGCGGTCTCCGGGGCGATGATGCCCTCGGGCTCGCCGGTGCCGAAGTGCTCGCGCCGCGGCGAGACGCGGCTCGCGACTCCATAGCTCATGAATGAGGCCGCCGTGGGCCCGCCGGGCGTGATCCCCATCCAGCAGCCGATGATGGCGCTGCGGATCAGCGCCACGTAGTACCCGGGCATCTTGACCAGCGTGCGCCCCACCTCGCGCCAATCGACGCGCGAGGCGACGGCGCGGGCATGGATGTCCTCCTCGGCGGCGACGAGCAGCTCGCCGATTCCGAAAAGTCCCATCACGGCCACCACGAAGCTGACACCGCTCACGAATGCATCGATGCCGAAGGTGAGGCGCAGGTTGCCGGAGACCGTGTCCATGCCCATCGCCGCGACCGCGAAGCCGATGCAGAGCGACACCAGCGTCTTCATCGGCGCGGCCCCTCCGACGCCGATGAAGCTCGCGAAGGCCACGAAGTAGACCGCGAAGTATTACGGCGGCCCGAAGTTGAGCGCCATCCGCGCCACCCACGAGGCGGACAGCGTGATCAGCACCACGCCCACCATGGCGCCAAACGCGGCTGAGGCGAAAGCCGTGGTGAGGGCCTGGGTGGCGCGGCCATCGCGCGCCATCGGGTAGCCGTCGAAGGTGGTCGCGACCGACGACGGCTCGCCGGGAATGTTGAACAGGATCGAGGTGACCGAGCCGCCGAAGAGGGCACCCCAGTACATGCTCGAGAGCAGGATGATCGCCGACACCGGCGGCATGCCGAAGGTGAGCGGCAGCAGCAGCGAGACTCCGTTGGGGGCACCCAGCCCCGGCAGCACGCCCACCAGGATGCCGAGCATCACCCCCGCCACCATCAAAAAGATGTGGTATCCCGAGAGCGCGATGCCGAAGCCGTGGAGCAGGAGCTCGAGGTTCTCCATCGCGGCGTCAGAAGCCCAGCGCCGCGCCGAGGAGTCCGCGGGGCAGGGCTACTTGAAAACCGCGGTCGAAGACGGCGTAGAGCGTCACCGGGATCACGAGGCCGAGGGCCAGCGCGCGCGGCAGTGGCGTGCGCTTCTTCCACGCGACGCAACCAAATACATAGAGTCCGGCGGCGATGTGCAGGCCGAGCAGCGGAATCGCGGCGACGAAAGCGGCGGCGGGGAGGAACACGCCCGCCACCTTGATGAAGCGCTCGCGGTCGAGCACCGCCTCACCCGCGTGGAGCGCCCCGCGCACCAGGTTCCACAGGCTGCCGGCCATGATCATCGTGCCGGCGATGCAGGGAAAGGTGCCGGCACCGACGCCGGCGCGGGACCAGCCCACGCCGGCCTTGAAGCTCGATACCAGGATCGCCACGCCGAAGGCGCCGGTGACGAGCGCCGTCGCCACTTCGAGCGCACGCCGTGAAACCACGGCTCGCGGTCCTCAGCGGCCTTCGAGCCAGCCCTGGTCCGCGCCGATCTTGCGCGTGCGCTCCAGGTCGCCGTTGATCATCTTCGCGAAGTCTCCACCGGCGGCGAAGGTGGGGCTCTGCTGCGTGCGCTCGAGGTACTCCTTCCACTCGGGCGTGCCCTGCACCTTCTTCATGAGCTCCACGTAATAGGCCACCACGTCGGGGGCGACCTTCGTCGGCAGCCACACGGTGCGCGGCTGCTGGTACACCGGGATGTCGAGGCCGGATTCGACGCACGTGGGAATGTCGCCCCAGCCCTGGGTGGGGCTCACCTTGGCGCCGGCGGCGAGCCGCTTCTCGGCGAAGACGCACAGCGGTCGCTGGGTCGAGGCCTTCCACTGGCCGATGCTCTCGCTCGGGTTGTTGGTGTGCGCCTCGATGTGGCCGCCGGCGAGTTGCACCGCCGCCTCGCCGCCGCTCTTGTAGGGCACGTAGGTCATCTTCACCTTGGCCAACTTTTCGATGGTGCGGGTCAGGATCTCGTCGGTGTCCTTCGACTGCGCCCCACCCATCTTGAAGTCGCCGTTCTTGGCGCCGACGGCCTTCAGCAGGTCGCCCACGGTCTGGTAGGGCGCGTCCTGCTTCACCCACAGCAGGAACTCGTCCTGGACCATCGCGGCGACGGGCGTGAAGTCGGTGTGCTTGTAGGGGACGTTGGAAAGGATCGGCTGCTGCCATGCATTCGAGGTGCCGAAGGCGAGGCGGTGGGGCTCACCGGGTGCCGCCTTCAGGTACATGAAGCCCTCGGCGCCGCTGCCGCCGCCCTTGTTCACCACCACGATCGGCTGCGCGGCGAGCTTGTGCTTCACGATGATCGACTGCACCGTGCGCGCGAAGATGTCGGTGCCGCCGCCGGGGCCGGCGGTGGCGATGAACTCGATCGGCTTGGTGGGCTCCCAGGCGAAAGCCGCCGGGGAAGCGGCCGCGAAGGTTGCGGCGAGGGCGATCAGGAGCGTGCGGCGGGTGGTTCTCCAGCTTTGCATGGGGGTCCTCCTCCAAGAGGTTGGTTTCTCATACGCCCTTCCACCGGGGCGGTCTTTTGTTGAGGAAGGCTTCCATGCCTTCCTTGAAATCGGCGCTCATGTAGCACATGAGGATCAGGTCCTCGGCCTCCTCGCGCGAGAGGCGGCGCTGCAGGCGGCGCAGGCCCTCCTTGGTGGCGCGGAGAGTGAGCGGTGCGTTGGCAGCCACCTGGGTCGCGAGCTCCTCGGCCCGGGCTTCCAGCGCGGGCAGGTCGGCCACCACCTCGTTCAGCAGGCCCACCTTCAGCGCCTCGTCGGCGGAGAGAAGCTTGGCCGTGAACACCAGTTCCTTCACGCGTGCGGGCCCCACCAGCGCGGTCAGCCGCGACAGGTTGGCCGACGAGAGGCAGTTGCCGAGCGTGCGCGCGATCGGGAAGCCGATCTTCGCGTTGGCGGCGGCGATGCGCATGTCGCAGCAGGCGGCGATGCCGGCCCCGCCCCCGGTGCAGGCGCCCGAGATCGCGGCGATCACCGGCACGCGCACCAGCTCCAGCGCAGTAAGGATGCGGTCGATTCGCTTTTCGTACTCGATGGAATCTTCCGGCCCCTTGAAGGCGCGGAACTGGTTGATGTCGGTGCCCGAGGCGAAGGCCTTGTCGCCCGCGCCGCGCAACACCATCACGCGCAGCGTGTCGTCGCTGTTGGCCGCCTCGCAGATCTGCGCCAGCTCCTCGTACATCGCGAAGGTGAGGGCGTTGCGCGCCTCGGGGCGGTTGAAGGTGATCCAGGCGACACCACCGCGGCGCTCGTGAAGCAGGTCAGGCATTTTCGGTCTCCGTGGGTTCGGCCACGACGCCCGCGGCGAGGAGGGATTCGATCTCCGCGTCGGCGTAGCCGGCTTCCCGGAGGATCTCACGGGTGTGCTCGCCCAATAGGGGCGCGCCGATATCGACCGATGCCGGTGTCGCGGAAAAGTGCACCGGGCAGCCGAGTGCGGGTGACCGTCCGCTCTTCGGGTGGTCCACCTCCACCACCATCCCGCGCGCGACCACCTGGGGATTGGTGAGCGCCTCTTTCATGTTGTTCACCGGGCCCGCGGGAACACCCGCCGCGTCTAGGGCTTCGAGCCACTCGGCGCGCGTTCGCGTCGAGAGCACCGCGTTCATCGCATCCACCAGCGCCGGCAGGTTCTTCATGCGCGCGTTGTTGTTCATGAAACGTTCATCGGTCTTCCACTGCGAGTGGCCGAGCACGTCACAGACCGCCTCCCAGTTCTTCTGGTTGGCGCCTCCGATGTTGATCCAGCCGTCCTTCGCCTTGAAGGCCTGGTACGGCGCGGTGAGCACGTGGGCCGAGCCACTGGGCCCGGGCGACACGCCGGTGGCGAGATAGATCGCCGAGTGCCAGTAGGTCTGCTGCAGTGCGGCTTCCAGCAGCGACGTGTCGACGATCTGCCCCTGGCCCGTTTGAAGCTTGTGGGCATAGGCAGCCATGACACCCATGGCGGCGAGCAGCCCCGCGTTGATGTCCGCCACCGGGTTGCCGGGCTTCACCGGCGGGCGTCCCGGCTCCCCGGTGATCGACATGAGACCGGAGTAGCCCTGGGCGATCAAGTCGAAGCCGCCCTTGTCGGCGAACGGGCCGTCTAGGCCGTAGCCGGAGATCGCGCAATAGATGAGGCCGGGGTTGATTTTCGAAAGCACGTCGTAGCCCACGCCGAGTTTCTCGAGCGTGCCGCGGCGGTAGTTCTCGGTGAGCACGTCGACGTCCTTTACGAGACGCAGCAACACGTCGCGCCCACGCGGGTCTTTCAAGTTGAGGGCGATGCCGCGCTTGTTGCGGTTCATCACCAGGAAAGGGGCCGAGGCGCCATTTATTTTCGGACCGCCGAAGCCGCGGGTGTCATCACCGCCGGGCAGCTTCTCCACCTTGATCACGTCGGCGCCGAAGTCGGCCAGCATCATCCCCGCGGTGGGACCCGCCATGATCTGGGCCAGCTCCAGCACGCGCATGCCCGCGAGCGGGCCGGTCTTCTTCTTTCCGCCGTGCGCTCGTGGGGCGCCTGGTTGACGGGTCTCCATGCTCTCTCTCCTCGTAAGCCGCCCATTACATGCGCGGCGAGCGATAACGTCCAATGAAAAGGCGGCTCCCTGCCATAACCGCCGGTTATACTTTTCCCGATATGCCCGATCCAAACCGCAAGAGTGCGCGCCGCCCGCTGCCGGCGTCCACCGCGTCGCTGCGCCGCCTCAAGCTGCGGCAGCTCGAGCTGATGGTGCAGCTCGCGCAGCACCCCAGCCTCGCCCGGGCCGCCGCCGCCATGCACGTGACCCAACCGGCCGCCACCAAGTTGCTGCAGGAGACCGAGGGGCTGCTCGGCGTGCCGCTGTTCGAGCGCCTTCCGCGGGGAATGCGCGCCACGGCCTACGGCGAGATCATCATGCGCCATTCGCGCACGGCGCTGGCGGCCATCGACCGGGCGCGGGAGGAGATCGAGGCCTTCGGCGAAGGGGCCACCGGGAGCATCGCGGTGGGCAGCGTGCGGGGTGCCACGGCGGCGCTCCTCGCCCCGGCGCTCGCGGCACTGCGCGCTTCGCACCCTGCCGTTCGCATCAGCGTGCTGGTGGATGCGGCGGAGATCGTGGTGCCGCGGCTGCGCGAGGCACGGCTGGACATCGTGCTCGGCAACGTGCCGGCGCCGCTCGCCGGGACCGACCTCGCGTTCGAACCCCTGCTCGACGAACCGCTCGCGGTCGTGGCGCGGCCCGGGCACCCGCTCGCGCGCAAGCGCGCGCTGCGCTGGAAGGAAGTTGCCGGGCTCGAGTGGATCGTCTATCCGCAGGAGACGGCGTTGAGGCCGCTCTTCGAGGGGCTGCGAGGGGCGGCCGACGCGGAGGGGCCCGCGCCGATCGAGACCGCTTCGGTGGTGGCCACGACGATGCTGCTCGAGCGTACCGACATGCTGGCGATCATGCCGCGCGACGTGGCCGAGCACTACGCGCGCGGCGGCCTCGTCACCATCCTGCCGCTGGCGGTG
>JANMHV010000420.1:0-5203 GCA_031375445.1 Burkholderiales bacterium | reverse complement strand
AATGCGACGTCGGGCCTCATCCCCTCGCGCAGCGCGGCGATGGCGCCCGCGCGGTCGCCGGCACGCACCACGCGGTAGTCGCCGGCCAACGCGAAAGCGAGGCTTTCGCCGATCAGCGGGTCGTCGTCGACGAGCAGCAGCTGCGGCTTCTCCAGGGGTGCGGCGGGTGGGGGCATCGAGTGCGATTATAGGCGCGGGCCGGGGGGCAAAGCTGCTAGAATTCAATCCTTTGCGTACCCCCATTTCCCCGCTTGTCTGAATCCCTGGTCGATGTCGACTCGGTGACGTTCGGCTATGGCCGCCGGCCCGTGTTGAAGGACATCTCGATACGCATCCCGCGCGGCAAGCTGGTCGCGATCATGGGCGGAAGCGGCTGTGGCAAGACCACGCTGCTGCGCCTGATCGGCGGCCAGTTGAAGCCCTCGGGCGGCCTCGTGCGCGTGGCTGGCCAGGACCTCCGCACCCTTGACGCCGAGGGCCTCTACCGCATGCGCCGCAAGATGAGCATGCTGTTCCAGTTCGGCGCCCTCTTCACCGACATGACGGTATTCGAGAATGTGGCTTTCCCGTTGCGGGAGCACACCGACCTGCCCGAGAGCATGGTCCGCGACCTGGTGCTGATGAAGCTGGAGGCCGTGGGCCTGAGGGGCGCGCATCGGCTCATGCCGCAGGAGCTTTCAGGGGGCATGGCGCGCCGCGCGGCACTCGCCCGCGCGATGGTGCTCGACCCGATGCTGGTCCTTTACGACGAGCCCTTCGCGGGCCTGGACCCGATCGCGCTCGCCGTGGTGGGGCAGTTGATCCGAAAGCTCAACGACGCGCTCGGCGCGACCTCCATCGTGGTTTCCCACGACGTCTACGAGTGCCTGCAGATCGTCGATTACCTGTACTTCGTCTCGGAAGGCCGCATCGTGGGCGAGGGCACCCCTGACGAGGTGCGCGCCTCCCCCGATCCCTTCGTGCGCCAGTTCGTGCACGGCGAGCCCGATGGGCCCGTGCCCTTCCACTACGCATCGCGTCCCTATGCGGCGGACGTGGGCCTCGCGACCCGATAGCCGCCACCGCAATGCTCGAAAGCATCCGCAAGCCGATCGCCCGGATGGGCCACAACGTGATCGACGGGATCTGGCGCATCGGCGTGATGGCGCGCTTCTTCGGCCAGGTCCTCGCCTCGTCCGGCACCAGCTTCCACCGCTTCCGCCTGGTGGTGCGCGAGGTCTACTCGACCGGGGTGCTGTCGCTCATCATCATCGTGGTGTCGGGGCTCTTCGTGGGCATGGTGCTGGGGCTGCAGGGCTACGAGACGCTGCTGCGGTACGGCGCCACGGAGTCGATCGGGGTCCTGGTCGCCCTGTCGCTCGTGCGCGAGCTGGGCCCGGTGGTGGCGGCACTTCTCTTCGCGTCGCGCGCGGGCTCGGCCATCACCGCCGAGATCGGCCTCATGAAGGCGACCGAGCAGTTGACCGCGATGGACATGATGGCGGTCTCGCCGATGGCGCGAGTGATCGCGCCGCGCTTCTGGGCCGGGGTGATCTCGATGCCGATCCTGGCGCTGCTGTTCTCGGCGATGGGGGTTTTCGGCGGTTATCTGATCGGCGTCGTGATGATCGGCGTCGACAACGGCGCCTTCTGGTCGCAGATGCAGGCGGCCGTCGACTTCCGCTATGATGTTTTGAATGGAATGGTGAAGGCGTTCGTGTTCGGCATCGCCATCACCGTCATCGCGACGTTCGAGGGCTACGATGCGCCGCCCACGGCCGAAGGTGTGTCGAGGGCGACCACGCGCACGGTCGTGACCTCCGCGCTCACCATCCTCGCCCTCGATCTCGTCCTCACCGCTTTCATGTTGCGGCAGCACTGAGCGCGCAACGCCGCGCCCGACACACGGAAAGAACAATGGAAAGAACATCCCTCGACCTGTGGTTCGGCGCCTTCGTGACGGCCGGTTTCGTGGCACTCCTCGTGCTCGCCCTCAAGGTGGGAAACCTGGGCGCGGAGCGCGCCACGCAGACTTACCGGGTCGAGGTGCGCTTCGACAACATCGGCGGCCTCAAGGTGCGCGGCCCGGTGAGGAGCGCCGGGGTGCTGGTGGGCCGCGTGGCCGACATCCACTTCGACAACGAGCGCTTCCAGGCGAGTGTCACGCTCGCCCTCGACAAGCGCTACAAGTTCCCGAAGGATTCCTCGGCGTCGATCCTCACCTCGGGCCTTCTCGGGGAAACGTACGTGGGGCTCGATGCGGGCGGGGACGACAAGCCGCTCGTCGAGGGCGATCGCCTCGTCGTCACGCAGTCCGCGATGGTCCTGGAGAAGCTGATCGGCCAGTTCCTCTTCAGCAAGGCCCAGGACGAGCCCAAGACCGAGCCCAAGAAGTAGTCCACCGGAACCGCCGCTCGCGCGTTACGGTCCTACACCCCTACGCTTCGAACAGGAATGAATCCATGATCCGCACGCTGATCGCATTCGTGGTGGCCGCACTGCTCCCGGTGCTCGCCCTCGCCCAGGAAGGCCCCGACTCGCTGGTGAAGCGCACCACCGACGAGATCCTCACCATCATCAAGTCCGACAAGGACCTGCAGTCGGGCAATTCCCGCAAGGTGGTGGAGCTCGCCGAGGCGAAGGTGCTGCCGCACTTCGACTTCGCCCGCATGACGCGCCTCGCGGTGGGGCGAAACTGGGCCCAGGCGACCGACGCGCAGAAGGAGGCGCTCACCAAGGAGTTCCGCACGCTGCTGGTTCGCACCTACTCCACGTCGCTGTCCCAGTACCGCAACCAGACCATCGAGGTGAAGCCCTCGAAGATCGCCGCCGGGGACAAGGACGCGGTGGTCCGCACCGCCGTGATCCAGCAGGGCGGCCCCCAGATCCCGATCGACTACGCGATGGAGAAGACCGATTCGGGCTGGAAGGTCTACGACGTCATCATCGACGGCGCGTCGCTCGTCACCACCTATCGCGGCAGCTTCAACGACCAGATCCAGAAGGGCGGCATCGACGGCCTGGTGAAGACGCTGCAGGACCGCAATGCCGGCGGCGCGCCCGCGAAGGCCGAGCCGAAGAAGTGAGCGCGGCACCCCCCGGTGAGGTGCTGGCCCTCACGGGCGTGCTTTCCTTCGAGACCATCCCCGCGGTGCTCGCGGAGAGTGCCGCCTACGCCGCGCGCCCGGACCTGCCCGCCAAGCTCACCATCGATTTCGCCGGCATCACCGGGGTCGATTCGTCCGCGGTGGCGCTGCTCCTCGAGTGGCGCCGCGAGCAGCATCGGCTCGGCAAGGCGCTCGAATTCGTGAACCTCCCGCCCAACCTCCTAGCCCTTGCCACGCTCTACGGCGTGGACGAGCTGATCCAGCCACCTCCGGCCGCCTGAGATGCCCCCCGCGGTCGAGGTGCGGGGGCTCGAGAAGCGGTTCGGAGCCGTGCGTGCGCTGGCGGGTGTCGACCTGGAGGTGGCGAGCGGCGAGTTCTTCGGCCTGCTCGGCCCCAATGGCGCGGGCAAGACCACGCTCATCTCGGCGTTGGGCGGCCTCACCGTGCCGGACGCGGGGACGCTCACCGTGATGGGGCACGACGTGGCCCGCGACTTCCGCGCCGCGCGCCGCGCGGTGGGTATCGTGCCGCAGGAAATCGTCTTCGACCCGTTCTTCACGGTGCGCGAGACGCTCGAGATCCAGTCGGGGTATTTCGGCCTGCGGCGCAACGGCGCGTGGGTGGACGAGCTCCTCGAGCGCCTGGGGCTGCAATCGAAGGCGCGGGCCAACATGCGCAGCCTCTCCGGCGGCATGAAGCGCCGCGTGATGGTGGCGCAGGCGCTGGTGCACCGCCCGCCGGTGATCGTGCTGGATGAGCCCACCGCGGGAGTCGACGTGGAGCTGCGCCAGACGCTGTGGAGCTTCGTGCGGTCGCTGAACGCCGCCGGCCACACCATCCTCCTCACCACCCATTACCTGGAGGAGGCGCAGCAGCTCTGCTCGCGCATCGCGATGCTGAAGGAGGGACGCGTGGTGGCGCTCGACTCCACCGCACGGCTGCTCACCGAATTCTCCCAGCGCGTGCTGCGGGTGAAGCTGCAATCGGGCGTCCTGCCCGCGGGCCTTGCCGCCCGCGCCACCGCCGACGCGGCCGGCGGCTGGCGCATCCCGATCGAGGACCTGGCCCGCATCGAAGAGGCGCTCGCCGAGCTGCGCCTGGCCGGCGCGCAGATCGAGAGCCTCGAAGTCGCCGAGCCCGAGCTGGAGCAGGTGTTCGTGAAGATCATGCACCGCGAGGACCGCGCCCCGTGAGCGGCTTCCCCACCCTGCTCTACAAGGAAGTGCTGCGATTCTGGAAGGTGAGCTTCCAGACCGTCGCCGCCCCGGTGCTGACCACCATCCTCTACCTGCTGGTGTTCTCCCATGCGCTGGCCGGGCACGTGCAGGCCTTCCCCGGCGTGACCTACCTGCAATTCCTGGTCCCGGGGCTTGCGATGATGGGGATGCTGCAGAACGCCTTCGCCAACAGCTCGTCGTCGCTGATCCAGTCCAAGATCACCGGCAACATCGTGTTCATCCTGCTGCCGCCGCTGGCTCCCCACGAGATCTTCGGCGCCTACCTCATCGCCTCGATGGTGCGCGGGCTCGCGGTCGGCACCGGCGTCTTCGCGGCGACCCTCTGGATGGTTCCGCTGCCCCTGCACAACGCCGGATGGGTGGCGGCCTTCGCCATCGCCGGCTGCGGGATGCTCGGCACGCTGGGCATCCTCGCGGGCATCTGGTCGGAGAAGTTCGACCAGCTGGCGGCATTCCAGAATTTCCTGGTGATGCCGCTCACCTTCCTCGCCGGGGTCTTCTATTCGATGCACACGCTGCCGCCCTTCTGGCAGGGGGTATCGCGCCTGAATCCGTTCTTCTACGCCATCGACGGCTTCCGCTACGGCTTCTTCGGGCAGTCGGATGTGTCGCCCTGGACCAGCCTCGCGATTGCGACCGGCGCCTTCGCTGCCCTATCATTGCTAACCTTGCGGCTCCTCTCCCGGGGCTACAAGCTGCGCCACTAGACCCCACCCCCACCCATGGTCGAACCCAGCTCCATCGAGGACTCCATCCGCGCGGGCCTGCCCTGCACCCACCTGCAGGTGACCGGCGACGGCGCCCATTTCGAGGCGGTCGTCGTGAGCCCCTCGTTCGCGGGCCTGAACCGCGTGCGCCAGCACCAGCTCGTCTACGCG
>JANMHV010000321.1:0-9924 GCA_031375445.1 Burkholderiales bacterium | reverse complement strand
AGGTGCCGCAGTACCTCGCGGCCTTCCTCATCATGTCCGGGCTCATCAACGGCGCCTTCGCCTCTCTCGACGCGATCCTGTTCTACGTCTTCTTCGAGGCGATGCTGATCCCGATGTTCCTCATCATCGGCATCTGGGGCGGGCCCAACCGCGTCTACGCCGCGGTCAAGTTCTTCCTGTACACGCTGCTGGGATCGCTGCTGATGCTGGCGGCCTTCATCTACCTGTACATGCAGACCAACGGCAGCTTCGAGATCCTCGACTTCCACCGCTTGCCCCTCACCATGACGGCGCAGGTGCTGATCTTCCTCGCGATGTTCATGTCGTTCGCGGTGAAGGTGCCGATGTGGCCGGTGCACACGTGGCTGCCGGATGCGCACGTCGAGGCGCCCACGGGCGGCTCCGTCATCCTCGCCGCCATCACGTTGAAGATCGGCGGTTACGGCTTCCTGCGCTTCAACCTCCCGATCGCGCCCGACGCCTCGCACCTCCTCGACGGCTTCATGATCACGCTCTCCCTCATCGCCGTGGTGTACATCGGCCTGGTGGCGCTGGTGCAGGCGGACATGAAGAAGCTCATCGCCTACTCGTCGATCTCGCACATGGGGTTCGTGACCCTCGGCATCTTCATCTTCCAGGGCGACGGCATGCTGGGCGCCATGCTGCAGATGGTCTCCCACGGCTTCATCTCGGCCGCGATGTTCCTCTGCGTGGGCGTGCTCTACGACCGCGTGCACTCGCGCCAGATCGCCGACTACGGCGGGGTCGCGAACAAGATGCCGGTGTTCGCCGCCTTCTTCGTGCTCTTCGCCATGGCCAACTCGGGACTGCCCGGCACCAGCGGCTTCGTGGGCGAGTTCTTCGTGATCCTCGGCACCATCAAGGTGAGCTTCTGGTACGCCTTCCTCGCGGCCACCACCCTCATCTTCGGCGCCGCCTACACGCTGTGGATGGTGAAGCGCGTGATCTTCGGCGCGGTCGCCAACGAGAACGTCGCGGCATTGAAGGACGTGAACGCCCGCGAAATCGCCTTCCTCGCCATCCTCGCGGTGGCGGTGCTGTGGATGGGCCTGTATCCCAAGCCGTTCGCCGACGTGATGAACCCCGCCATCCAGGAATTGCTGCGGCACGTCGCGCAGTCGAAGGTCTGATGCCATGAACACCGCCACCTTCTCGATGGCCATGATCGCCCCGGCGATGCCGGAGATCGTGCTCTGCGCCCTGGCGTCGATCCTCCTCATCGTCGATCTCTTCTTCTCCGACCGCGAGCGCCACATCACCTACTGGCTCGCCATCGTCTCGCTGGTGGGCTGCGCGGTGCTCGCCTTCACGCAACTGGGCCAGCCCACCATCATCACCTTCCGCGGCATGTACGTGGCCGACCCGATGGCCGCGGTGCTCAAGGTGGCCACCCTGCTGGCCGTGGCCGCGACGCTGATGCTCTCCCGCAGCTACCTCGTGGCGCGAGGCCTCCTCACCGGCGAATTCATGTGCCTGGCACTCTTCGGCACGCTGGGGATGATGGTGATGATCTCGGCGCACCACTTCATCACGTTGTACCTGGGCCTCGAGCTGATGGCGCTCTCCCAGTACGCCATGGTGGCGCTGCAGCGCGATTCCAAGCGCGCAACCGAAGCGGCGATGAAGTACTTCGTGCTGGGGGCGCTTTCCTCCGGCCTGCTGCTCTACGGCATGTCGATGATCTACGGTGCAACCGGGTCGCTGGAGTTGACGCGCGTCGCCTTCGCCATCGAGCACGGCCAGGCGCACCAGATGCTGGGCGTCTTCGGCCTCGTGTTCGTGGTGGCAGGCATCGCCTTCAAGCTGGGTGCGGCGCCGTTCCACATGTGGATCCCGGACGTGTACCACGGCGCCGCCACGCCGGCCACACTCTTCGTGGGCGCCGCGCCCAAGATCGCCGCCTTCGCGTTCCTGATGCGGCTGCTGGCCAACGGCCTGCAGGGCATGACCGCCGACTGGTCGCAGATGCTGGCGGTGCTGGCGCTCGCCTCGATGTTCGTGGGCAACATCGTCGCCATCGCCCAGACGAACCTGAAGCGGATGCTGGCCTACTCCACCATCTCCCACATGGGCTTCCTGGTGATGGGCGTGATGGCAGGCACCGACAATGGCTACAGCTCGTCGATGTTCTACCTCCTCACCTACGTGGTGATGACGCTGGGCTCCTTCGGCATGATCCTGCTGCTCTCGCGCGCGGGGTTCGAGGCCGAGGACCTGGAGGACTTCCGTGGGCTCAACCAGAAATCGAAGTGGTACGCCGTCGTGATGCTGGTGCTGATGTTCTCGCTCGCGGGGCTGCCGCCCACGGCGGGCTTCTTCGCCAAGCTCTCGGTGCTGCAGGCGGCGTGGGAAGCCGGCTACGCCTGGCTGGTGGTGGTGGCGGTGCTGCTCTCCGTCATCGGCGCCTATTACTATTTGCGCGTCGTGAAGCTGATGTACATGGATGCGCCGGTGCGCGACATCACGCTCGACCCCCGCCGCGACACGCGGTGGCTCCTCTCCGCCACGGCGATCGTCACCCTCATCCTCGGCATCGTGCCCGGCCCGCTGATGGACCTGTGCGCGCGCGCCATCGCCGCCTCGATGTGAGCGTGGCGAAGCTCCCCGACTCCCAGGCGGACTTCACCGAAACCGGGGTCTCCTCGAGCCTTGCCTACGACGGCGGGCTCCTCAAGGTCCATCGCGACGAGATCCGGCTGCCCGACGGCGCCCACGCCTGGCGCGAGTACGTGATCCACCCGGGCGCGGTGATGATGCTGGCCTTCGTCGACGAGCGCACCATCCTGCTGGAGCGCCAGTTCCGTTACCCCCAGCGCCGGCACTTCATCGAGCTGCCCGCGGGCAAGCTCGAACCCGGCGAGCCGCCGCTCGCGACCGCCAAGCGCGAGCTGGTGGAGGAATGCGGGTACGAAGCCGAGCAGTGGTGGCATGTGGCCACCCTCCACCCCTCCATCGGCTATTCCACCGAGGTCATCACCCTCTACGGCTGCCGGGGCTTGAAGCACGTCGGCAACAACCTCGACGTGGGCGAGCACCTCGAGACCTTCGAGGTCGACATCGAGTCGGCGCTCGAGTGGATCCGCGACGGGATGGTGACCGACACCAAGACGACTTTCGGGTTACTTTGGTGGGACAAGTTCGGGAAGTTTCCTTCCTAGGGGTTAAGGCGAACCGCACCACAAAGGACACGAAGGATCACAAAGGTGCACGAAGGCAAGCGAAAAGAAGGGATTGAAGCTCCTTTTGGCGTTGCTGCGGTGATGGGCAATCGTAGGGATCTTTCACTTGGAATTGCGCTGATGATCGGCACTGGCGTTGAATCCTTCGCACCTTCCTTTGTGGACCTTTGTGATCCTTCGTGTCCTTCGTGGTGCAGTTCCAGTCCATGACTGATCCGCTTGACCTCCTGATCGTCGGCGGCGGCATCAACGGCGCCGGCATCGCCCGTGACGCCGCCGGCCGAGGCCTCTCGGTCACGATGGTGGAGAAGGACGACCTCGCCTCCGCCACCAGCTCGTGGAGCTCGAAACTCATCCACGGGGGGCTGCGCTACCTCGAGCAGTACGAGTTCGGCCTGGTGCGCGAGGCGCTCCAGGAGCGCGAGGTGCTGCTGCGCCTCGCCCCGCACATCATCCGGCCGCTGCTCTTCGTCCTCCCGCACGATGCCAGCATGCGTCCGGTCTGGATGATCCGCGCCGGCCTGTGGATGTACGACCACATCGGCGGCAAGATCACGCTGCCGCGCTCCAAGGCGGTGGACTTCCCGCACCTCGAGTACAGCGCGGCGCTGAAGGGCGAGTACCGCTCGGGCTACGTGTACTCGGATTGCCGCGTCGACGATTCGCGCCTCACGGTCATCAACGCGATGTCGGCCCGGGAGAAGGGCGCCACCATCCTTACCCGTACGCGCCTGGAAAGTGCCAAGCGCGTCGACGGCCAGTGGGAGGCGACCCTCGTCGACGACAAGGGCGCCCAATCCACCGTTCGCGCCAAGGCCCTGGTGAACGCCGCCGGCCCGTGGGCCATGGAGGTGCTGGGGCAGATCGCCGGCGAAAGCATCAAGGGTACGGTGCGCCTGGTGAAGGGCAGCCACATCATCGTGCCCAAGGTGCACAGCCAGGGCCACGCGTACATCCTGCAGAACCCCGACAAGCGCGTGATCTTCGTGATTCCCTACGAGGGCAAGTACAGCCTGATCGGGACCACGGACGTCGCGGTGTCGAGCGTCGAGGAGGCGGCGAAGATCTCCGACGCCGAAACCGATTACCTGCTCGCCGCCGCCAACCGCTTCCTTGCCAAGCCCCTCACCCGCGCCGACGTGGCGTCGAGCTATGCGGGAGTGCGCCCCCTCTACGACGACGGCTCCTCCAACCCTTCCGAAGTCACGCGCGACTACGTGCTGAAGGTGGACGACCAGGCCGGCCGCGCGCCGGTGCTGGCGGTGTTCGGCGGCAAGATCACGACTTACCGGCGCCTCGCCGAGGAGGCGATGGCGAAGCTCGGCAAGTACCTCCCCAACATGCGCGGCGACTGGACCGGCAGCGAGGTGCTGCCCGGCGGCGACGTGCGCCACTTCAACGCCTTCCGCGACGACATGCAGACGCGCTACGCGCGCCTGGGACGCGAGGTGATCGAGTCCATCGTGCGTCGCCACGGCAGCCGCACGCCCGACGTGCTCGGCGACGCCCAGGGCCTCGAGACCCTGGGGCGGCACTTCGGCGCGGGGCTCACCGAGCGCGAGGTCGAGTACCTCAAGGCTCACGAGTGGGCGCAAACGGCCGACGACATCCTGCACCGCCGCACCAAGTGCGCGCTGCACATGACCGCCGACGAGCGAAGCGCCTTCGCGTACTACATGGGCCGATGAGGCCGCTGGCGGAATTTCCCGCCGCGGACCGGCGGGCGCTCGTGGGTGTGCTCACCGACATCGACGACACGCTGACGATCGACGGCACCCTCCCGGCCGTGGCCTACGCCGCGCTGGAGCGCCTGCGCGCGAGCGGCCTCCTGGTGATCCCCGTCACCGGCCGCCCCGCCGGCTGGTGCGACCACATCGCCCGCATGTGGCCGGTGGATGGCGTGGTAGGGGAGAACGGCGCCTTCTGGTTCCGCCACGACGCGAAGGGACATCGATTCATCAAGCGCTACGTGATGGACGCCTCCGAGCGGGAATTGCGGGCCGAGAAGCTGGAGGGGATCGCCCAGCGCATCCTGAAAGCCGTGCCCGGCTGCGCCATCGCCTCCGACCAGCCCTACCGCGAGGCCGATCTCGCCATCGACTTCCGCGAGGACGTGGCGGCGCTCCCCATGGAGGCAGTGCAGCGGATCGTCACCCTGATGGAAGCCGAGGGCCTCACCGCGAAGGCAAGCTCCATCCACGTGAACGGCTGGTTCGGCGGCTACGACAAGCTCTCCACCACGCGCCTCATGCTGCGGGAGGAATTCGGCATCGACGTGGACGCCGAGCGCGAGCGCTTCGTCTTCGCCGGCGACTCCCCCAACGACCAGCCGATGTTCGCCTTCTTCCCCCACGCGGTCGGTGTGGCAAACGTGCGCGACATGCAGTCGTTGATGCGCGACCTGCCGGCGTGGATCACCCCCTCCCGCGGCTCCCATGGGTTCGCCGAGCTCGCCGAGGCGATCCTCGGGGCCCGCTAGGCCGTGATCTCCTGCCTGTGTGTCACGCGCGGGCGCGTGCCGCTGCTGGCGCGGGCGGTCGAGTGCTTCCGGCAGCAGACCCACGCCGAGCGCGAACTCTTGATCGTGTATGACGCGGACGACACGGCCACCCACGACTTCGCCACCGCGATTGCCGAACCAACGATTCGCCCGATCCGCTCCGAGGCCGTGCCGCGCCTCACCCTCGGCGCCCTTCGCAACCTGGCGTTGCGCGAGGCGGGCGGCGACTGGATCGCCCAATGGGACGACGACGACTGGCACGCCCCCGCCCGCCTCGCCCGCCAGTGGGAAACGCTCGAGCAGACGCAGCAGGGCGCCTGCCTCCTCTACCGCTGGCTCATGTATGACGAGGACACGGGAAGCGCCTACGTTTCGGCGGGCCGCGGGTGGGAGGGCTCCATCGTCGCGCGCAAAGACCTCGTGCCCGCCTACCCGGAGCTCGCGCGGTTGGAAGACACGCCGGTGGTGCTGCGGATGGTCGAGGCGGGTGTCGTGGCGGCCCTGGACCAGCCGTCGCTCTACATCTACACCTTCCACGGCGCCAACACCTGGGGGCGCGACCATTGGGAGCAGGGGTTGCTCGCGGGCGCCCAGCCGCTCGGTGAGCGCGACACGACGTGGGTGCGGGAACGTCTCGGGATTGCAATCTCCACCGCGCCTACACGTCGGTAGCTGCCGCACTCGATATCGGAGAAGTGGCGAACCTCCGCGGCTCGCGGCACGTCGAACTTCGACAACCTGCCGAGGAGAATCCCGATGCCGTCCAGCACACTCACCCCCGACAACTTTCCCCCCGGCCCCGACCGCAACGTGACCAAGGGCCACGGCATCGGCGCGCTGGGTCCTTCCGACAGCTCCGATAGCGGCAGCGACGTGATGGGCGGGCCGGGCCTCGCCTCGCAAATCGACGGCTTCGGACTCGACCATCCGGGCACGACCTCCGATCCCGAGGCGAGCTTCGGCGCCAATACCGCTGGGCCCGACCTGGGGGATTCGAACCTCGACAGCGATTCCGACCGCAACGGCACGGGTGAGCGGGCAGCCGCCGGGCGCGACACCGTGACCGAGGATGGCGCCGATATCGGCGTGGACCACATCGAGTACTACCCGGAGCTGGATGAGGACGGTTCCGAGAAGAAGCGGCCGCACTGAGCGATTCAAGTTACTGCCAGGGAGGCCAGGCGCCTGCGAAATGACTTGCAGGCCTCCCGGGCAGGGTCAAAGTTACTCCCGGCCCCGGCCTTTCCTATAGTCGAAGGATGGGTCCCACTCCAGCTGCCCCATCAAGTCGAGCAACGACTTCTGCCTTCGGCGCGCGCCGATCATGAGCAGAAATCGATACGCGCCATATAGTCTGCGAACTGGGGAGGCTCTGCCGATCCGCGCTGGGTTTGAGGGACTGTGTCTATTAGGCACGGCTACCTAACGTGAGCTCATCGAGCATTGCTTGTAGGTTGTGGGATTGAATGCGATGGTATTCAATGTCCGCGACGCGCAAGTCCCAATTGGATCGCTCTCCAAGTAACCAGAAATGCTTGGGTCATAGTCCCGGAAGTAGTTGTAATGCTTCTCAGTAGGCTCATCGCTTTTGTGCCAGTATAATTTCGGCAAGCTGAGCCGGGGAAAGTACTTCAACCCCCTCCACTCGAGTGCCGTAAAGGTTTCCAAAATGGGTCTTATCGCCGGTGACAAGTACGTCGCACTGGCCTCGGATCGCGGCGTCCATGACTGGGCGGTCCTTGTCGGGCAGCTCATATCGGATGTGAATCGATGGCGACCCGGTGGTAGGAATCAGCTCCATGCTCGGGAGCAGCTCATTTAGGACATGAACGGAATCGGGCGACTTCGCAGCCAGGTTCCGTCTGGCCTCTTCAATTACATATGGGTCTACGCACAGCTTGGCGCCTCTACTGCGCAGGACGGAGAGCAATTCCCGCACTGCGCCGTCACTCTTTGCAGCGGAGAAGAGGATATTCGCGTCCAGGAAAATGCGCACTCGCCGGCGGTCTACCGTTTGCGCTTTTTGCCTAGCACCTTCGCTAGTTCCCCCTCCGCCTCATCGAATTCACGCACTCGCTTTGGCGAGTAGCTCTCGACCGGAAGAGTTATTGCTGGGCGAAGAAGAATGCCCTCGGGCGTTGTTTCGGCAATCAGAACGTCATCAGTCTTGAGGCCAAACGCTTCGCGCAGCTTGGCGGGCAGAGTAACGACGCCACGGCTATTCAGGGTGACGGTTGATTTCATGGATCTCATTCTATCAGAAATTCTGAAAAACAGTAAAACGAGGCTCGCCATGGTCGGTGAGGAAGAGCGTCGAATCACGCCGGGTTGCAAGCGTCCCTCGCACTTCGACCAGGTAGCGCGAGACCCAGGCGCTCGCACGACTCCCCAGTGGCACCCAGCGGTCGCGCCCTCCCTTGCCGCTGCGCACGAAGAGCATCTCTCGCTCCGGCAACACGTCTGCCAGCTTGAGCCTCACCAGCTCCAGCCTTCGAATGCGGGTGGAATAGAGCGTCTCCAGGATGGCGCGGTCCCGAATTCCCCCGGGCATCCCGAGGTCGGGCTGCAGGAACACCCGATCCATCTCGCTCACGGTGAGCATCCGGCCCGGCAGCCACCGAGGTGCCCGGGGCATGACGAGGTCGGCCGCGGGGTTGCTCGCGATCTGCCCCGTCCGCGCGAGCCATTTGCAGAACGCCTTCAGGGGGTCGAGCCGTGCCACGCGCGTGTTCGCGGCCAGCGGCTCGCCGTTGCGCTTACGGTAGTGGAAGAGGTGCGCCTGGTAGCGCTCCAGCACCTCGCGGGTGATCTGGTCGAGGCCGCCTATGGAAGCCGTCTCGCACCACGCGATGAACCGGTCCAGCGCCGCCGTGCGGATTGAAGCGGTGTGCTCCGCGAGGCCGATGGCGCGGGTCCAGTCGATGAAGGCACGCTGCCGGGGCCGCAGCGGGTGCTACGGCGGAGGGCCTATTCAGTCTCCACCGGCAGGCGGCCGTAGGATTCCAGCAGCGACAGGAGGTCATCCTTGCGGAAGGGCTTCGCCATCGTGGTGTCGAACCCCTCGGCCACGCGGGCCGCCCGCCACGCAGGTGAATGCTCGAGGGAGGCCGCGACGATGCGCGTCTTCTCCGGGTCCCGCGTGATCCTCGCCCGCAGCACCTTCGCCGCGTCGGGATTCGAAAGCCCCCCCAGGGAGGTATCCACCAGCACCACGTCGTACATGTCCTGATCGAGTGCCGCCAAGGCTTCGGTAAGGTCCTGCGCCACCACCACGCTGCAGTCGGCGCGGCCGAGGATGTGGGCGGCGAGGATCTGGCTGTCACGGTTCGGGTCCACCAGCAGCACCGTGGCGCCCTTCCTCTGCTCGCGCAGCGAATGCCGCGTCACGAGCGTCGGCGTTTCGTCGGCGTCTACGGAAGCTCCCGTCACCGCCACGATCGCCTCGTTCAGCTGCCGGTCGGCCACGGGGTAGCGCATGTATGCCGAGATGCCGTTTTCGCGGCACGCGATGGCGTCGCCCGCCTTGCCCTGGCTCGCGAGCATCATCACCAACGTGCCGCCCAGTTTGCGATGGTGCTTGATGCGGAAGGCGAGCAGGAAGCCATCCTGCGACGGCAGCCGGTTGGAAAGAATCACGAGCGGCACCGGCGTCCCCTCGGAATCCATGCGCTCCAGCAGCGCCAGCGCCATGGCGGCGTTGTCCGCCTCCAGCGGCACCAGCCGCCAGCCGCGCAGCAGGTTGGTGAGTGTCAGGCGCTGCTCGGGCTCTCCCGATACCACCATCACCGGCATGCCCACCAGCGACACGTAGGTGGATCGGCGCGGCGGCGGCGGGGCCGGACGCACCGGGAATTCCACCGAGAAAGCGTAGAGCGTCTCGTCGTGCACGCGCGCCGCGATGGCGAGCTTGCCGCCCATGGCGGCCACCATGAACTTCGCGACCGCGACGCCCATGCCGGCATCCACCGAGCCGCGCGGCGGCGCCACGAAGGGCGGGGCCTGGGCCTGCGTCACGGCGAAGGAAAGCTGGATGCCGGTGTCGGTGGTGTACTCCGGCGTGATCTGCAGCGTGACCTCGGAGCCGGGGAGGAGGGCGAAGGCGTTGTCGAGCAGGTTCTTCAGCACCAGCTGCAGGCGTCCCACGTCGCCCTCGAGCGAGTCGGAGACGTCCTGCTCCACCTTCATGCGCAGCCGGCAGTCGTGCTCCTCGGCATTGGGGGTGAC
>JANMHV010000320.1:0-24269 GCA_031375445.1 Burkholderiales bacterium | reverse complement strand
TCGGCGAGTTGCTCGCCGCGAAATTGGTCGTGGCGACGTAGCTCGCGGTCATCACGTGGGGGCCGAGTGCGAGCGTGTTCATCACGCACGTGGCCACGCCGGCCGAGAGCGGCTGCGTGCTGCACGAGGGGATGTCCGTGCCGCCATCCTTGAACGTCACTGTGCCCGTGGGCGTGCCGCCGGCCGAGGTGACGGTCGCGGAGAAGGTCACGTTCGAGCCAAAGGTGCTCGCGGCCGCCGACTGCGAGAACGTCGTCGACGTGATGCCGGGATTCACGGTGTGGTTGCGGACCACCGAGGTGCTGGGGAGGAACGACGTGGCGCCCGAATACTCCGCGGTGATCGTGTGCGCACCCACCGGGAGGTTCGAGAGCGCGCAGGTCGCGGCACCCGAGGTCATGGGACGGCTTACGCAGGTCGGGATGTCGACGCCCCCGTTGCGGAAGGTGATCGTGCCCGTGGGCGTGCCGCCGGTCGAAGTGACCGTCGCCGTGAAGGTGAAGAGCGAGCCGAAGCTGCTCGTCGAGCCCGGCGCCGTGACCGCCGTGGTCGTCGGGGCCAGGTTCACCGTGTGGTCGCGCGCGACCGACGTGCTGCCGAGGAAGGAAGCCGACCCGGAGTATTCCGCGGTGATCGAGTGCGCGCCCACCGCGAGGGTGGAGATCGCGCAGAGGGCGTTGCCGCCGGAAAGCGCCACGGCGCTGCAGCTGCCGATGATGGTGCCGCCGTCGCGGAAGATGACGGTGCCGGTGGGCATGCCGCCGCTGGACGAGACGTTCGCGGTGAAGGTGAACGACTGGCCGAAGGTGCTGCTCACCCCGGGACCGGTGATGCTCACCGTAGTGGTGGCCTGGGAGACCGCGTGCGTACGCGCCGCCGAGCTGCTGGCCGAGAAGTTCGTGCTGGCCTGGTAGTCCGCGGTGATGGAGTGGGTGCCCACCGGGAGTGTCGTGATGGTGCAACTCGCGGTGCCGCTCGAGATGGAGACCGCGGTGCAGGGCGACATGGCCGTGCCGCCGTTGCGGAAGATCACGGTGCCCGTCGGCACGCCGCCCGGCGACGCGACCGTCGCGACGAACGTGACCGACTGCCCGAAGGTGGTGCTGGTGATCGCCGCGTCGAGCGTGGTGGTGGTCGTGGCCTGCGTGACTGTGTGCGCCAGCGTGCTCGAGGTGCTGGTAGCGAAGGCCGAGGTCGCGGCGAAGACCGCGGTCATGCTGTGGCTGCCGACCGTCAGCGTGTTGACCGAGCAGGTCGCCACGCCGACCGAGAGCGGGCGCGCGGTGCAGGTGGCGATGGTCGTGGCCCCGTCCTTGAACGCGACGCTGCCCGTGGGCGTGCCGCCGGCGGAGGTGACGGTGGCGGTGAAGACGACCGCGGCGCCGTAGGTGGTCGACGACCCGTCGGACGTGAGCGTCGTCGTGGTCGCCGCCGGGGTGACGGTGTGCGCGCGCGCGAGCGAAGTGCTGGCGGCGAAGTTGCCGGTCGCCGCGTAGTCCGCGGTGATCGAGCGGTTGCCCGCGTTGAGGAGTGTCGTGGTGCAGGTCGCGCTGCCCGCCGTGAGTGCCAGCGAGATGCATCCGGTGATGGCGATGCCGCTGTCCTTGAACGTGACGCTGCCTGGGGGCGTGCCGCCCGGCGAGGTGACCGTGGCCGTGAAGCTGAAGGACGAGCCGTAAACGCTGGTGGTGCCCGAGGCGGACAGCGTGGTGGTGGTCGTCGCGACGGTGATGGTGTGCGCGCGTCCGGCCGACGTGCTACCGGTGAAGGAGGCGTTGCCGGAATAGACCGCGGTGATGGTGTGGGCGCCCACGGAGAGCGTTCCTACCGTGCAGGTCGCGGTGTTGCCGGTCATGGCGACCCCGACGCAGCCGCCGATGTCCACGCCCAGGTCGCGGAACGTGATCGTGCCGCCGGGGGTTCCGCCGGCGGAGGTGACCGTGGCCGTGAAAGTGAAGGGCGTGCCGTAGCCGCTCGTCGTCGCCGCGGCCGAGAGCGCCGTCGTGGTGGAGGCCGCGTTGACCGTGTGCGCGCGTCCCGTCGAGGCCGAGGGGGCGAACGAGGTGCTGCCGTCGTATTCCGCCGTGATCGTGTGCGCGCCCACGGCGAGCGTGCTCACCGCGCAGGACGCGTTGATGCCCGACATCGCGACCGCCGTGCAGGTGCCGATGGCGGTGCCGCCGTCCTTGAAGGTCACCGAACCCGTGGGCGTGCCGCCCGCGGAGGTCACCGTGGCGGTGAACGTGAAGGACACGCCGAAATTGCTCGAAGTCCCCGAGGCGGTGATCGTGGTGGTGGTCGTCGCCTGGCTCACCGTGTGCGAGCGGCCCGCCGAGGTGCTGGCGAGGTGCACGAAGTTGCCGGCGTACTCCGCGGTGATGGTGTGGCTGCCGACCGCGAGCGCGGTCGTGTTGCAGGAGGCGGCGCCCGAGCCCATCGCGAGCGCGCTGCATCCGGCGATGACGGCGCCGCCGTCCTTGAAGGTGATGGTGCCCGTGGGCGTGCCGCCGCTGCCCGCCGTGACGGTGGCGGTGAAGGTGAACGACTGGCCGAAGGTGCTGGTCGAGCCCGCCGCCGTGAGGGTGGTGGTCGAGGCGACCGCGTTCACGGTGTGGACGAGCGTGTTGGAGGTGCTGCCGGCGTACGTGACGTCGCCGGAGTAGACCGCGGTGATCGAGCGCGGCCCGGAGGGCAGCGCGCTGGTTGCACAGGTGGCCACACCGGCGGTCACCGTCGTGAGGCCGCATCCGACGATGGCGCTGCCGTTGTCGAAGAAGGCCACCGTGCCGGTGGCGTCCGAGGGCGCGATCGTCGCCGTGAAGGTGACCGACGTGCCCGGATTGGACGTGGCGGCCGACGCGGTGAGAACCGTGATCCCGACGTCCACCACCGCCTGGCGGAAGTTCGCCGTGGTGGGCGCCGTGGTGTTCAGCGCCGTCGCGGTGTCCGCGGACGCGTTGCCCATCGCGAAGCCGAGGTACGGCAGCGCCTGGTTGGCGAAGCCCTTGATGCGCGTGCAGCTCGGGCCGGTGTCGACGCACTGGTTGTCGTACGCCATCACCGTGCGGAAGCGGTTGGTGAGGTCGACGTAGCCACGCGCATAGGCATACGCCCCGGCGCTGCCGCCCACGTACGCGTCGTGGGCGAGGCCCATGTTGTGGCCGAGCTCGTGCCCGAAGGAGTAGTAGCCCGTGGCGCAGTCGCGCGCCACCACGCTGAACGCGTTGGGGGCGAAGGCGGTGGTCACCGTCTGCATCAGGTAGCCGATGCCGCAGCTGCCGCCGCCGTTTTCCACCCAGAGGCTCACGAAGTCCGCGCCGTACGTGTCGCGCAGCGCGTGCACCTCGTCCATGAACCCGTCGGCGGTGGCCTGCAGGCGCGTGAGGTCGGTGGACATGTTGCCGCTGTCGACGTACGTGAGCTCGACCGAGTGCACCATGCGCAGGCGCTGGGTGACGCCGGAGGCGGCATAGGCGTCGTTCGTCTCGGCGATGCCGAGGGCGATCAGCGTCTCCATCTCGGTCGTGCCGCCGGCGGCGACGCGCGCGGCCGCGGTATACGCGACCATCACGTCGATCTGGCTGGCGCTGTCGCTCGCGACCACCGCATCCTTCGCGACGGCCGGCAAGTTGACGGGGATCGGCTCGAGCGCTCCGTGGTCGACGAAGCGCGACTGGTCGATCTCGCGGACCTCGTGCAGGCCGCTACCCGAGGCGCGGATCTGGTACACGAAGCCGGGGGCCACGAGGTTCGCGGCGACGATGTCGCCGCTCTGGACCATCGAGACGCTGCTGAACACACGGCCGACGACGTGCCCGCGATAGGTCTTCTTGCCATCGTAGAGGGAATCGGTGCCCGTGAGGGCGAGGGTGGCGACCTCGCCGTCGAAGAGCTCTACGTCGAGCATCTGCGCCGCGCCGCCGCGGACCAACGAGTCGCGCGCGGCCTCGAGGGCGGCACGGTCGACCCGCACTGTCTTGGCGCGTATCACGCCGCGCTCGGCCTTGACGATGGACTTGGGAACCGCCTGGTCGAAGGCGGCCGCCGGATGCGTGAGGGCGGGAGCCGCATGCGCGGCCGTGCCGATGGCGAGGACTGCAAGGACAGACAGGAAGGCCCGCGCCTTCCCCATGAGGATCTTCGACACGTCACACTCCCTTCAGCCGTTGGCGGCCGTGTTTTGGGCGGCTGGCCGCCCACTTGTTACCGCGATTGTAGGGGGTCGTCCGGCAGCCGTCCCAGCGTGCAGGTTACGGACGCAAGACGCCGCACCGCGTGGCCGCTCGATCCGACCGCCCGTCGGGAGGCCGGCAAGGCCGGCGGCCATTTCGCGTTTCGCTCCCCAGCCCTAGGCACGAGATGCTCCGGGGCGGGAACGAAAAGGGGCCCCGGACGGAGGGCCCCTTTCCTCGCGCCGGCTGCGGCGGCGTTACGGCCCGCCGAAGGGCTGCGCGTACTGCCACGGGCCGAGGATCTTCCAGTCGGCATTGGGCTCGGTATAGAGCATGCCCTGGCTGCCGATGGCGAGCCCGTTCAACAGCACCACGTACACCTGGCCCGTGGTGTCGTTGCGCCACAGCAGGTCGGCGCGGCCGTCCCCGTTGAGGTCGGTCCACCCGACGATCTTCCATGTGGTATTGGGCTCGGTATACAGCATGCCCTGGGAGGCGATCGCCGCGCCGTTCATCAGCATCGCGTAGACCTGCCCGGTGGTCGAGTTGCGCCACAGGATGTCGGAGCGGCCATTGCCGTCCAGGTCGGGTGCGCCCAGGATCTTCCACGCGGTGTTGGCCTCCTGGTAGATCATCTGGCCCGATTGGGTGAATGCGCCGTTGCCGGAGTGCGCAACCGTCTGAAGGTACACCTGCCCGGTCGTGACGTTGCGCCACAGCAGCTGGTTCTTGCGCCCGCTGCCGGCGAAGTCGCCCACCGCGACGATGCGCCACGCGGTATTCGACTCGGTGTAGACGAACCCCTGCGCCTTGACAGTGGTGCCCTGCAGCAGCATCGCGTACACCTGCCCCGTGGAGGCGTTCCACCACAAGAGGTCATCGCGGCCGTCGCCGTCGAGGTCGGGGGTGTGGACGATGCGCCACTGCGCGTTCGGCTCGGTGTGGATCTTCGCCTTGCCCGAAACCGTGCCCGCCGTGGTGAGGGTGATCACGTACACCTCGCCATTGGTGTCGTGCCGGTACAGGAGATCGGCCACGCCGTCACCGTCCATGTCGCCGGTACCGACCACCTTCCACGGCAGCAGCGATTCCTTGTACACCACCGCACCCCCCAGCACCGCCAGCGCATTCACGTTCATGCGATAGACGTCGCCGTTGCCGTAGTTGCGCCACAGGAGCTGTGCGGCGGTCACGGGGCCGGTCGCGACGACCACGTGGACGCGCACGGGGGATGTGCTCGCGACGAAGGCCCCGTCGCCGGAATAGTCGGCGGTGATCGAATGCGCCCCGACGGAGAGGCTCGCCACCGCGCAGCTGGCTCCACCCGCGACCACCGCGAGGGGACCGCAGCCCGCGATCGGGGAGGCGCCGTCCCTGAAGACGATCGTGCCCGTGGGCGTTCCGGACGCCGCGAGCACCTTCGCGCTGAAGGTGACCGATTGGCCCGAGGCGCTCGATGCAACCGCTGCCGAGAGGCTGGTCGTGGTCACCGCGAGGACCGGCGCGGCGTTCACCGTATGCGCGATTCCGGTGGAAGCGCTCGCCGCATGCCCGCCATCGCCGGAGTAGGCAGCGGTTATCGAATGGGCGCCTACGGCAAGGCCCGCGGTCGTGCATGCCGCGCTTCCGGCGACCAGCGTCACCGCGACGCAGCCCGGGATGCTCGCGCCGTCCACCTTGAACGCGACGGTGCCGGTAGGCATGCCCCCGGAGACCGTGGCGGTGAACACGACTGCCTGGCCCTGGGTGGTCGTCGAAAGCGATGCAGCGATTCCGGTGGTGGTGCCGGCAAGGTACTGCACGTCGTCGATCCACGCAGTGTCGTCGCCGGCCGCAAGGCTCGAATCCTTCGAGTACACCCACTTGAAGGTCCGCGCGCCCGCGGGCACCGCGATGGAGACGGGGGTCCAGTCCACTTCGCCCGAGGCCCCCGGAGAGCTCGACGGGCAAATGCCGCCGATGGCCTGGAACACGCCGTCGATCGCGAAGCGCAGGCAATCGTAATCGCCCTCGCTCGAGACCTTGTACTTGAAGGAGATCGTCCCGGCGGCGACGGTGGCGGCGTACTGGATGCCGGCCGACTGGCTGTTCGTGATCGTGGCAGCTTTGAGGCTGCACGTGCCTTCGCTCGCCTCGGTATTGCTCGCCACCCAGCTTGCACTCGTGCCGGCGACCTGCGTCCAGCCCGCCGGAATCGCGCAGCCCGCAGGGAAGATGCCGGGCTCGTCGTCGCGGATGCGGACCGTCGCGATGGTTCCCGCGCTCGCGAGGGTGGTATTCACCGGCGAGGACAGCACCACGGTGAACTGCTCCAGGGTTTCGACCAGCGCGTCCTGCAGCACGGTGATGGTGATGGTCTTCGGCGCCAGGTCTCCCACGCCCCAGTTGAGGTTGCCGCTCGCCGCGACGAAGTCGGCGCCCGCAGTCGCGGTGCCGGCGACGGTGGCCCAGTTGACGCTCGCCGTGGTGGTTGACGAGCCCACGCGAATCACCGACAACACCACCGTGCCCACGCCCTCGTCGACGGTCCGCTCGACGTCCGCCACGAAGCCCACGCTGCTCGACACGGCCTGGCGGAAGTTGGCCGTGGTGGTCGCGGTGGCATTGAGCACCGTCGCGTTGTCCGCGGTCGCGTTGCCCATCGGGAAGCTCGAATACAGCAGCGTGAGGTTCGAGAACCCCTTGATGCGCGTGCAAGTCACACCGGCCGCCGCGCAACCGTCGTTGTACGCCATCACGGTGCGGAACCGGTTCACGGTGTCGATATAACCATGGGCGTAGGTGTAGGGGGTCGTGCCGGTGTCGACGTAGAGGTCGTGGCGCAGGCCCATGTTGTGGCCGAGCTCGTGGCCGAACGAGTAGTTGCCGGTGGCGCAACTGCGCGCCGTCACGTTGAACGCGCTGGTGGCGAAGCCCGAGCTCACGGTCGACATGAGGTAGCCGATGCCGCAGCCGCCGCCGCCGTTCTCGACCCAGAGACTCACGAAGTCCGCGCCGTAGGCGTCGCGCGCGGCGTGCACCTCGTCCATAAAGCCGTCGTTGGTGCTGCGCAAGCGGGCGAGGTCTACGCTCATGTCCCCCGCGTCCGTGTACCCCACGACCTCCATCGCATGCACCAGCCGCAGGCGCTGGGTCACGCCCGCCGCCGCGTAGGCGTCGTTGGTCTCGGTGATGGCGAGCGCGATCAGCGTGGCCATCGCCGCGGCGCTGCCCGCCCCGGCCTTCGCGGCGGGCGTGTAGGCGACCATCACATCGATGGTGTCGGCAGCATCGTTCGCCACGGCGGCGTCCATGGGCGGCGCATCGACGGGAATGGGCTTGTACGCTCCGTGGTCGTCGAACTGCGACTGGTCGATCTCGCGCACCTCGTGCAGCCCGTCGCCCACGTACCGAACCTGGAACACGAAGCCGGGGGCGACGACGTTGACGGCAAGGATGTCGCCGCGCTGCGCCATCGTCACACTGCTGAACGCGCGTCCCGCGACATGGCCCCGGAACGTGGTGGTGCCGTCGGGCAGCGTCTCGGAGCCGGTGATGAGGAGGGTCGCTTCGTGGCCGTCGAAGAGCTCGAGGCGCATCACTTGCGGCGGACCGCCCCCGCGCAATGAATCCCGCGCCGCCTCGAGGGCCGTGAAGTCGGCCTTGACGACGCGCGCCCGCGTGACGCCACGCTCCACCTTGATGATCGACTTCGGGACCGCGTGGTTGAAAGCCTTGGCCGGCAGCACGAGGTCGGGCGCCGCATGGGCGGGCGCGATCGAGAACCCGAGGACGATGGAAACCATGAAGGCGCGAACGCCCCCCGCGATGTGCGCCATGCCGCTCTCCCTTTTTTTCGACGCCGGGCGCGCGCCCGGTTTCCGGGGATTCTACGACAGGAATGGAGACGTGGCCCGCGTGACCCCCCCCTGTGGCATCGTGGCCGAGGCGTTTGCGAAGCAGAGGGAGGCGTCGTGGCACGACTACGCGACGTACAAGGGGATCGATTCGAAGGAATGGCCCAAGCGCGGCTTGAAGCGCCGGGTGATGGAACACTTCTGCTACCGGTGGAACGAGATGCTGTGACGGCACTCGAAACCGGATGCTTGAAGACTCCACCGAACCGATCGAGCGGGCGCGCAGTGACCTCGCGCGCCTGAAGGCGGTAAACGATACCGGCCTGCTGGATGCTCCCTCCACCGCTGCCTTCGACCGCCTCACCCGCCTCGCCTCCACGCTCGTCGGTGCGCCGGCGACGTTCATCACGCTGGTCGATTCGGATCGCGACTTCTACGTGAGCAATTCCGGCCTCGGCGAGCCCCTGGCCTCGGAGCGGGAGCTGCGCGGCACGACCTTCTGCCACTACGCGCTCGTGAACGACGGCCCGCTCGTGATCGACGATACCCGCGGCCACCCGGTCTATAGGGAAGTTTCCACGGTGAAAACCCAGGGCGTGGCGGCATATCTCGGCGTGCCGCTGCACTCCGCCACGGGAAAGGTCGTCGGCTCCTTCTGCGCCATCGATTTCGAGCCCCGCGACTGGTCCGCGGGGGATATCGAGATCATGTCGGAGCTCGCGAGCTCGGCCGCGCACGAGATCGCGCTGCACTCGCTCCTCGGGTCGCAAATGCGCAGGACCGACGAGGCGCTTGCGGGGCAGAAGGAGGCGGAGCGAAGGGTCACCGTGCGCCAGGACGTGCTCAATGCCGTGTCCCACGACTTGCGCGACCCGTTGAACACCATCCTCATGGCGCTCGGCTCGATCGAGTCCCGAGGCGACGATCCCGAGCTCGTCGCGCGCACCGCCAAGGTGATCCGCCGGCAGGGAGCGCGCATGACGCGGCTGCTGGAGGACCTGCTCGACGTCGCGCGAATCGATGGCAAGAGCATGGGCCTCGAGACCGGCACCGTGGACCTGCCCTCGCTCCTCGCGGAAGTCGCCGGCGACTTCTCGCACCGCGCCGATGCGGCCGGGGTGACTTTCGCCGTGAGCGCCTTGCCCGGACCCGCGATCGACGCGGACCGCCGCCGCCTGCTGCAGGCGCTGTCGAACCTGGTTTCCAATTCCCTGCGGTTCACGCCGCGGGGCGGAACGGTGAGGCTCGCGGCGGAAAGGATCGGCGATCGCGCGCGGTTGGAAGTCACCGACACCGGCTGCGGCATCGCCGATGGGGACGTGGGGAAGATCTTCGAGCCGTTCTGGCAGGGCTCCGAGGGCCGCACCGGCACCGGCCTCGGGCTCTATATCGTCCGCGGCATAGTCGAGCGCCATGGCGGGACGGTGCGCGTGCGAAGCGGGGTCGGCGCCGGGACCACGTTCGAAATCGAGATTCCCGTCACGGTCTCGGCCTAAGCCCGGGCGCTCCACGTCCAGTCGCGAATCTCCGGCAGGTCCTCCCCGTGGGCGAGGATGTAGCGCCGGTGCTCGAGGCGCTTGTCCTGCATCCTGGCCGTGAGCGTGCCGGCCACCGCGGACAACGAAGGCACGCGATGGGCCACGTCCATCACCAGCCTGAAGCGGTCGAGGTCGTTCAGCACCACCATGTCGAACGGCGTGGTGGTGGTGCCCTCCTCCTTGTAGCCCCGCACGTGCAGGTTCCCGTGGTTGCGGCGGCGGTAGGTGAGGCGGTGGATCAGCGTCGGATAGCCGTGGAAGGCGAAGACGATCGGCTTGTCGGCGGTGAAGAGCGCGTCGAAGTCGCGATCGGACAGCCCGTGGGGATGCTCCTCGCGCGGCTGCAGCGTCATCAAGTCCACCACGTTGACCACCCGCACCCGCAGCTCCGGGGCGAGCTCGCGCAGGATGCCCACCGCCGCCAGGACCTCGAGGGTGGGCACGTCGCCGCAGCAAGCCAGCACCACGTCGGGGTCGGCGCCCGCGTCGTTGCCGGCCCAATCCCAGGCGCCGATTCCGGCCCTGCAGTGGGCGATCGCCGCATCCATCGAGAGCCACTGGGGTTGCTCGTTCTTGCCCGCGATGACCACGTTCACCAGGTGGCGCGAGCGCAGGCACTGGTCGGTCACGGCGAGGAGCGTGTTGGCATCGGGCGGCAGGTAGACGCGGATCACGCCGGCCTTCTTGTTCACCACGTGGTCGATGAACCCCGGGTCCTGGTGGGAGAAGCCGTTGTGGTCCTGGCGCCACACGTGGGAGGTGAGGAAGTAGTTGAGGGACGCGATCGGACGGCGCCACGCCACTTCGCTCGACACCTTGAGCCACTTCGCATGCTGGTTGAACATCGAGTCCACGATGTGGATGAACGCCTCGTAGCACGAGAACAATCCGTGGCGGCCGGTGAGCAGGTAACCCTCCAGCCAACCCTGGCAGGTGTGCTCCGACAGGATCTCCATCACCCGGCCTCCGGGGGCGAGGTGGTCGTCTTCGGGCAAGCGCTCGGCGACCCAGGCGCGCTCGGTCACTTCGAAGAGGGCTCCCAAGCGGTTCGACGCGGTCTCGTCGGGGCCCACCACGCGGAAGTTGCGCCCGGCGAGATTGAGCCGCATCACTTCGCGCAGGTAGTCGCCCGCAACACGCGCCGCCTCGGCACTCGCGGTGCCGGGAGCCGCGAGCGCCACCGCGAACTCGCGCGGGTCGGGTAGCCGCAGGGCCTTCAACAGCGCGCCGCCGTTGGCGTGGGGATTGGCGCCCATGCGCCGGTCTCCTTCGGGGGCGAGGGCGGCGATCTCGGCGCACACGGTGCCGTCCTCGTTGAACAGCTCCTCGGGCCGGTAGCTACGCATCCACTCCTCGAGCAATCGCAGGTGCGCCGGGTTCGCCAAGTCGCCAAAAGGCACCTGGTGCGACCGCCAGCTGCCCTCGGACTTCAACCCGTCGACCTCCTTCGGGCCGGTCCAGCCCTTCGGCGTCTTCAGCACGATCATCGGCCAGCGTGCCCGCTCCATGGCGCCGCCCGCGCGCGCCGCTTGCTGGATCGCGTGGATGCGCGCGACGCAAAGGTCGAGGGTCGCGGCCAACTGCTGGTGGACGCGCTCCGGGTCGTCGCCTTCCACGAAGAACGGCTCGTGGCCGTACCCCACCAGGAGGCTTGCCAGCTCGGCGCGAGGAATGCGGGCCAGCACCGTGGGATTGGCGATCTTGTAGCCGTTCAGGTGCAGGATCGGCAGCACCGCGCCGTCGATGGCGGGATCGAGGAACTTGTTGGAGTGCCAGGAAGCCGCGAGCGGCCCGGTCTCGGCCTCGCCGTCCCCGATGACGCAGGCCACGATCAGGTCCGGGTTGTCGAACGCGGCGCCGTAGGCGTGCGACAGCGCATAACCGAGCTCGCCGCCCTCGTGGATCGAGCCGGGGGTTTCCGGCGCGGCATGGCTGGGGATCCCGCCCGGAAAGGAGAACTGGCGGAAGAGCGCCTTCATTCCCGCGGCGTCGCGCCCCACGTCCGGATAGAGCTCGCTGTAGCTGCCCTCCAGCCACGTGCTCGCCACGAGCGCCGGGCCCCCATGGCCGGGTCCGGTCACGAAGAGGATGGTGAGGTCGTGGGCCTTGATGATGCGATTCAAGTGGACGTAGAGGAGGTTCAACCCCGGCGCCGTGCCCCAGTGGCCGAGTAGCCGCGGCTTCACGTGGGCGCTGGTGAGCGGCTCGCGCAGCAACGGATTGTCGAGCAGGTAGATCTGCCCCACCGAGAGGTAATTCGCGGCGCGCCAGCCGGCATGCAGGGCGTGCAGCTCGTCGCGGCCCAGGGGGCTCGAGAGCAGGTGGGGTGTCAGGTCGTCCATGGGGCTTCCTCTTTCGTTGCGAGGACCGCGCGCACCTCGCGCGCGATCATCCATTGCTCCCGGGCGCGCAACACCATGACGCGCACCCGGGAATCGCGGTGCTGCACCTGCCCGCTCTCGAATGCCCGCAACCGGAGGTCCGCGTTGGCGCCCCGGTCGAGGGCGAGGCCGAGGTAGCCGAATCGATCGCAGATGCGCTCCCGCATCGGCGCCGAGTTCTCGCCGACGCCCCCGGTGAAGGCGAGGACGTCGATCCCGCCCATCGCGGCGGCATAGGCGCCGATGTACTTGCGGGCGCGATAGGCATAGAGCGCCAGCGCCCGGCTCGCGTCGGCGTCACCGCTCGCCGCCGCCGCCTCGACCTTGCGCATGTCTTCGCCGTGCCGGGAGAGTGCGGCGAGGCCGCATTGCCGGTACAGGACTTCCTCGATCGCCTCGAAGCCCAGGCCCAGCGCGCGGTGGACGTGCGGCGCGATGGCGGGGTCGAGGTCGCCGGGCCGCGATCCCATGACCAGCCCCTCGAGCGGGGTCATGCCCATCGAGGTGTCGATCGATGCGCCGCCCTGGATGGCACAGATGCTCGCGCCGTTGCCGAGATGGCAGCTCACGATCCTCAATGCGCTGGCCTCGGTGGCGAGGGAGCGCGCGACCCGCTCCATCACGTATTGGTGCGAGATGCCGTGGAATCCGTAACGCCTCACGCCCGCTTCGCGCCATGCCGCGGGCACGGCGTAAGTGGTCGCCTCGGGGGGCATGCCGGAATGGAACGCGGTATCGAAGACCGCCACCTGCGGCACGTGGGCCCAGCGCTGCCGTGCCCAGCGGATCCCGGCGACGGCGGCGGGGTTGTGCAGCGGCGCCAACGGGGACAGGGACTCGATCTCGCCCACCACGGAGTCGTCGATGCGGCAGGCGGTCCGGAAGCGCGCGCCTCCGTGGACCACGCGATGGCCGACGCCCTGGATCGGACCCGCCCCGGCCGCCGCGAGGAGTTTCGCCAGGGCGCCGCCGGCGTCGTCCGCGAAAATTCCGGTCGGCAGCTCGTCGACGAATTCCTCCGCGTCCGCGGCACCGAACAAGCCCACCTTCACGCTGGAACTGCCGACATTGATCACGAGGATGGACACATCCCACTTTGCCCCCCCGCGTACCGGATGTATGTGCGCTACCGAACCCGGGCGGCGGCCAGGGAGATTCGGCCCTCGCCGTTGCGCCGCGCGCGCCTGTGTTCGGTGAAGAACAGACCTCGCGGCACCCCCGGCATACCCTTCCCATTCCCGCACTCGTCAGGACCCGCCATGAGAATCCTCCTCGCAGCCGATGGATCGCCGTTCACGCGCGTGGCCGCGCGCCACCTCGCCAGCCACTTGCACTGGTTCGCGCACGAGCCCGAAATCCACATCCTCCACGTGCATGCCCCGCTGCCTTATCCGGGGGCGGGTGCCGCCATCGCCAGGGACAGCGTCGAAAACTTCCACCGTGAAGAAAGCGAGGCCGCGCTTGCCGTGGCCGAGCAGGTGCTGCTGGCGGCGGGAGTTCCGCACCGGTCGTCGTGGAGGGTAGGCGATGCCCCGGAGCGCATTGCCGCCTATGTGGCGGAGCACTCGATCGACCTGGTCGTGATGGGAACCCGCGGCCACGGCGCGCTGGCGGGACTGGCGCTGGGATCGGTGGTCACCAAGTGCATTGCCGCGCTCGCCATCCCGGTGATGGTCGTGAGGGCGGCTCCCGCGGCCAGGCCCGCCACGCTGCGCGAGCACGAGCCGGACGCCGCGGCCCGCTAGGCCAGGCGCCTCAATTCACGCCGAAGCGCCGCGTCGCCGCCGGCCGGTCGTTGACCGAGATCTCCACCTGGTAGTCGCCCGGCTTCCACCCGCCGCCGGGGTTGGCGACGTGGAACTCGTGGATCCCGGGTCCGGTGGCGACGATGGTCTGCACGTCCTCCTTCACCAGGTTGGCCTTGCCGTCGGCGAGCGCGCTCCAGCGCGCCTTCAGCAGCACCGTGCCCGCGCCGCTGGTCTCGACGGCGACGTAGATCGTGTCCTTCGGGGTGATCGGCCCCGCGGCGGCATCGATGCGGCCATCGGCCCCCAGCTTCTTGCCCACCAGGATGTTGTCGACCGCCACGGGGGGCAGCGGCGGCGGGTCGGGCAGGTTGCGCCGGGTCGGAACCGGGGTCGGCTCCATGGCGGTGACGGCGGGCGCCGCGGCCTTCTTCGCCGGGACCACGGGCGCGGGCTTGGGGGGATCGTCCTTGCCGCAGGCGGCGAGCGTCGCGGCCAGCGCGCCGGCGATGGCGATCGAGATCGCGGTTCGAATCTTCGGAATTCCCATGGGTCGGTCCTCGAATGACAGCGGCCCGCTGCGCGGGCCGCTGGGATCAACACGGCGAGCGGCAAACGCCGCCACGCCCCTTCAGCTTACGTTGAAGCGCTTGCTGCCGGCGGGCGCGTCGTTCACGAAGATCTCGACCTGGTACTCGCCCTTCGGCCAGCCGTCGGGCTTGGCGATGTGGAACTCGTGCGTCGCGGGGCCGGTGGTGGTGACCTTCTGCGTGTCTTCCTTCACGAGGGTGTTGGCGCCGCCCTGCACGTAGGTCCACTTCGAGCGCAGCGTCGCTTCGCCCGTGCCGTTGGTGTCGACCGAGACGTAGATCGTGTCCTTGGCGGCGATGGCGCCGGAGCCCGTGACCTTCTTGTCCCCGCCGATGGCGTTGCCCACCGCGACGTTGCCCACCGACACCGCGGCGGTGCTGGCGGGCGGCGCCGACCGGGTGGTGGGTGCGGGCGGCGGCGGGGCGGTGGTGGCGGGCACTTCCTTCTTGCCGCAGGCGACGAGGGTGAGGGCCACGGCGGACGCGGCGAGCAGGTGGATGGTTTTCATTGCGGTCTCCTTAGGACTTGGGCGGGATCTTGAGCTTCTGGCCGGGGAAGATCTTGTCCGGATCCTTCAGCAGGTCGCGATTGGCTTCGTAGATCTGGTTCCATGCGTTGGCATCGCCGTACTCGCGCTGGGCGATTTTCGACAGGCTGTCGCCGGACACCACCACGTAGACCTTCTGCGTGGTGGAGCTCGACCCGCTCGTCACGTTCGAGAAGTCGGGGGTGTCGGGCTTGGCGGGTGGCGCCGTGGAGCTCGAACCGCTCGATACATTCGAGAAGTCGGGGGATTTCTCGTCCTTCTTTTTCCAGAAACTCATCGGGGCCTCCAGGCAGGGCAAAACCCGCAGCCGCGGGCGGGCGTGGCGCGGGTTCAAGCCCGCGCCTAGCGTCTCTGACCCCGATTCGCCGTAAGGGTGCCCCTTTCCTCAGGGAAATTTCGCCGGCGTCGAGAACGGCTTGTCGGCATCCACCACGAACATCACCAGCGAATGCAGGTCGGTGGTGCCGCTGCTGGAGACCTGCATCGGGGTGTCCGCGCCGTGCCCGGTCTCGGTTTTGCCCGCGGGCACCCGCTTCACGCCGTGGGGCGTATGGCTGCTGGTCTCGCCCTTGAGGACGTAAAACGCCTCGGAACCGGGGTGGGAGTGGGGCGGCGTCCTGGTGCCGGGCGCGCCGCTCCCCTCGTTGATGCGAAGCAGGTAAGTTTTTGCCACCACCGGGGGCAGGGGCCCCACCTCCGCCACCTTGCTGGCGCCCTCGGTGGCGCCCCCCGAAGCGCCCAGCGTGAAGAGCCACGCCTTGCCCCCCGCCTCCGCCGCGAGGGAATGGGTGCCGACGGCGGCCTGGGCCTTCTCCAGGGTCGGGAAGTTCTCCAGCCGCCAGAAGAGCGGTCCGGCGGGCAACTGGTCGACCTTTTTCTCCACCAGCGGCTTCACCACGAATTTCGCCTCCTGGGCGCCTGATGGCAGGGACGCGCCGAGGATGGCGGCGGCGACGAGGGTGCTGCGGATGAGGCGATTCATGGAGGAGCTCCTTGCGCGGGTCGGACGGGTGTCGCAATGCCGAGCGACGTGAGGCGCCATTGCAGCCGCGCTGGCCGGGAAAATCCCGAAGAAACGGCTAAGCTTTGCCGAAGGATGCGAAAACCACCGCGATTCAACCGTTTGGCATGAGCACTCACCGGGATTCGACGATCGACCCGGCCTCCACGCCCCCCGCGGCGCCGGTCGCCGCGGTGCTGCAGGTGGGACGCTGGCGCGTGGAGACGGCGCTCGATCGCATTTCCGCTGAGGGCAAAACCGTGAAGCTGGAGGCCAAGGCCATGGCGGTGCTGGCCTGCCTCGCGCGATGCCCGGGACAAGTGGTCAGCCGAGAGGCGCTGCTGGCCAGCGTGTGGACCGGGGTGGTGGTGGGCGACGACTCGCTCACGCAAGTGGTCATCAAGCTGCGCAAGGCACTCGGCGACGACCCCCGCAATCCCGAGTACATCGAGACCATCGCCAAGCGCGGCTACCGGCTGGTGGCGCCCGTGGTCGAGGTGGAAGCCGCGGCGCTGTCCGGGTCGCGCTCTCGTGCCCGCATCGGCGGGGACCCCGGCAAGGGGAGTTCGCCAGGCACGGGACCGACCGAGCCGAGGCCCGGGCTCGTGGCACGCGGGTCATGGATCCTGCTCGCCGCGCTCGCCGCGGTGATCGCCTTCGCGGCGACGGCATGGTGGATGGCCGCGGCGGAGGGAGGTGTCGCGCAAACGCCCGGGGCTGCGGCGGTGGGCGCCGTGCCCCTGGTGCACGTTCGCGCCTTCGAGGCGCTGGGCGACGATCGCCAGGTGGCGCTGCTCGCCCAGGGCATCTCCGCGGACCTCGTGACCGACCTCTCCCGGGTTTCGGGCCTGGCGGTGATTGCGGCCTCCCAGCAGGGCAACGCACTCTCCCAGGACTCCTCGGGGTACGTCGTCTCCGGCACCGTGCAGCGATTCGACCAGCGCCTGCGGGTGCAGGTGAGCCTGGGCGACGCCGCGAGCGGCCGTCAGCTATGGACCGAGCGCTTCGATCGCCCCATCGCCGATTTCTTCGCGATCCAGGACGAGGTGGGTCCGCGCATCCTGCAACTGCTGCCCGCGAAGGTGAGCGAGGCGGAGCAGCGGCGCGTGGCGCATCGCCATACGCGCAACCTCGAGGCCTACCAGGATTTCCAGCGCGCGCAGTCCGCCCTGGTGGTGCGCAGCCGCTCCGAGAACGAAGTTGCCCGCGAAATGTTCCGGCGCGCCATCGCTCGCGACCCCGCCTTCGCGCGGGCGTATGCGGGCCTGGCGCTCACCCACGCTGCCGACTACCGAAACCAGTGGGGAACGGATGGGGCCGCGGCCCTTGAGCGCGCCTTCGAGCTCGCCCGCACCGCCTACCAGATGGATCCCGGCATCGCGGAGACCGCGTGGGTGCTGGCGTTCGCGCACGTCGAGCGCAAGCAGCATGCCGAGGCGCTGCGATACCTCGAGGACGCCGTGAGGCTCAACCCTTCCTTCGCCGATGGCTACGCGCTGATGGGCGGCATCCACACCTACCTCGGTCAGCCCGCGCGCACGGTGCCGCTGCTGCGGACCGCGATGCGGCTGGCACCCCAGCCCAGCTACCTGTACTTCCTGCTGCTCGGGCGCGCGTATTTCTTCCTGGGGGACCTGGAGCAGGCGCGAATCAACCTCGGCGAGGCGCTGTCCCGCAATCCGGTAAACCTCGAATCCCACGTCTACCTCGCGGCTCTCCACGTGGCGGCTGGCGATTCGGGAGCCGCGGCGTGGGAGATGGAGGAAATCCACTCGCTGCAGCCGGGATTCTCGGCGGGGCGTTGGCTCGAGACGGGGCCGATGGCCGATGCGGCGCTGAAAGCGAAGCTGTTGCAGGCCCTGGGGCGCCTGGGGCTGTGACCTCGCCGGTGGGCCGCCCCTTCCGACGCAGACGGGATTGCGCTCGGCTAGCGGCCGCGACGGTCGCGCGCGACTGCCGCGCGCGGCGATAACCCATGGACTCTCCGGAACGCCCGCGCGAACTGGCTCGCCGACCCGAATCCGCAGACCAGCCCGATCTCCACGGTCGATAGCGAGGTTTCGCGCAGCAGCTGCCGCGAGCGCCCGAGCCTGAGCGCGAGATAGTGCTCGTGGATGCCGCGCCCGAGTTGGCTGCGAAAGACTCGTTCGAGTTGCCTCAACGAGATCCCCGCGAGATCGGCCACCGCGGCACGCGACAGGGGCGTCTCGATGTTCGCTTCCATCGCCTTCAGTGCGCCAAGCAGCTTCTCATCCCCCACCCCCATGCGGAACCGCAAATCCATGCGCTGCGGCCCTTCACCCTCTCGCACATGGGTGTGCAGGAACCAGTCGCTCACCGCCGCCGCCAGCCCGTGACCGTGGTCGCGCGTGAGGAGCGCCATCATCATGTCGAGCCCCGCCACGCCGCCGGAGCAGGTGATGCGATCGCCATCGATCACGAAGAGCGAGCGCGTGAGCTCGACGTCCGGGAACGACTCCTGGAAGGCAGGCATGTAATCCCAGTGCACGGTGCAACGGCGACCCTCGAGAAGCCCGGCACGCGCCATCACGAACGGTCCGCCCGCGACGCCGCCGATGGTAACGCCCTGGCGCGCGAGCTTTCGCAGCCACGCGAAGGTGGCCCGATCTTTGAAGGTCGTGGGATTTCCGCCCGCGCAGACCAGGAGGAGGTCGAGATCCCCCGCCTCGCCGCCGACCGGAAAGTTGGGCGACACCGCGAGCCCGCTCGAAGCGACCGCGGGAACGTTGCCCGGGGCCGCATGCCACCAGTCATATAAGGGCGTGCCCGCGAGCTGGTTGGCGGCGCGCAGGGGTTCGACCACCGAGGCATAGGAGATCAGCGCGAAATCGGGGATCAGGAGGAAGCCGACCGAGCGGATCGGGCTGTGGGCGGCGTGAAGCGTCATGCCGCAAACTGTATCGTCTATGACGCAAATCGGCAATCGCTCCCGGGAGCGACTTCCTAAGATGACCCGATGCGCTATTCGCTTCTGAACCTCGTGCGCCAGGCCTTCTCGGGCCATCGCGATTGGCAACCGGCATGGCGCGATGCAGCGCCGAAGCCTTCCTATGACGTGATCGTGATCGGCGGCGGCGGCCACGGCTTGGCGACCGCCTACTACCTCGCGAAGAACCACGGCATCCGAAACGTCGCCCTCCTCGAACGCAGCTGGATCGGCTCGGGCAACGCGGGCCGCAACACCACGATCATCCGCTCCAACTACATGCTCCCGGGCAACGAGCCGTTCTATGAATGGTCGATGAAACTCTGGGAGGGGCTCGAGCAGGAGGTCAACTACAACTCGATGGTGAGCCAGCGCGGGGTGCTCAACCTGTACCACTCCGACTCGCAGCGCGATGCCGCCGCCCGGCGCGGCAACGCGATGCGCATGCACGGCGTGGATGCCGAGTTGCTGGATACCTCCGACGTGCGGCGCATGTATCCATTCCTGGATTTCGACAACGCGCGCTTTCCGATCCACGGCGGCCTGCTGCAGCGTCGTGGCGGGACGGCTCGCCACGACGCGGTCGTGTGGGGATTCGCGCGCGCGGCGAGCGACCTCGGTGTGGACATCATCCAGAACTGCGAGGTAACGGGCTTCGCTCGCGAGGGTTCGCGCGTCGTCGGCGTCGAGACAACACGCGGCACGATTCGAGCGCCGAAGGTCGGCATGGCTGTGGCCGGCAACACCTCGCGCGTGGCGCGCTTCGCGGGACTCCACCTGCCGATCGAGAGCCACGTGCTGCAGGCCTTCGTGTCGGAAGCGATCAAGCCCTTCATCGACGGCGTGGTGACCTTCGGGGCGGGCCACTTCTACATCAGCCAGTCGGACAAGGGTGGGCTCGTCTTCGGCGGCGACCTCGACATGTACAACTCGTACGCGCAGCGCGGCAACCTGCCGGCGGTGGAGGACGTGTTCACGAGCGCGATGGCGCTCATGCCGGCGATCGGGCGCGTGCGCCTGCTGCGCTCGTGGGGCGGCGTGATGGACATGTCGATGGATGGCTCGCCGATCATCGACCACACGCCCATTCCCGGCCTCTACCTCAACTGCGGCTGGAACTACGGCGGGTTCAAGGCGACGCCCGCCTCCGGGTGGTGCTTCGCGCACCTCCTCGCCAAGGACACGATGCATCCGGTGGCGAGCGCCTATCGCCTCGATCGCTTCCGGCGCGGCTACCTCATCGACGAGAAGGGCGTGGGCGCGCAGCCCAATCTCCACTGACCATGCGAATCCGGTGCCCTTTCTGCGGTGAGCGCGACGTCGGCGAATTCGCGTACCTGGGAGACGCGCGCGCCCTCCGCCCCGACCCCGGGCTGCCCGATGCCGAGGAACGCTTCTACGAAGCGGTTTACCTGCGCGACAACCCGGCTGGGCCGCACGATGAGCTCTGGTATCACGCATTCGGCTGCCGCACGTGGCTGCGTGTCACGCGGAACACACTCACCCACGAGATCCTGGCCGTGGCGTTCGCGGGCCCGAATGAGGCCAAGGCATGAACGACGGCATTCGACTCGCCGGCGGCCTCATCGACCGTAAACGCCCCATCGCTTTGCGCTTCGACGGCAAGCCGTTCTCGGGCTTCGCCGGCGACACCCTCGCCTCCGCCCTCCTCGCCTCGGGCGTGCGACTCTTCGGGCGTTCATTCAAGTATCACCGTCCCCGAGGCCTCCTGACTGCCGGCTCCGAAGAGCCGAATGCGCTGGTCGAGCTGCGTACCGGCGCACGGCGAGAGGCGAATACGCGCGCCACCACGATCGAGCTCTTCGAAGGGCTCGAGGCGACGAGCCAGAACCGCTGGCCCACGCTCGCCTTCGACCTGATGGCGGTCAACTCGCTCCTGTCGCCTTTCCTGGTCGCGGGCTTCTACTACAAGACCTTCATGTGGCCGCGCGCGTGGTGGGAGAGGCTCTACGAGCCCGCCATTCGGCGCGCGGCGGGCCTGGGTCGCGCGAGCATGGAGGAAGACCCCGACACCTACGAGGTCGCGCACGCGTTCTGCGACGTGTTGGTGATCGGCGCGGGGCCTGCGGGGCTCGCCGCGGCGCTGGCGGCCGCGCGATCCGGGGCCCGCGTGATCCTCTGCGACGAGGATTTCGTGCCGGGCGGGCGGCTGAATGCGGAGCGGCACGAGATCGACGGCTCTCCGGGCAGCGCATGGGCCGCCGAGGTCGGGGCGGAGCTGCGATCCTTTCCGGACGTTCGCGTCATGCGCCGGACCACCGTCTTTGGCGTCTACGACGCCGGCATGTCGGGAGCACGCACGTTCGGCGCGCTCGAACGGGTATCGGACCACCTGGCCGTACCACCGCCCGGTCAACCACGCCAGCGCATGTGGAAGATCGTGGCACGCCGCGCGGTTCTCGCGGCCGGCGCCATCGAGCGGCCGATCGTCTTCGGGGGCAACGATCGGCCGGGCGTGATGATGGCTTCCGCGGTTCGCACCTACGTGAACCGCTTCGCGGTCACGCCGGGGCGGCGGATCGCCCTCTTCACCACCTGCGACGACGGCTGGCGTACGGCACTCGATCTTGCCAGCGACAGCGTCCCGGTCGAGGCGATAATCGACGCACGCGTCACGGTCGATCCTGCCATCCTCGAGGCCGCAAAGCGCCAGGGCACGCGAACCTTTCTGGGCTCGCAGGTGATCGACACCCACGGCTCACCGGTCGAGCGCATCACGGTGCGGGATCGCGATGGACAATTGACGCGGATCTCGATCGACACCCTCGCCGTCTCGGGCGGCTGGAATCCCACCGTTGCCCTAACTACACATGTGGGAGGGCGTCCGAAGTGGTCTGACACGCTCGCCGCATTCGTCCCCGGTGACCTGCCCGGCGGGATGACGGTGGCGGGCGCGGCTCGTGGCGCGTTTGGACTGGCGGAGGCATTGCGCGAGGGGCTCGCCGCCGGACAGGAAGCGGCCGAGGCGACCGGTCACGCGAAATCCGCGAATCCGATCTGGCGAGCCGACGATGAAGCCAGGGGCGTCACCGCCTTCTGGCACGTTGCCGGCTCCACGGGCAAGGCGTTCGTCGACTTCCAGCACGACGTGACCGACGCCGACGTGGCCCTCGCCGCCCGGGAGGGCTATCGCTCGGCTGAGCACCTCAAGCGCTATACGACGCTCGGCATGGCGACCGACCAGGGAAAGACCTCGAGCGTCGCCGGCCACGCGATCATGGCCGCGATCACGGGGCGCTCCATCCCGGAGGTGGGCACGACCACGTTCCGGCCGCCGTACTCGCCCGTCGCCGTGGGCGCCGTCGCCGGGATTCACCGCGGCAGGCACTTCCGGCCCACGCGGCTCACGGCAAGCCATGCCTGGGCCAGGGAGCAAGGCGCCGTCTTCGTCGAGGCGGCCCAATGGCTCCGCGCACAGTGGTACCCGCGGCCTGGCGAGAAGGATTGGCTGGAGAGCGCGGTGCGCGAGGTGAAGAGCGTGCGCTCGGCCGTGGGAGTGTGCGACGTCTCGACGCTCGGGAAGATCGATATCCAGGGCGCCGATGCGGCGATATTCCTCGACCGCGTGTACACGAACATGTTCTCGACGCTGCCGGTGGGCAGGGTGCGATACGGCTTGATGCTGCGCGAGGACGGATTCGTCATGGATGACGGCACGACCGCGCGCCTATCTGATGACCACTACGTCATGTCGACGACGACTACAGGCGCCGGGAAGGTCATGCAGCACCTCGAGCACGCACGCCAGGTGCTGTGGCCGGAGCTGGACGTCCAGCTCGTGTCGGTCACCGAGCAGTGGTCGCAGTACTCGATCGCGGGGCCCCGATCGCGCGAGTTGCTGGAACGGCTGCTCGGTGATGCGATCGATGTCGGCAACGCCGCGTTCCCTTACCTCGCCTGCGCGGAATTCACCTGGCACGGTCTTCCCTGCCGGCTCTTTCGCATCTCGTTTTCCGGCGAGCTCGCCTACGAGATCGCGGTCCCCGCCCGCCATGGCGATGCGGCCATGCGCGCCATTGTCGCCGCCGGCCAGGAATTCGGGATCACGCCCTATGGCACGGAGGCGCTCGGCATCATGCGCGTGGAGAAAGGCCACGTCGCCGGCAACGAGCTGAACGGAACGACCACGGCGGACGACCTGGGACTCGGCAAGATGATGTCGCAGAAGAAGGACTTCATCGGCCGGGTACTGGCACGCCGGCCCGGACTTGCGGATCCAGCTCGGGCCGTGCTGGTCGGAATCAAGCCCGTCGACCGCTCGGTGCGCCTGAACGCAGGCGCGCACTTCCTCGCGCCCGGGGCGCAGTCGCGGTTGGAGAACGATCAGGGCTACGTCACATCGGTCGCCTTCTCCCCGATGCTCGGGCACTGGATCGGGCTTGGCCTTCTATCCGGCGGCCGCGAGCGCATTGGTGAACGGATCCGCGCGCACGATCCGCTGCGTGGCAAGGACACCGAGATCGAGGTCGTGTCGCCCTGCTTCTTCGATCCAGAAGGCATGCGCCTCAAGAGCTGATTGATGAGCGAATCCACACTGGTCGCGCGCTCAGGCTTCCATGACCTGCTCCGCCCAGCCGGCGAAGGTCGGGGGGTGATCGTCACTGAACGAGCCGAGTTGGGGCTGGCGACGGTGATCGCACGCAAGGGTGGGGCCGTTGCGCTAGCGGCTCGGCTGAAGGAGCGTTTGGGGGTCGATCCGCCGGCTGGGCCGCGGCGCGACACGTCGAACGCCCTTTCGCTCATGGGTACCGGACCGGGCACATGGCTCGCCACGCATGAGCAGGGGACGACGCCCTTGCTGTCCGCGCTTCGGAAGAACGTCGGCGACCTGGCGGCAGTCTCCGACCAGAGTGACGGTTATGCGGTGCTACGGCTCACCGGGCCGGAGGGTCGCGAAGCGTTGGCGAAGCTCGTCTTCATCGACCTGCATCCGGGCGCTTTCGGGGTGGGCCACGTCGCATGCACTGTCGCGGGCCACACGGGCATCACGCTCTGGCGCCTGGAAGACGGCCCGGACGGCGCGATCTTCGAGCTCGCCGTGTACCGCAGCTTCGCTGCGAGCTTCTGGCACGCGTTATCGGCGAGCTTCGCGGGTCAAAGCACCTGCGACAAGAACGCGCGCGTCCGCTCCTCTTTCGGATGATCGAACAACTCGGCGGGTGGGCCGGTCTCGACGATCTTGCCGTCATCGGTGAAGATCACCTCGTCGGCGAGCTCGCGCGCGAAACGCATCTCGTGGGTCACGAGAATGCAGGTCATGCCCTCGCGCGCCAGCTCCTGGATGGTGTTCAGCACCTCCTTGACGGTCTCCGGATCGAGGGCGGCCGTCACCTCGTCGAACAACATGACCTCCGGCCGCATCGCGAGTGAACGGGCGATGGCGACGCGCTGCTGCTGGCCGCCCGAGAGCTCGCCCGGATAGGCATCCTGCTTCGCCTGCAGTCCGACCTTGGTGAGCAATGCGACGGCGCGGGCGCGGACCTCCGCCGGG
>JANMHV010000312.1:0-3366 GCA_031375445.1 Burkholderiales bacterium | reverse complement strand
CGCCGCCGGCGAGGTCGTCGTCCTTGAAACCCAGCACGTTGTAGCCCGCGGAAACCCAGAGGTTGGTGGCGACAAGGTAACCCAACTCGATGCCGAGGCCATGCTGGCGCGCCTTCGCGCCCTCGCCGAAGAGCCCGCTCGCGGCGAGGCTGATATCCCACTTCGGCGCGAATTCCCAGGTGAGGCGCCCGCTCGCCAGCTGCGCGCGGTACTTGCTCGAGATGCCGTTGCTGCGCTCGTTGGTCCACTTCGCGGCGTAGCGGCCGGTGACCGTGAACGGCCGGTTCAGCTTGTAGTCGGCGTGGATCGAGACGAGCTCGGTGGAGCGCTTGAGGTCGATGCCGGCCTGGGTGTCGTCGCGCTCCTCGCGATGCTCGACGCGGGCGAGCGCGTTCACGCGGTCGTGGTCGGCGTCGCGATAGGCGAGGCCGGCCTGGAGGCGCTCCAACGTGCGCGTGCCATCGGTCTCCGCGCCCTTGGTCTTCTGGATCGAGAGGGTGTTGCGGCCGAGGAAGGTCCATTCCTTCGCCACCCGCGCGGCGAAGCCGATGGTGTGCAGCAGCGACTGGCTCGACTGGGCGTCGCGCAGCTCCAGGCGGGTGGAGCCCTTCCACATCGGGTTGGCGACGTACTCGAGGGCGAGCGCCACCGCCGTGTTCTCGTTCTGGCCGGTGCCCGAGAGCGACTCGACGCGCTCGATCGTGGTCCCGAGGCGCAGACCGGGGCTCAGCGTCCACAGGTTGCGCAGCCCGATGGCCGCCTCGGTATCGCCGCCGCTGATCGCGTCGCGGATGCGGTACTCGCTGAACGCGCGCCCGTCCTTCATGTACTCGGTGTCGATGCCGAACACGGTGGTGTTCTGGCGCTGCTGCTCGTTCAGGCCATAGGGCCCGGTGAGCGACGAGATGAACTCGTGGCGGAAGTAGAGCTTGCCCTTGTTGGGCAGCGCGTAGTCGCCCCCGAGCGCCACGATCTTGCGCTCGGCGTCCTGGACGTCGACTTCCACCTCGCCGTAAACGCTCGCGTTGGCGATGCCCGGCACCGGGGTCGTCACGCGGGCGCGGATGCTGGTGACCTCGTTGGGCGACACCGAGGCGCCGGAGGCGAGGGACGGCGGGATGGCGCCGGCGCCCTCTTCGCGCGCGTGGCGAACACCCACCTCGACCTTCATCTTGTTGTCGAAGGAGCGCTCGACCGAGGCCATGTAGCCGTCGCGCACGCTGCCCGTCTTCACATCCTCGGTGCGCAGCGCTTCCGCTTTCACTTCGGTCTTCTCGTCGATCTTGTACGAAGCGCGGGCACCGCTCTCGCCGCGGCCCTGCGTGAGATACGCGCCGGGGTTGTCGAAGGTGGCATCGGTGCGGGCGACGAAGGCCTCGGCCTTGAGGCGCTCGCCCTCGTGGCGCACATGGACACGGCCGGCATCACCCTGCCCCACGGTCGCCGCGCGATCGGTGCGCGCGTATTCGGCGGTGACGGTGGTGTTGGCGCCCAGGCGCACCACGGCGTGGGCGCCGGCGAGCTTGAACGGGTCGGCGGGATTGCGGTCCTCGGCGAACGCGGCGCCGATGGTGATGTTCTCGGTGACTTTCACCTGCGCATCGCCGCCGAACACCCAGAAGTCGTCGCCGCCCTGGTCCACTTCATAGGTGATGCGGATCGACACCGGGTTCAGGTCCTGGTCGACCGAGGGCACCGGCGCCTTGAAGAGGAGGCGGCCCGTGAGGGGCTCCAGCTCGTAGTCGTAGAACCGCGCCTGGGGGGTGGACGAGAGCACCAGCGCCGGGCGGTTGCGGTCCCGCACCAGCACTTCGACCTTCTCGCTATTCACGCGGCCGGCGGCGGAGCTCAACGAGTACGGGCCGGAGGTGCCGTTGGCGCGGACCTCGTCGATCACCTGGCGCGTGGTGTCGCGGCTGGCGAACGCGTTGGCCTCGATGCGGCCGTTGTCGAAGTGCTGCTTGACCCCCGTGAGCGAGCGGCTGTAGGCCGAGAGCTTGCGCACGCTCGCGTCGCCCTGGGTCGTGAAGTCGCCGTAGAGCAGGTAGGACTTGTTGCGGTCGACGCGCACGTAGAGGCGCGCGGTGGACTGCGCGTCGAAGCCGCGGATCGCCGAGTCGCCGTACACCGGGTAGAACTCGTCGGGCTGGATGTCGCGGAACAGGCGCTCCTTCGTGTCCTTGTCGGAGTCGTAGGCGGCGGTGAGGAGGTAGTCGCCGCGGACCTTGCCCTTCAAGAAGAACGCGGCGCGGGCGCCGGCATCGCGCTTGCCGTCGCCGGAAGTGCGGGCGAAGTGCTGCAGCTCCTGCTCGAAGCCGTCCTGGCCGCGGGCCGGGACGAGCGCGCGCGGGTCGAACTTGCGCACGTTGATGATGCCTTCCACGACGCCGGCGGCGATGAGGCTGCGCAGCTCCGGGAGGAAATCGAGGCGGCTCTCGGCGCGGAGCGTCCCGACGCTCGCCACGATGCGGCTCTCGCCCGGCTCGGTGGGAGAAAGCAGCCGCACGGTGGCTTCTCCCCCCTCGACCACGGCCTGCAGGCCGGACTCGAGCGGATCGATGTCGGCGGTCTGCCAGGTGCCGCGCGTGGCCTCGATGGTGACCACGGTACGCGACAGCACCGGCATGCCCTTCGCGTCGCGCAGGCGCACGACGATCGTCGCGGCGCTGCGTCCGTCGGCGACACCACCCGCGGCCGGAACCACGACTTCGAGCTTGGCCAGGCGCCCGGCGACCTTCACCGTGATCTCGACCTTGCCGCGCTCGTTGCCGAAGCTGTCGCGCTGGGTCGCGACGAGGCGGTTATCGCCCTCGGCGAGCTCGACGCCGATGAACTCCCACGCCTGGACCTGCTTCTCGGCCAACACCGCGCGCTTGCCCACGCGCTTGTCGCTCACCGCGACACCATTCACGGTGAGGGCGAACGTGGCGCCGGCGGTGCCCTTCACGCGGAGGGTAGGCTGGGTGGTGGCGAGCGCCTGGCCGTCGGCGAGGCCGACGAAGCCGAAGGCGTTGTCGAGATCGGGGAGGAGCTTTTCGAGCTCGATGTCGGTGGGGAGCACTTCTCCCCCTCCCTTGGGTGGGGGCGGGGGGTGGGTCGTTTTGCTGTCGGTGGCCTTCTTACCCTCTCCCCGGCCCTCTCCCAAGGGAGAGGGAGATTTTTGAGCCTCTCCCAGGGGGGAGGCTGAAGAACCCGGCGCCACCGACACGACGCCGCTCGCCGGAAGCGCCTTCACGTCGGAGAGCACCACGCGCTCGGTGGTCAGCTGCGCCGTGGCGAGCGCGCCCAGCTCGTCGCCCCGCTTGGCGATGGCCTCGGCACGCTCCTTCACCTGCTCCACGAGGCCCGCTTCGCAACCGGCGAAGG
>JANMHV010000306.1:0-1551 GCA_031375445.1 Burkholderiales bacterium | reverse complement strand
CACGCGCGCGCCCATCGCGCGCCATCGAGGATTGCCAATGAAGTCCATCGCCCTCATCCTGTTCGCCATCGCCGCGCCCGCGTGCTTCGGCGCCACCCCCGTCACGCTGCCGGAGGCCCAGCGCCGCGCGCTGGAGCACTCCCGCATGCTGCCGGCCTTCGACGCGGCGGCGGTGGCGGCGCGAGAGAGGGCCGTGGCGGCCGGCCAACTGCCCGATCCGGTGCTGCGGGTCGGGGTGGACAACATCCCCATCGAAGGCGGCGACAAGTTCAGCCTCACCCGTGATTTCATGACCATGCGCCGCATCGGCCTCATGCAGGAGCTCACCGCTTCGGACAAGCGGGACCTGCGGCGGCAGCGCTACGAGTTCGAGGGGGACAAATCGTCGGCCGAGAGATCCGCGGCGCGGACCGCCATCCAGCGCGATGCCGCGCTCGCATGGCTGGACCGCTTCCACCAGGAAGCGATGCTGGCCGTCACCGCCGAGCTGGCCTCGCGCACGGAGCTCGAGGTGCAGTCCGCCGACGCCGCCTACCGGGGCGGTCGCGGCACGCAAAGCGAAGTGTTCGCCGCCCGCGCTGCTCTGGCGCTCGCGAAGGACCGGCAGGACGAGACGCTGCGCCGGGTTCGCGCCGCGAGGATCGAGCTGTCGCGCTGGACGGGGAGCGCTCCCGATGAGCCGTTGGGCCCTGCGCCCGAGATGGGGGAGGTTCCCGTCGGGGCGGTGGCGATCGAAGGCTATCTCGGCGCCCACCCCGAAATCGTGGCGCTCGACCGCGGGGCGCGGATCTCGGCCGTAGAGGCCCGGATCGCCGCTGCCGCGAAGCGTCCCGACTGGACCGTCGAGGCGAGCTACCAGCAGCGCGGCCCGGCCTACTCGAACATGTTCTCCATCGGCGTCTCGATCCCGCTGCCGTGGGATGCCGCCAACCGGCAGGATCGCGAGGTCGCGGCCCGGCTCGCCAACGTGGCCGAAGCCGAGGCGCGCCGCGACGAATTGCTGCGCACGCACGTGGCCGAGGTGGCCGGGATGCTGGAGGAGTGGAGCTCCGGCCGCGCGCGGCAGGCTCGGTACCGCGCCGAGATCCTGCCGCTCACCCGCGAGCGCACCAACGCCGTCATCGCGGCGTTCGCGGGAGGCAAGGCATCGCTCGCCGAAGTCCTGGCGGCGCGCAAGGGCGAGTCGGACGCGCGGCTGCAGTCGCTCCAGCTCGACCTGGAGGTTGCGCGGGCCTGGGCCCGACTTACGTTCCTGCTCCCCGATGACGCGTCGCATTTCAATATCCAGCGGAGCCACTGACGATGAATGCGAAGATCGCAGCCGTAGCAGTCCTGGGGCTCGCGGCCGTCGGCGCCGCGGGATTCGGCCTCTACAGCCTGGGGATGAACCGGGGCATGGGCATGGCAGGAGGTGCCCCGGAGGCGGCAAGCGCAGCAGCCGACGGGCGCAAGGTCCTCTACTGGCACGACCCCATGGTGCCGGGCCCGAAGTTCGACAAGCCCGGCAAGTCGCCCTTCATGAACATGCAACTGGTGCCGATGTACGAGGAC
>JANMHV010000080.1:0-7003 GCA_031375445.1 Burkholderiales bacterium | reverse complement strand
ATGTCATTCACGCCGATCGTTGCGTGAGCGTTGAACCCTTCGGTTTCCTTTGTGGACCTTCGTGGACCTTCGTGACCTTCGCGGTGAAACCACCGCCCGCCCACACGCTGCACCTGTCCCCTGCAAATCAATCCACCGGGTGGGCCCGGGCGTTGAATCCGATGTCGCGAAGCGCCTGCACGATCTGCTCCACGTGCTCGTGGTTGCGCGTCTTGAGCGTGAGATCCACCTCCGCGTTCTGCACCGCGAGCTGGGTGAACGCGCGCTGGTGGTGAACCTCCTCGATGTTGGCATTCTGCTCCGCCACGCACGCCGTCACTTTGGCGAGCGATCCCGGCAGGTCGCGCAGCTCCACCACCACGCGAGTCAAGCGCCCCGCGCGAACCATGCCGCGCTGCACGATCTCGGCCAGCATCAGGGGATCGATGTTGCCGCCGCCAATCACGAGGGCAACCTTCTTGCCGCGGAAACGCTCCGGATTCTTCAGCACCGCGGCGAGCGGCGCCGCACCCGCGCCCTCCACCACCGTCTTCTCGATCTCCAGCAGCATCACGATCGCCTGCTCGATGTCGCCCTCGTCCACCAGCAGGATCTCGGCGACATTCTTCTCGATGATGGCGCGGGTGAGCTTGCCCGGCTCCTTCACCGCGATGCCCTCGGCGATGGTGGGGGCGGCGAAGGTGGGCTCCGTGCCCCGCATCGCGTGGTACATCGCGGGGAAGCGCACCATCTCCACGCCCACCACTTCGATGGAGGGCTTCAGGCCCTTGGCCGCGATGGCGATGCCGGAGATCCACCCACCCCCGCCGATCGCCACCACCAGCATGTCGAGCTCCGGGTGCTCTTCCAGGATCTCCAGCCCCGCCGTGCCCTGGCCCGCCACGATCATCGCGTCGTCGTAGGGGTGCACGAGGGTGAGGCCGCGCGCGGCCGCCTGCTCGATGGCGAAGGTCTTCGAGGCGTCGAAGTTCTCCCCCTCGAGGATCACTTCGGCGCCGTGGCGCCGCGTCTGCTCCACCTTCACGAACGGCGTGTAGCGCGGCATCACGATGGTGGCGGGGATGCCGAGGCGGTGCGCGTGGTACGCCACCCCTTGCGCATGGTTGCCCGCCGAGCACGCGATAACGCCCTTGGCGCGCTGCGCTGTGGTGAGCGACATCAGCTTGTTCAGCGCCCCGCGCTCCTTGAACGACGCCGTGAACTGGTGGTTCTCGAACTTGAGGTACACCTCGGCGCCGGTGATCTCGGAAAGCGTGCGCGAATGCAGGCACGGCGTATTCACCACGTGCCCCGCGATCACTTTCTGCGCCGCGCGGATGTCTTCGATGCCGGGAAGGTTCATTTCGTGAACTCGAATTCGATCTCGGGCTTGCGCCCGGACATGAGGTCGGCCAGCGCCCGGCTGGAGCCGCACGCCATGGTCCACCCGAGGGTGCCATGCCCCGTATTGAGCCAGAGATTCGGGATCTTCGTGGCGCCGATGAGCGGGACGTTGGAAGGCGTGGAGGGACGCAGCCCGGTCCAGAAGACCGCCTGGTCGTAGTGTCCCGCCCCGGGAAAGAACTCCTCGGCGCGGCGGGTCAGCGCCTCGCAGCGCACCGGGTTCAGCTCCGTCGAGTAACCGGAGAGCTCGGCCGTGCCCGCGATCCGCAGCCGGTTGCCCAGGCGCGTCATCACGATCTTGGCGCTGTCGTCGGTGAGGCTCACCATCGGCGCCTTCGAGGCGTCGGCGATCGGCACCGAGGCCGAGTAGCCCTTGGCGGGGTACACCGGCAGGTCGATGCCGATGGGCCGCGTGAGGAGCGGCGAGTAGCTGCCGAGCGCCACCACGTAATGGTCGGCAGTGAGCGTCTCCTCGGGCTCGGAGCCGCGCTTCACCACGACTCCGGTCATCTTGCCGCCCGCCGTGCGCAGCGCCTGCACCGAATCCTGGTAGCGGAAAGTGACGCCGCGCGCCTCGGCCATCTTCGCCAGGCGCTGGGTGAATAGGTGCGCGTCGCCCGACTCGTCGGTCGCGGTGTAGGTGGCCCCCACGATGCGGCTGCGCGCATAGGCGAGCGCGGGCTCGATCTTCACGGCTTCGTCAGCCGTGATGGCGTCCCGGTCGAGGCCGTAGCTTTTCATCAGCGCCTCGGTTTCCACCACCTCGTCGAAGGCGCCCTGGTCGGTGAAGTAGTAGAGGATTCCGCGCGTGAGGGCGTCGTACTCGATGCCGGTGGAAGCCCGCAGCTCCTGCAACGCGGCACGGCTGTAGAGGCTCATGCCGACGATCTCGCGCACGTTGGCGCGCATGCGCCACGGCGCGCACTCGTAGAAGAAGCGCAATCCCCAGGTCCACTGGTGCGGGTCCATCCGGAGGCGAAAGAGCAGCGGCGAATCGTCGCGCCCCAGCCACTTGAGCAGCTTCAACGGCGCCCCGGGACCGGCCCAGGGCTCGGCGTGGCAGGCCGAAACCTGCCCCCCGTTGGCGAAGGAGGTCTCGAGGCCGGCCCCCTCGCGGCGCTCGACCACGGTCACTTCGTGGCCGCGCTCGGCGAGGTACCAGGCGGTGGTGGTGCCGATGACTCCGGCGCCGAGAACGAGGACTTTCATGGCGGGCGAAGGCTAGGGAATTGGCTTAGACTTGTCAACGAAACATCCCCATTCTCCGCTACCCGATGCGACCGCGCCTCTACGCCGACCTGCTCGGTTTCCTTCGCGCCGCGTGCACCCACGCTTCCCACGCGGGCCGGGAGCTTCCTGCCCTGCCGTTCTACGTCCGCGAGCATGCCGTGGGCTGGGTCACGCCCTCCTTCGCCGACATGCTGCGCCGCTGGCCCCACGTCTTCGAGGTCTCCGGTTCCTACGTGCGCCTGGCAGCCAAGCCCGATACCGCCGCGGGCCGCAGCGAGGCCATGGCCGAGGTGGTGCGCGAGCTGGAGAAGGACGGCGTCATCCGCGGCTGGCGCGACGAGCAGGTGAGCATCTCCTATCACTACGCCACCCCGGAGCTCTTCCGCGTGGAGCGCGCCGCGAGCCGCCACTTCGGCTTCGTGGCCTACGCCGCCCACCTGAACGGCTTCACCCGTGAAGGGGGCCTGGTGCACGCGTGGGTCTCGCGGCGCAGCCCCAGCAAGGCCATCGACGCGGGCCGCCTGGATAACCTGGTGGGCGGGCGCATCTCCGCCGGCATGAGTGTGGACGAGACCATCCGCAAGGAGGCGTGGGAGGAGGCGGGCATCCCGCCCGCGCTGCTACGGGACCTCAGCTGCATCGGCGCCGTGCGCGTGGAGTATTCGGTGCCCGAGGGCCTGCATCGCGAGGTGCTGTTCGTGCACGACCTGTGGCTGCCGAACGACTTCAAGCCGGTGAACCAGGATGGCGAGGTGAGCGAGATCGTCCGCATGCCGGTGGAAGAGGTGCTGGAGAACCTGCTGAACGGCGAGTTCACGCTCGACGCGGGCGCCGTGATGATCGATGGGCTGCTGCGCCTGGGCGCCGTGCCTCCCGAGGACCCGCAGTACCTGGACCTGCTGCGACTGCTGAAGCCGTGACCGGGCTGGCGCTCGGCCTCGTCCTCGCCTCCGCCTTCATCCACGCCAGCTGGAACTTCCTGCTGAAGAAAAGCGGCGGGGGCACCGGGCTCATCACCGCGGCTACTTCGCTATCGCTGGTGATCTACGCGCCGCTCGCCGTCGCGGCGGTGTACTTCCAGGCCTACAAGTTCGAGTGGATCCACCTGGCGCTGATGCTCGGCACCGGCATCATCCACACCGCCTACTTCCTGCTGCTGGATCGCGCCTACCGCAGCGGCGGCGACCTCTCCATCGTCTATCCCCTGGCGCGCTCCACCGGCCCGTTGATCACCATCGTGGTGGCCGTGGCGCTGCTGGGCGAGCGGCCGGAGCCGGTGCAGATCGGCGGGGCGCTGCTGATCGGGGCCTCGGCCCTGCTGCTCACGGGCAATCCTTTCGCCTGGCACAAGTCCGAGGCACGGCACGCCGTGGGTTTCGCGCTCCTCACGGGCTGCATGATCGCGACCTACACCATCTGGGACAAGGCGAGCGTCGCAACCTACCTGATTCCGCCGCTCCTCTACGACTGGGGCGCCAACGCCTTCCGCTGCACCGTGATGCTCCCCCTCACCCACATCCGCTACCCGGGCACCATGGCAACGGCGTGGCGGGAGAGGCGCGGCGTCGTCATCGTGATCGCCATCCTCTCGCCGCTTTCCTACCTGCTGGTGCTGACGGCGATGGTGTTCACGCCGGTGAGCCTGGTGGCACCGGCGCGCGAGGTGTCGATCCTCTTCGCTGCGCTGATGGGCGCGCACTTCCTGCGCGAGGGCGCCCTGGCGCGGCGAGCGGTGGCGGCGATAGGGATGGCGCTGGGGATCGCGGGATTGGCACTGGGTTAGAATTCCTCTCGTTCCCTCGGCCGAATCGATGACTCCATTCCCCTCTTCCGCGGCCTGGCAAGCGCTCCTCGCCCACCGCGACCGGCTGGCGGGAACGCGCATCTCCCAGCTCTGGGAGGAGGATCGCGAGCGCGGCCCCGGCCTCACCCGCACCTGCGCCGGCCTCGCGGTGGACTTCTCCAAGCAGCGCCTCACCCGCGAGACCATCGACCTGCTGGCGGCATTGGCGCGCGAGCGCGGCCTGCCCGAAGCCATCGAGCGGCTTTTCACCGGCGAGCGCGTCAACGTGACCGAGAACCGCCCCGCGCTGCACATGGCGCTGCGCGGCGACGAGCACGTCAAGGTCGATGGGCGCGACCTGGTGCCCGAGATCCAACGCAATCGTGAACGCATCCGCGTCATCGCCCAGGCGATGCGCTCGGGTCAGTGGAAGGGCCATACGGGCGACGCCATCCGCCACGTGCTCGCCATCGGCATCGGCGGCTCGGCGCTGGGCCCGCAGGTCGCCATCGAGGCGCTGGCGGCGGATGCCGACGGGCCCGAAGTGCGCTTCGCCGCCAACATCGACGCCGCCGAATTCGACGACGCGATCGCGGGCTTCGATCCGGCGGCGACCCTGGTGATCATCGCCTCGAAGACCTTCACCACCCAGGAAACGATGGTCAACGCCGCAGCGGCGCGCGAGTGGCTGCGTGCCGCCATGGGCCCGGATTGCCTGCCGCGCCACGTGCTGGCCGCCACCGCCAACAACGAGGAGGCGGTGCGCTGGGGACTGCCCGAGTGCAACGTGTTCCCGTTCGGCGAGTGGGTCGGCGGGCGTTTCTCGCTGTGGTCGTCGGTGGGGCTGCCGGTGGCCATCGCCATCGGGCCCCAGCGCTTCGACCAGATGCTGGCCGGCGCCCACGCGGTGGACCTGGTGTTCCGCTCCTCGGCGATCGAGCAGAACGTGCCCGCGCTGGTGGGCCTCATCGGGGTGTGGAACCGCAACGCGCTGGGTGCGGCTTCCCACGCGGTGCTCTCCTATGCCTCGCGCCTCGAGCACCTGCCGCAGTACCTGCAGCAGCTCGAGATGGAGTCCCTGGGCAAGCGCGTGGATCGCGAGGGCAACCCGGTGGAGTTCCAGACCTGCCCGGTGGTGTGGGGCGGCGTCGGCACCGTGGGCCAGCACGCCTTCCACCAGTGGCTGCACCAGGGCACCGACATCGTCTCGTGCGATTTCATCGTCTCGGCGCGCCCGATGGGGACGAACGCCGCGCACCACGAGATCCTGCTTGCCCACGCGCTGGCGCAATCGGAAGCGCTGATGGAAGGGCTCGCGACCCCCGAGACCCACCGCGCCTGCCCCGGCGACCGCGTGAGCACCACGTTCGTGCTGCCGCAGCTCGATGCCTATTCATTGGGCGCCCTACTGGCACTTTACGAGCACAAGGTGTTCACCGCCGCGGTGGTGTGGGGCGTGAACCCGTTCGACCAATACGGCGTGGAGCTGGGCAAGACCATCGCCGGACAGGTGCTTCCCGCGGTCCGCGGCGAGGACGTGCCCCTGCACCCGGCCACGCACCACCTGCTGGGGCTCGTGCGCAAGCACGCACGGGCGCACTAGCGCCGCGCCCATGGCAACCGAGGACTTCAAGCGCATCGTGGAAGCGATGCGGCTGCCGATAGCGGTGGCCGACGCCAAGGGCCTCATCACGTACACCAACGGCGCGCTGGTGCTGGCTTCGGGCCGCGAGGCGTCGCTGCTCGCGGGACAACCCCTCACCCAGCTCTTCGCCAAGGCCGACCACAAGCGCCTCACCCAGGCTGTCGCGCGTGTGGCCGAGGGCAAGGCTGCCACCGCTTCGCTGGAAGCGCGCCTCGCCGTCGAGGGCGCCGAGCGCTGGGTGCAGGTGTCGTTGCAGCCCACGCTCGATGCGCGCGACAAGGCGGCCGGTGTCGTGGCGCTGCTGCAGGACATCGATGCGCAGCGGGAGACCGAGGGCGCGCTGAACCTTTCCGCGGCGCGGCTGCTGGCGCTCGCGGAAGCGAGCCCTGTCGCCGCGATGGTCGAGAATTCACAGGGCGAGATCGAGATCGCCAATGCTGCCTTCTGCAAGCTGCTCGGCCTCGACTCCGCGCCGCAATCGCTGCCCGGCCTCGCCGCGGCGGAGATCCTCAAGAAGGCGGGCAAGAAATCGGCGGCGCTGGTTCGCCACCCCGTGGTGGTGGACGACACCGAGTCGGGCTCCGTGTGGCTGCCGCGCGAGACCGAGCTCAAGGCCGAGTCCCCCGAGAAGGGGCCGGCCGAGATCGCGCTGATCCAGAAGATCGGCGAGGAGCTCTCGATCGCGCTGGAAGGCATCAGCGCCATCGCGATCCGCGCGCAGCAGATGGAGTTCGATCCCACGCTGGTGGAGTACTTCGCGCAGATCCGCGGTTCCACCGAGACCGCCATGGCCGCCATCGGGGATCTCGTGGATTTCTCCCGCGTCTCGGGGCCGAGTGTCGTGCTGCACAAGTCGCGCTTTGCTCTCCGGACGGCGCTGGCGGAGCTGATCGCCCGCGTCACCCCCAATGCCGAGGAGCACGACTGCCGGCTGCGCATGAAGGTGGAGCAGGACGTGTCGG
>JANMHV010000077.1:0-11210 GCA_031375445.1 Burkholderiales bacterium | reverse complement strand
ATCGAGGAGACGACCGCGCAGGTGCTGCAGGTGTCGCGCTCGATCTCGGAAGTGTCGTCCACCGCCGAGGAGGGAGCCCGGGTCGCGCAACGCTCGCTCACCGCCGCCGACAAGGGGCGTGCCGCGGTGCAGAACTCGATTTCCGGCATGAATGACATCCGCGAGCAGATCCAGGAGACCTCGAAGCGGATCAAGCGGCTCGGGGAATCGTCCCAGGAGATCGGCGAGATCGTGGAGCTGATCTCGGACATCACCGAGCAGACCAACGTGCTGGCGCTGAACGCCGCGATCCAGGCGGCCTCGGCGGGAGAGGCCGGCCGCGGCTTCTCGGTGGTGGCCGAAGAGGTGCAGCGCCTCGCGGAACGCTCCGGGGAGGCGACCAAGCAGATCGGCGCGATCGTGAAGACCATTCAGGCCGACACCCAGGACGCGGTGGCGGCGATGGAGAAGTCGACCATGGGCGTGGTGGAGGGAGCCAAGCTCTCCGACGCCGCGGGCCAGGCGCTCTCCGAGATCGACCACGTGACCAAGAACCTGGCGCAGCTGATCCAGACGATCTCGCAGGCGACGCAGACCCAGGCGTCGGCCACCAACAAGGTCGCCCAGAACATGCAGGACATCCTCGAGATCACGCGCCAGACGACGCGCGGCACGCAGCAGGCCGCGGGCTCGATCCGCGACCTGGCGGCCGTGGCGCAGGAGCTGAAGAGCTCGGTGTCCGGCTTCAAGCTGTAACCCGAGGCACGAAGCGCTTCCGGCGCGAGAGCGAGACAAGATGGCTGCGAACCCCGTTTCCGATTTCGACCTCGGTCCCCTCACCTGGGTCAAGACCGAGATCGACCACTCGCTCGCCCAGGCGCGCGACCACCTCGAGAAGCTGGACAGCGCACCGTCCGAGCGCGCGCCCGTCAAGTACATCCTCACGCACCTTCACCAGGCCACCGGGGCGCTCGCGATGGTGGGCCTGGGTGCGGCCACGCGCTTCAACGAGGAGCTCGAGAAGCTGGTCGCGTACCTGGAGACCGACGACGAGTCGCGGGTCGCCCAGACGGCGGCCGTGGCGCGCCGCGGCATCGCGGCCCTCTCCGCCTATCTCGACACGCTCCTCGCGGGCCAGCCGGACCACCCGATGCGCCTCCTCGCGACCTATGTCGAGCTGAATCGTGCCCGGGGCCACAGCGACGCCAACGAGGGCGACCTGTTCTACCCGGACCTCACGCTCGAGCTCCCCGGTTTGCCGCCGTCGGGCTCGCTCGACGAGGCGGTGCTCGCCAAGGCGCTCTCCCACCAGCGCTCCCAGTACCAGCAGGGCCTGCTCAAGATGCTGAAGGGCGGCGACACGTCGGAGGCGATGCGCCAGATGCATGGCGCCGTGATCGCGATCGAGTCGCTGCAGGTGGCCAACGACAACCGGGCGTTCTGGTCCGCCGCGGCTGCTTTCCTCGACGCGTTGGTATTCGGCGGGCTGGAAGCGGGGCCCGCGTCGAAGCCGCTCTTCGCCAAGCTCGACCAGCAGGTGAAGCAGCTGATCGAGGGTTCGTCAAAGGTGGCCGAGCGCCTGTTCCGCGACCTGCTCCTCGCCGTCGGGCGCTCGCGCACGGTGTCCGATCGCATCGGGCAGCTGAAGGACCTCTATCGCCTCGAGCAGCATCTCGCGCTGCCGGAGCTCGGCCGCGCCGCCGGCGACGAGGCGCTGGTGGCGATGGTGCGCGAGGTGCGCGAGCTCACCGCGCTCCAGAAGGACACGTGGCTCAAGTACACCTCGGGCAATCGCGCCGCGCTGGAGCCGTTCGGCAAGCAGTCGCTGGTGCTGGCCGAGCGCGCCGTGAAGCTCGGAAATCGCGACCTGCAGGCGGTGCTGGTGCGGCTTACCGACGTGGCACCCACGCTCAAGGCGAAGGCGATCCCGCCGTCCGAGGCGCAGGCGCTCGAGGTGGCGACGGCGCTGCTCTTCATCGATGCCGCGCTGGAGGGCTATTTCAAGCCGGGCAGCGACTTCCAGCGCCAGTCGAGGACCGTCGCCGACCGCTTGAAGAGCGCCATGGCGGGCGAGGCGCTGCCGCCGATGGACGCGATCGAAGGCGGCCTCCTCGACGAGATGACCCGCCGCGCCCAGGAGAAGCTGCTGGTGTTCCAGGTGGGCCAGGAAGTCCAGGTGAACCTGCAGAACATCGAGCAGGTGCTGGACGGCTTCTTCCGCGACGCCGCGCGCCGTCCCGAGCTGCCGGCCCTCACCGCGCAGTTCTCGCAAGTGCAGGGCGCGCTGATGATCATGGAGCTCACCGACGCCGCGGCCCTCAACTCGGCCGTGATGGCCCGCGTCCAGCAGTTCGCCGACAGCTCGCTCGACGGCACCGGGGAGGCGGCCGAGATGGTGGCCGAGGGCCTGTCCGCGCTCGGCCTCTACATCACCGCGCTGCAGCAGGGAGGGAGCAGCGCGCGCGACGTGCTGCGCCCGGCGCTGGAGCGTTTCGGCCTCACCGAGCCCCCGGCCCCGGAGTCGGAGGTGCGGCGCACCGGCACCGTCTCCCCTCTCGATATCGACGTGCAGAAGCAGAAGGTCCAGGCCTACTACGAGGATTGGAAGGAAGCACCCGCCTCCGGCACCCGCGAGAAGCTCGAGCGCGCCGTGGGCGACCTGCAGCGCGACGCGAACGTCGTCGCCGACCTCACCGTGGCGCGCCAGAGCGAGGAGGCGCTGCAATTCATCCGCGATGCCGAGTCGCCGGAGCAGGCCGGCGTCTTCAACGCGATGCAGGGCCTGGTCCCCGACAAGGCGCCGCAGAACCCCACCGCGCAGGTGGTGCAGCTGGTAGACGCGCCCGGCGCGGAGATCGACGCCGAGCTCCTCGGCATCTTCCTCGAGGAGGCGGCCGAAGTCGTGGAGACCATCGGCGCGAGCGCCGTGGCGAGCCGCGATGCGCCCCACGATCGCGAATCGCTCACCGTCATCCGCCGCGGCTTCCACACGCTGAAGGGCAGCGGGCGGATGGTCGGCCTGGACGAGCTGGGGGAAGTGGCCTGGCAATGCGAGCAGGTGCTGAACAAGTGGCTGAAGGACGAGATCCCGGCCAGTGCCGCGCTGCTCGCCTTCATCGACCTTTCACGCCGCTCCTTCTCCGATTGGGTGGCGGAATTGAAGGGCGCCGGCACGGCACGCGTCGACGGTGCCGAGATCACCCGCCAGGCCGAAGCGCTGAAGAGCGGCGAGGATCCCCGCGAGGCGCTCGCCGCGGTAGCTGCGTCCGAGGCGGTCGTTCCCGGCCCTGCGCCGCAGGAAGCGGCGCCGGCACAGCCGTTCTCGCTCGACCACATGCTGGAGGGGCTCGTCTCCGCGCCGGCGGCGGCCGAGCTTCCCGCGGTGCCCGCCGAGGCGAGTGCATTCCACTTCGAGCTCGATGCCCCGGCGGCGCAGCCGCCTCCCGCAGTCGCGATGGAGCCGGTTCTCGAAGCGGCACCCGCGAGCGTCGCGGAGCCCGAATTCACCTTCCTGCTCGATGCTCCGATCGAGCCGAAGGAATTCGCAGCCGACGCCGTTCCCACCACCCCGTTTGAAGTGCCTGCCCCCGCGGCTCCGCAACCTTTCGCATTCGAATCCCTGGACCTGGCGTCGGACCCCGATTCGGTGGCGGCCCCCGCAGGGCCCGCGCACGAGCCGCCGTCCGCGAAGGACGCACCGTCCGAGATCGAGATGTTTCCCGTGGCTCCCGACACCCCGCCGGCAATCGAGGATGCGGCGCCGGTCGACGCCGACCCCCTGGCAGCGCCCTTCGAGGCCTCGGAAGGGTCGATCGAGGAGGCTCGAGGCCCGATCGAGGAGGACGTGGTGATCGGCGCGGTGGCACTCGCTCCCGCGTTCTTCGCCATCTTCATCAACGAGGCCGAGCAGCATGCGGCGTCGCTCGATCGCGAGATGGCGCTGATCGAGGCCGATCGCGTGCATCCGGTCACCCCCGATTTCATGCGCGCCGCGCACACGCTCGCGAGCAACGCGCGCACGACGGGATTCGAGTCCCTCGCGGAGGCCGCCGCCGCCCTCGAGAAGTGGCTCCAGGACGCGATCGACCTGCCGCCGGAATTCGACGACCACCGGGTCGCGGTCACCCGCAACGCGGTCAACGCGCTGCTCGCGATGGTGCAGTCCATCCGCGGCCGTGCCATGCCGTTCCCGCGTGACGACGTGGTCGCGCAGCTCGCCTTGCTGCGCGAGGGCCTGCGCGCCGCGCGCCGGTCGGGCGAGGGCACCCACATCCGCATGCCCCACCTGGTTCGCGAGGCGATGGATGCGCGCGCCGAGGCGCTGCAGGCGCAGGGCGAGCCCGCTGCCGCGGAGGCCGCGCCGGTGGATCCTTCTGCGATCGAGCCGATTGCCGCCGAGGGCCCGCCCGAACAGCCCGCGCCGGTCGGGCCGATCGTCGCTGAAGTCCCGCCCGAGCCGCCTTCACAGGTGGAGCCGATTGCGGCCGAAGCCTCGCCCGAACAGCCCGCGCCGGTCGAGCCCGTCGTCGCCGACGCCGTGCCCGTGATGGCCGCGCCCGAGGTGCCCGTCCGTGCCGAGGTGCCTTTCCTCGTTGCCGTCTCCGCCGAGCCCGAGCTGCCCGGCTTCGAGGCCGGCAAGGACCAGCGGAAGATGAAGGACGACGTCGACCGCGACCTGCTGCCGATCTTCCTCGACGAGGCCAAGGAGATCATTCCCCAGGTGAGCGAGGGCGTGCGGCGCTGGAAACTCGCGCCCGCCGACCATTCACCCGCGGCGCAATTGCAGCGCCACCTCCATACGCTGAAGGGCGGCGCGCGCATGACCGGACTCATGCGCCTGGGCGAGCTCGCCCACGTGCTCGAGACGAGGCTCAACGCCATCGACGAGGTGGAATCGCCCGCGGCGCGCGACTTCGACGAGATCGAGGAGCGAGTCGACCGCTTCTCGCTGTCGCTGGAGCGCCTGGCGCGCGGCGACGACATCCTCGATGCCGAGCCCATCGACGTGCCGGTCGGCGCGGTGTTCGAACACCAGAAGGACAAGCCGGCGGCGCTGGCGATGATCGCCGCGGCCGCGCAGGAGAGGAGCGAGCGCGACGCCCTCCCGCCGGAGCTGCGCGACAGCCGGGCGGCGCTCCTGCGCGTCAACGCCGACATGATCGACCGCTTCGTGAACGACGCCGGGGAGCTGTCGATCGCGCGCTCCAGGATCGAGCTGGAGATCGCCACCTTCAAGCGCTCGCTGATCGAGCTGACCGAGAACATCGCCCGCATGCGCACCCAGCTGCGCGAAGTCGAGATCGCCTCCGAAGGCCAGATGCAGAGCACGATCAAGCTGAAGGAGGAGATCGGCGAGACCTTCGACCCGCTCGAATTCGACCGCTTCTCGCGGATGCAGGAGCTCACGCGCTTCCTCGCCGAGAGCCTGGGCGACGTGATCACGCTGCACCACGGCCTGCAGAAGAACCTGGACGAGGCGGAGCTGGCGCTCCACGCGCAGGCGCGCCTGAACCGCGACCTGCAGCAGGGCCTCATGGGTGTGCGCCTGGTGCCCCTCGGGAACCTCTCCGACCGCTTCTATCGCGTGGTTCGGCAGACGGCGAAGGAGCTCGAGAAGAAGGCCAACCTCGAGGTGAAGGGCTCGCGCACCGAGCTCGACCGTTCGGTGCTGGAGAAGATCACCGCCCCCTTCGAGCACTTGCTGAGGAACGCCATCGCCCACGGCCTGGAGCTGCCCGCCGAGCGCGCGCGCGCCGGCAAGCCCGAGATCGGCGAGATCTCGATCGAGGCCGCGCAGCGCGGCAACGAGGTGGTGCTCACCGTGGCCGACGACGGCGCGGGGCTGGATTTCGCCCGCATCCGCGAGAAGGCGGTGAGCTCGGGCCTGCTCGCCCCCGACGTGGAGCTGCCGGAGGCGCAGCTCGCGCAGTTCATCTTCATGTCCGGCTTCTCCACCGCCACCGAGGTGAGCCAGGTCTCCGGCCGCGGGGTCGGGATGGACGTGGTCAAGAACGAGATCACCTCGCTGGGTGGGCGCGTGGAGATCTCGTCGGCCGCGGGCCGCGGCACCACGTTCACCATCACGCTGCCGCTCACTCTGGCGGTCACGCAGGCGGTGATGCTGCGCGCGGGCACCACGATCTACGCCGTTGCCTCGGTGATGGTGGAGCAGGTCCAGGAGTTCAAGGCCGGGCCCTACGCCCAGCTGGTGGCGACCGGAGCGGTGGCCTGGAACAAGAACCACTATCCGCTGCGCTCGCTGCTGCCGTTGCTGGGCCAGATCGACACGCCCACGCCGTCGCGCCAGATCCCGGTGCTGCTGCTGAAGAGCGGCGTGCAGCGCGCCGCGATCCGCGTGGACGAGATCATCGGCAACCGCGAGATCGTGGTGAAGACCATCGGCCCGCAGCTGTCGCGCCTGGCGGGAATCGCAGGGGCTACCGTGCTCGGCAACGGCCAGGTGGTGCTGATCCTGAACCCGGTGCAGCTGGTGCATCGCGAGGCCCCGGCCTTCGACACGCCGCGGGCCGCCACGCACGAGGCGGGACCCGCCCTGGTGGTCGAGGAGAAGTCCGGCGCGGCGCTGGTGATGGTGGTCGACGACTCCCTCACCGTGCGCAAGATCACGAGCCGCATGCTGTCCCGCGAGGGCTTCGAGGTGGCGACCGCCAAGGACGGGGTGGACGCGCTGCAGCAGCTGCAGGACATCGCGCCCGACTGCATCCTGCTCGACGTGGAGATGCCGCGCATGGACGGCTTCGAGTTCGCGCGCCACGTGCGCGCCGACGCGAAGACGCGCGGGATCCCGATCATCATGATCACCTCGCGCACCGCCGACAAGCATCGCAACCACGCGATCGAGCTCGGGGTGAACGAGTACATGGGCAAGCCCTACCAGGAAGACCAGCTCCTCGCGCTGATCCGGCGATATACCGTCGAGTCGGCCGTCATGGCCTGAAGGGCGGGGACCCGCGAGGGAAATACCGGGTGTAAGGACGGCGAGCCCCGCGCGTCCAACTCCCTTTCCGGCACGAGGCACGGCATGGAAGACCCATCGGGCGCGGCACCTTATCTCGGGCAGCGCATCGCGCGGCGCGGCTTCCTCAAGGCGGCGCTGTCCGGCGTGAGCGGGGTCCTGGTGCCCGCCGCGGCCTTCGGCGCGCCCGACCAGGTTCACGACCTGCGCGGCCGCGTCACGATCAACAATCGCCCGGCGACCACGAAGTCCGACATCCTTCCGGGGGATCGCATCGTCGCCGGCTCGGACGGGCATTTCGTGTTCGTGATGGGCCAGGACGCCTTCATGGTCCGCTCGAGGAGCGAGATCGTGATCGAGCGCTACGAGGCCGAGGGCCTGCTGCGTCTCATCACCGGAGCGCTCGGCGCCGTGTTCGCCCGCGGCGGCCAGCGCCGCATCGTCGCCGCGAACGTGACCGCGGGCATCCGGGGCACCGGGGTCTACCTCGAGACGCGGGGCGACGGCACCTACTTCTGCACCTGCTGGGGCGCGGTGGACCTGGCGGCGAGCGACGACGAGCGCGACCGCGAGCTGATCGAGTCGCGCGGGCACGTGCCCCGCCTCATCGCGGCGCAGCCGCGCGACGGCACGCGATTCCGGCCGGCGCCCTTCGAGACGCACACCGATGCGGAGATGGACATCCTGGAGAAATGCGTGGGACGCCGCTCGCCCCTGGTGGTGCCGCCCGGCGCTCAGCGGAAGTAGAAGTACCCCAGCACCGCGGCGCCCAGCACGATGCGATACCACGCGAAGGCGCGGAAGTCGTGGTGCGCCACGTAGCGGATCAGGCCCTTCACGGCGGCGAGTGCGGCGACGAAGCTCACCAGGAAGCCCACCGCGAACGGCCCCAGGTCCGCCATCGAGAAGAGATCGCGGTACTTCACCACCTGGTAGCCGGTGGCGGCGAACATGATCGGCACGGCGAGGAAGAACGAGAACTCGGTCGCCGCCTGGCGCGACAGCCCGAACAGCATCCCGCCCATGATCGTCGCCCCGGAGCGCGACGTGCCGGGGATCAGCGCGAAGCACTGCGCGATGCCCACCTTGAGCGCGTCCTTCCACGTCATCTCGTCCACGCTCGTCACGCGCGGGGCGCCGTGGCGCTCGTACCAGCGCTCCACCACGAAGATCACGAGCGCTCCCACGACCAGCGCGATGGCCACACTCACTGGGTTGAATAGGTAGGCCTTGATCTGCTTCTGGAATAGCAGACCAACCATCGCCGCCGGCACGAACCCCACCGCGATATTCGCGGCAAACCGTTGCTGGACGGGATCGGAGGCGAGGCCGGAGAAGGCGCGCACGAAGCGCGCGCGGAACTCCCAGCAGACGGCGAGGATCGCACCGAGCTGGATGACGATGTCGAAGACCTTGTCCTTCTCGTCATTGAGGCCGAGCCAGTCGGAAACGATGATGAGGTGGCCGGTGGAAGAAACCGGCAGGAACTCGGTGAGGCCTTCGACCACGCCCAGGATGAGCGCGTTGAGGAGGGAAGCGAAATTCATCGCGGGCAGTCTAACATCGGGATCGGCCCTTTTTCGGAGAGCGACATGACGATGGACCGCCGCGACTGCCTGCGGCTGATCGCCGCCGGCAGCCTCGCGGTCGCATTGCCCGCGCTGGGCCAGGACCGCGCGATCCACACGCGGCCGATCCCCGCCACCGGCGAGCGCCTTCCGGTAGTGGGCCTGGGCACCTGGCTCACCTTCGACGCGGCCGATGGCCCCACGCGCCAGGCTCGCGGCGAAGTCCTGTCCGCCCACCTCGCGGGAGGTGGCCGGGTGGTGGACTCTTCGCCCATGTACGGCGCGGCGGAGGAGGTGGTCGGCGAGCAGGCGGCGCGCCTCGGCAACCCGCCGATGTTCACGGCGACCAAGGTGTGGACCCTCGGCGGCCTGGCGGGGCGCCGGCAGATGGAGAGCTCGTTGCGCCTGTGGAGGGCGCGGCGCATCGACCTCATGCAGGTGCACAACCTGCTCGACTGGGAGGTCCACCTCCCGACGATGCGGGCGTGGAAAGCCGAAGGGCGCTTCCGCTACCTCGGCATCACCACCTCCCACGGAAGGCGCCACGACGAGCTGGAGCGGATCGTGCGGCGCGAGCGCCTGGATTTCGTGCAGTTCACCTACAACCTGGCCGACCGGGCCGCCGAGCGCGACCTCCTTCCGGCGGCCGCGGCGCGCGGGGTGGCGGTGATCGTGAACCGGCCGTTCGACGGTGGGGCGCTTTTCGGGCCGAAGACCCGCGGCCCGCTGCCGGGATGGGCGGCGGAGATCGGGTGCGCCACCTGGGCCGAGGCGTTCCTGAAATGGATCGTGTCCCACCCGGCCGTGACGTGCGCGATCCCCGCCACCTCCAGCATCGCCCACGCGCGGGAGAACGTGCGCGCGATGTCCGGGCCGCTTCCGGACGCGGCGTTGCGCAACCGCATCGCCGCGGACTACGAGCGCGCCTGAGGCGCCTGGTGGACCTCGGCGAGTTGCCCCTGCTCCGGGGGCACGCCGGCGCGCTGCACGCGGTTGCGCCCGAGGCGCTTGGCTTCGTAGAGGGCGGCGTCGGCTTCCCGCAGCAGGGCTTCTAGCGCCTCGGCTGGCGGTGAGGCGATCGACCGCGCCTCCAATGCCGCGGCGCATCCAAGGCTCACGGTGATCCGGAAGCGCCGTCCCCCATATTCCTCGTCCAGCGCCTCGACGCTCTCCCGGATGCGCTCGGCCGCGCGCATCGTGGCCTCCAGGTCCGCGCCGGGGAGCACGAAAGCGAACTCCTCGCCCCCGAGCCGGCCGATCACGTCGTGGGGACGTTGCTGCGCGCGCAGGATGCGGGCCACCGCGGCGATCACGCGGTCGCCGGCGCCGTGGCCGCCCTCGTCGTTCACCGCCTTGAACCGGTCCAGGTCGGCCATCACGATGCCGACCGGCCCGCCATAACGGATCGCGCGAGCCACCTCGCTTTGCGCCGCGGCGAAGAACCGGCGCCGGTTGTCGAGCCCGGTGAGGGGATCGGTGGTTGCGAGGAGCCGCATCTCCGCCTCGGTCTCGACCAGCCGGCGGTGCTTTTCCTCGAGCTCGCCATGGACGCGGGCGTTGGCGAAGGCCACCGCGACGTAGCCCGCGATGGTGCGGAACACCAGCTTCTCGCGCTCGCCGTAGGCGCGCATCGCCGCCGTCTGCAGCGTGAGCACGCCCAGCAGCTCGTCGCCGCGCAGCAGCGGCCCGAACCAGAGGCTGCGCGTGACCTCCGTGCCGGGAATGCGCGTCGCCGGCCGGCCGCCCTCCTCGGCATCGACGTGGATCTCGCGCCGCTCGCGCGCCGCGCGCGCGGCGTACGACTCGAGGTCGGCGATCAGGATGTCGGTTGTCGGCAACAGGCGGCCGCGCTCGATGCCGTGCCGGCGCAGGCGTGCTCCCGCCGCGTCGAACACGAAGACGCCGATCAGCGTGACATCGGCGAGCGGCTTGAGGTGGCGGTCGAGCGCCCGCAGCATCGCCGCGGGGTCGAGGTGCGAGGTGATGTCCTGCCCGACGAGCCGCAGCTGCTCGAGGGTCGCGAGCGCCCCTTCCAGGGCGTGGGCGCGCTCCGCCTGGCGATCGGTCTCGTGGCGCTCGCGCGCGAGCACCAGCCGGTTGCCGGCGCGGCGATTGCTCTCGTTCACCTCCTCAGCGCGCGCGCGGCGCTCGGCCGCGAGCGCCGCGGCGAAATCGCACCGCGCCTCGTGGGCGCGCGCCATCTCGGCGTAGAGCTGGCTCTTCTCGTGGTGCCCGCCGATGGTTTCCACCACGCCCAGCGCCTCTTCGAGGTAGGCGAGGGATCGCGAGCCTTCACGCGCGATGCGCGCGGCGTGGGTGGCGTGGACTTCGGCGAGCGAGCGCAGCGCCTCCACCTCCCAGAGCCGCGACCGGGTCTTGCGGGCGAGGTCGAGCGCCGCCTGGGCCTGCGCCAAGGCTTCCTCAGGGCGATCGAGCCGCGACAGCGCCTGCGCCTCGATCGCGAGCAGGCACGCCACCTCGGGTTGCGCCCCCAGGTCGCTCATCAGCCCGTTGGCGTGGCGCACGTGCTCCAGCGCTTCCTCGTTGCGCCCGAGCGCCAGGCACGCGTCGCCCAGGTAGTAGGTCGCGATGGCGTAGCCCCGCGCGCGGGGCTGGTCGCGGAGGACTGCGCGGGCTTCTTCCAGCAGCTCCACGGCGCGTTGCGGATGGCCGCTGTCGGCGAGCTG
>JANMHV010000199.1:0-4984 GCA_031375445.1 Burkholderiales bacterium | reverse complement strand
GGTCATGGCGGCGCTGGGGGCGCTCACGTTCCTCCTCTTCCACGTCGCGGCCTGGGTCGTGATGGGCAAGTTCGACATCGAGGGGGTGCTAGGGCGCGCGGCGCCGATCGCGATCGGGGTCGGCCTCTTCGCGCTGCTGCTGATGCTGGGCTCGGCCTTCGGGCTCGCGGTGCAGGCGCTGTTCGAGCGCGGCGACCTCGACCTGCTGTTGTCCTCGCCCGTGCCGGTGGAGCACGTGTACGCGGCGCGCGCGATCTACGTCGCGTTGGGATCGACGGCACTCATCGGCGTGTTCCTCGCGCCCTTCGCCAACACGGGGCCGTTCCACGGGCACTGGGGTATGTTGTCGGTGTATCCGGTGCTGCTCGCCTTCGGCCTCGCGTGCTCGGCGGCCGCGTTCCTCGGGGCCTTTGCGCTGGTGCGCGCCTTCGGCGCGCGCCGGGCCCGGGTCGCGGCACAGGTCCTGGGTGCCTTGATCGGCGCCGCTTTGGTCCTCGCGATGCAGTTCGAGGTCCTCCTGCCCGTGGCCGTGCGCGAGCGCCTCGCCGGCTGGGGACAGTCCGAGGCGGTGCGCGCCTGGTTCTCCGGCACCAGCCCGCTCGCCTGGCCGTTGCGGGCGCTCGCCGGCGACCCGTGGCTCACGCCCGGTGCGATCCTCGCGGCCACCGCCTTCTTCGCCATCGTGATCCGGGGGAGTGTCGCGCGCTTCGCGTCGGCCGCGCAGCAGTCCCTAGCCCCGCCGCGCCGCGGCGCGCGCCCAGGGGCGGCGCGTCGTTTTCGCACCGGCCTCTGGCGCATCGTGCTGGTGAAGGAGCTCAAGATCGTCGCGCGCGATCCCGCCCTCATCGCGCGGACCCTCCTGCAGGTGCTCTACCTCGTGCCGCTTTTCCTCATCCTGTTGCGCGAGAGCCAGCCACCGGCGCTCGCGGCCGCGGCGCTGGTGCTGCTCGCGATGAACCTCGCCGGAACCCTCGCCTGGCTCACGATGAGCGGCGAGGAGGCCCCGGAGCTCCTCGCCAGCGCCCCCGTGAGCGCCGAGCGGCTGCGCTGGCTCAAGGTCCTCGCGGCCCTGCTGCCGGTGACGGCGCTCGCCTTCCCCTTCGTCGCCTGGTACGCGGCGCGGTCGCTGGAGGATGCAGCGGTGGTTGGCGCGTGTGTCGCGCTCGGGACGGTCTCGGCCGCGCTGATGCAGGTGTGGACGGCACGCCCGGGTACCAGGCGCGACCTGCGGGCGCGCTACAAGCAGAACGTGTTCGTGAATTTCGCGGAGCAGTTCACCGCGATCGGTTGGGGGGCCCTCTGCTACCTCGCGCTCAGCGGGGCGGGCGGCTGGGCCTGGTTCGCGGTCCCGCTCGCGGTGCTGGGGCCCGCCGCGGTATGGATCAACGCGCGCTTCGACCGCCGCTAGGCCCTCTCAAACGAACGCCTTCTTGCCGTCGCGCCAGCGGCGCAGCGACTTGCCGTCGACCAGGGCCGCGAGGAGCGCCACGTTCAGGTCCTGCGGCTTCGCATCGAGCCCCAGCGCGCCCTGGGCCTCGCGCGCCTGCGCCGCTATGACCGCCGCGTTGTGCGCGACCGCCGGGTGCATCGGGCTCTCGAGCGCGTCGTCGTCGGGGCGTGCGTACATTTCCTCGCAGGTGGCGAGCCGTGTCGAGTGGCAGCGCCGGCATTGCGCGGGCCGCGCCTCGTAGGCGATGCAGCGGTTGTCGGGGCCGAGGAGGGCGCAGGCGAGGTTGGTGCGCTTGCGCGCCTCGGGACTGCCCAGCCCCGCGGTCACGGCGACGTTATGGCGCAGTCGAGCCACCACGCTTTCGAGCGCCCCTCCCGCCAACCGCTGCCGCAGCCACGCGGCGAGGTGGAAGGCCTCGGCGGGCATCACCTCCACGAGGAGGCTGCAGCAGTGCGCGCAACCGGCGGCGCAGGCGGTGCGCACCCCGTGACCTTCAAGGCTCGCCGCCAGGACCTCGTCCACGCGCCGGTGCATGCGCAGCACCGCCACGGAGAGGTGCTGCGGATCGCGCACGCGCCCGAAGTCGGCCGTCGCCTCGGCCCGGTAGGTCGAAGCAACGGGGCTCATTTCTGCTTGGGCGGCATCAGGTCCGTAATCGTGCCCTCCGCCATCTCGGCGGCGAAGTACAGGGTCTCCGAGAGCGTGGGGTGGGCGTGGATCGTCATGCCGATGTCCTCGGCGTCCGCGCCCATCTCGAGCGCCAGCACCGCCTCGGCGATGAGCTCGCCGGCGTTCACGCCGACGATGCCCGCGCCCAGGATCCGCTTCGTGCCCCTCTCGAAGATCACCTTGGTGAGGCCCTCGGTGCGTCCCATGCCGAGCGCGCGGCCCGACGCGGCCCATGGGATCGACGCCTTCTCGTACTCGATGCCCTGGGCTTTGGCCTCGGTCTCGGACAGCCCCATCCAGGCCACCTCGGGATCGGTGTAGGCGACACTCGGAATCGTGCGCGCCTCCCACTGGTGGTGCGCCATGCCGGCGATCACCTCGGCGGCGATCTTGCCCTCGTGGGTCGCCTTGTGCGCGAGCATCGGCTCGCCCACGATGTCGCCGATGGCGAAGATGTGCGGGACGTTGGTGCGGCCCTGGCGGTCGACGGGGATCCAGCCGCGCTCGTCCACCGTGATGCCGGCCTTGTCGGCGCCGATGTTCTTGCCGTTGGGACGGCGGCCGACGGCGAGCAGCACGCGGTCGTAGACCTCCGGCGCGGGGGGCGCTGCCCCGCCCTCGGCGCTCTCGAAGGTGGCGCGCAGGCCTTCCTTCAGCGCCTCGATCTTCGCGACCTTGGTCTTCAGCATGATCTTCTCGTAACGCTTCTCGATGCGCTTGGCCAGCGGCTTCACGATGTCCGGGTCCGCGCCGGGGATGAGGCGATCCATGAATTCCACCACCGACACCTTCGAGCCCAGCGCGTCGTAGACGGTCGCCATCTCCAGGCCGATGATGCCGCCGCCGATGATCAGCAGGCGCTTCGGGATGTCCGCGAGCTCCAGCGCCCCGGTGGAATCGATGAGGCGGGGATCGTCGTAGGGGAAGCCCGGGATCTTCGCGACCTGCGAGCCCGCGGCGATGATGCAATGGTCGAACGAGACGACTTTCCTGCCTTCCTTGGTCTCGACTTCCAGCGTCTGCGGGCTGGCGAATTGCGCCTTGCCCTCCACCACGGTCACCTTGCGCGCCTTGGCGAGCGAGGCGAGGCCCTTGGTGAGCTTCGAGACCACGTCCTCCTTGAACTTGCGCACGCCGTCGATCTCGATCTTCGGCCCGCCGAACGTGAGGCCGATGTGCGCGCCCTCCTCGGCATCCGTGATGATCTTGGCCGCGTGCAGCAGCGCCTTGGACGGGATGCAGCCCACGTTGAGGCACACGCCGCCGAGCGTCGCGTAGCGCTCTACCATCACGACCTTCTTGCCCAGGTCGGCGGCGCGGAAGGCGGCGGTGTAGCCCCCGGGACCCGCGCCCAGCACCAGCACCTCGGCGTGCAGGTCGGCGTCGAGCGAGGCGAGGGTGGAGGTGAGCGCCTGGCGCATCGTGGGCGCGACGGCCGTGGGTGCCGGGGCGGGTGCGGTTTTCGCGGCGGCGGCGGCGGGTGCGGGAGCCGCCGCCGGGGCCGCGGAGGCACCGGCCTCGGCGGTGTCGAGCACCGCGATCACGGTGCCCTGCGACACCTTGTCGCCGAGCTTCACCCGGACTTCCTTGATGGTGCCCGCGTGCGTCGAGGGCACGTCCATCGTCGCCTTGTCGCTCTCCAGCGTGACGAGGGAATCTTCCTTCTTCACCGCGTCGCCCGGCTTCACCAGCAGCTCGATGACGGGAATGTCCTTGAAGTCCCCGATGTCGGGGACCTTGATCTCGATGGCGGCCATCGCGGTTCCTAGAGCATGCCGCGCCGCAGGTCGGCGACGACCTGGGCGAGGTAGGTGGTGAAGCGCGCGGCGAGCGCGCCGTCGATCACGCGGTGGTCGTACGAGAGCGACAGCGGCATCATCAGGCGCGGCGCGAACTCGCGGCCGTTCCATACCGGCTTCATCGCCGCCTTCGAGACCCCGAGGATCGCGACCTCGGGCGCGTTCACGATCGGCGTGAACGCGGTGCCGCCGATGCCGCCGAGCGACGAGATCGAGAAGGTGCCGCCCTGCATGTCCGCGGGGCCGAGCTTGCCCTCCCGCGCCTTGGCCGCGAGCTCGCCGCTTTCCTTTGCGATCTCGAGCACGCCCTTCTGGTCGGCGTTCTTGATCACCGGGACCACCAGCCCGTTGGGCGTATCGGCCGCGAAGCCGATGTGCCAGTAATTCTTGAGCACCAGGTTGTCGCCGTCGAGCGAGCTGTTGAGGGTCGGATACTTCTTGAGGGCCGCGACCACCGCCTTCACGAGGAAGGCGAGGGGAGTCGCCTTCACGCCGGCCTTGGCGTTCTCCTCGTTCACACGGGCGCGGAAGACCTCGAGGTCGGTGATGTCGGCCTCGTCGAACTGTGTCACGTGCGGGATCATCACCCAGTTGCGGGCGAGCGCGGGGCCCGAGATCTTCTGGATGCGGGTGAGGGGCTTCACCTCCACCGGGCCGAACTTGGCGAAATCGACCTTCGGCCACGCCGGAAGGCCCAGCCCGGCGAAGCTGCCGCCGCCGGCCGGTGCCGCCGCGCTGCCGCCGCCCGCGAGGGCCGCCTTCACGAAGTTCTGGATGTCCTCCTTGAGGATCCGGTCCTTGGGTCCCGTGCCCTTCACGCGGGCTACGTCGACACCCAACTCGCGCGCGAAGCGCCGCACGCCGGGGCTCGCGTGGGAGAGCGCGCGGTCGGCGCCGGCGGCCGGGGCCGAAGGCGCGGCGACGGCTGAAGGAGCGTCCATTTTCAGCTGTGCAAACACCGGGAAACGGTGTGTCATTAAGCTGGAAGCGGGAATCATTGGTGATCCGGTGCGGATTTTGGATGAAAAAGCACGGACGATTGCGACGGGTCGCATAATCAAGCGAC
>JANMHV010000122.1:0-29975 GCA_031375445.1 Burkholderiales bacterium | reverse complement strand
AAGCCCGTCACAAGCGCGCCCCACGGGGGATTACGGCCGTAAGACTCCGGCTGCCTTTAGCCCCGGGAGCGGGCGAGGAGCGCCCCGGCCACCGTGAGCAGGGTTCCTCCGATCTGCACCGGCAGCAGCGTCTCGCCGAAGAGGGGCACCGCCAGGATCGCCGCCACGGGGGGCGCGAGGTAGAGGAGCGGTGCCACCTTGGACGCGGCACCGCGTTTCAGCAGGAGCAACAAAAGCGAGATCGCCCCCACCGAAAGCACCAGCACCGCCCAGGCCATCCCCGCCCACAGGGCCGGGGCGTGATCGAAGCGCCCTGCCTCCACCCACAGGGCGAGCGGCGCCGTCAGCACCAGCGCCCCCATGAACTGGATCGCGGCATTCACCCGCAGGTCCATTCGCGGCTGGGAGTGCTTCTGCCACAGGTTGCCGAGCGTGAAGGCGAGGGTTGCGCCGAAGGCGGACGCGAGCGCTGCCAACGGCACCGCGTCGACACGGGCCACGGCGGGGGCCACCACCAGCCCCACTCCGACGAACCCCAGCGCGATGCCTGCCCACTGCCTGGGCCCGACGCGCTCCCCCAGCAGCGGCACCGCCAGCACCGCGGTCAGCACCGGGTGCAACCCCGTCACCAGGGCGGTGAGCCCCGGTGGCATGCCGTGGGCGATGGCCCAGAACACCCCGCCGAGGTAGCCGCCGTGGAGCAGGAAGCCCGCCACCAGTGCATCGCGCCACGGGCGCCACTCGCGCGGCCACGCGGCCCCCAGCGCGAACGACGCCACGACGAACACCGCGATGCTGAGGACGTAGCGCACCGACAGGAACGTGAGGGGGTCGGCATGGGGCAGCACCAACCCCGCCACGATGAAGCCCGAGGCCCAGATCAGCACGAAAGACCACGACAGGATCTCGAGGCCGCGGTGGCTGGCAGCGCTCGTCTCGCTCACGCGAATCGCACCGCACCCGCGGCCATCGAGGATCCACGGGTGCCAACGTAACGGCGTTTCATTCGGGGATGGGTAATTTTCGGCATTCCAGGGGCGGATTTTACCGGGCGAACCCGCCGGGGCCTGCGCGTACAATCGGCGTCGATGCGTGGGGACACTCCCCGCGCCCGGGAGACGCCATGAAGCAGGAAGCCGACGATCCGCGCCGCCGCACCCTGATCCAGCTGCTCGCCATGGGGTTCTATGGCGCCAGCGCCGCGAGCGGGGAAGCGCTCGCCCAGCTGCTCGGCGCGCCGCCCTCGCGGCTGCCGCAGGGCCGCTCGATCTATCGCATCTCGGGCGACGTGCAGGTCGACGGCAAGCGCGCCACGCTGGATACCGCGGTCAACGGCGGCTCCACCATCGAGACCTCGCGCAACAGCGAGATCGTCTACGTGGTGGGCGAGAGCGCATACATCGCGCGGGAGGCCACGCGGATCATCGTCGAGACCTCGGAGCCCTCGTCGCGCATCGTCACCGGGTTGAAGCTGCTGCAGGGCAAGCTCCTGTCGGTATTCCCGTCGCGCCGCCCGGTGCAGCTCACCACTCAGGTGGCCAGCATCGGCATCCGCGGCACCGGCGTGTACCTCGAGTCGGATCCGGCCCAGACCTACTTCTGCACCTGCTACGGGGTCGCCGACGTGGCATCCCTCACCGATCCGTCAAGCAAGGACACGGTGGCCGCGACGCACCACGATCGCCCGCTCTACGTGCTCGCCGACCAGCAGGGAGGAAAGGCGATTCGCCCCGCCCCCTTCGTGAACCACACCGACCAGGAATTGATGCTGATCGAGACGCTGGTGGGACGCGAACCGCCCTTCACCTTCCCGAAGAGCGACTATACGGGACCGCGCCGCAACTACTGAGCGGCGCCGCTCAACGCGGGGCGCCGGCCAGGATCCAGTTGAGGAAGAGGTCGTAGCGCGAGCGCGCGGCATCCCCGGGCACGGCGGTGTCGTCGAAGCCCACCAGGCGCGCGCCGCCGTGGTGGTGCCCCGCAGGCTTGCGCAGCAGCGGGCTCGCGGCCACTTCGGCGAAATTGATGCGGCTCTTCACCTCCTCGTAGAACCAGGCATCGTCCGTGGCGTCGCCGACGGTGCCGTCGCCATTGCGATCGATGTTGGAATAGAACACCGGCGGGCGCGGCAGCTGGCCGTCGCTCGCGTGGCACTGCGTGCACGCCCCCAGCGTTTGCTGGAGTGCCGCCTTCACGTCGGCGAAGCGGATCGCGCCGGGCACGGGGGCGAGCGCCGGATTCACCACGATCGTGAGGCGCACCGGAGCGCTGGCGACCGGCCCGTTGGAAGCCACCAGCTGCACCACATAACTCCCCGCACCACTCGCCGTGAAGGTGGGCGTGGCCGAGCTGGCATCCGTGAGGGTGGCGCCCGCCGGCCCGGAAACCAGCGTCCACGCATACGACGTCGCATAGAGGCTGCTGGAAGCCGAAAGCCGCGTGGCGCCGGCCGCCACGACGCGATCCGGCCCCGCGATGGCGATGGGGCGGCCGGGGCGCGGCAGCGTGCCGTCGGCGGCGCGCACGTTGTGGCCCTGCCCCGCGAGGAAGTCGGCGAGGAGCTGCGGCCGGTTCGAGCTCCAGAACGCGTCGTAGACGATCTTGGCGAGCGGCATGTTGCCCCGCTCGTACACGTGATGCTTGATGCGCTCGGAGAACCCCACGAACTTCTCGTAGGTGGTGAAGTCGAGGTCGGAGTTGCCGGCGGTGCCGCGCATCACGTGGCAGGTGCGGCAGGAGGTCGCGACCACCGAGCGGTAGAGCGTGCTCTGCCCCGCCTGCTCCCAGGAAGGCGGCACGTAGCGGTCGTTGAAGGTGGCGCTGGGCAGGCCATCGCCCCCGTAGGCCGCCTTTACCACCGCCGCGGCGGGCGCCTGCCATTCGCTTTCGCTGGCGGCCGGGCGGCAGGCGTCCTCCGGATGCGTCGAGGGCGCGGCGAGCGGGAACGAGCACAGCACCATGCGATTGATCGCCTTGATCGAGGCTTCCTGCTCCGCACGCGAGAAGCCCGCGCGGGTGGAGAACTCGAACGTATCGGGCTCGAACGGATGCAGCCGCGCCGCCACGTCGCCGCGGTGCTGCGAGGCGGTGTTCTGCACCAGGTTGAAGCGGGGCTTGCCGGTGGCGTCCGGCGGCGTGAGCGCATCGCCGCGGCCACCGTGGCAGGTGATGCAGGGCCCCGGCATCGCCTTGGGCCCGCGGCCATCGAGGTCCACCGCGGTGGCGCGCGCCAGGGTGCCGGCCTCGAAGTTGTAGAACTTCGGGAAGCTCGCCCCGCCATTGGGACCCGGGCTGAACTCGATCGCGTTCACGCCCACCAGGCGCGCGGGATCACGCACGATGGCCGCCTCGAGGTTGAGGGAGTTGTAGGCGTACTCGCCGTTGGTTTCGAGGAGGTAGTTCTCGACGTAGAACGCGAACGTGCCGTTGGGGTTGCGCCGCGCGTACATGCGCCGCCCGTAGCCCAGGTCGCGCTGGTCGCCGAAGACCACCAGGTGCTCCTCCCCGGTGCCGGTCTCGAAGCCGTTGGCCGCCTTCCATTTCGCCAGCGTGTCGCGCGCTCCCGTGGGATCGATGGCGCGGTAATACGCCTCGGTATACGCCAGGGTGTCGGTCTGGATCGTGCCGTCTTCGCGCAGCTGCGGATTGGGGAACAGCAGGAAGCTCTTCGGCCCCAGGACCTCGGCGGCGGGCGGCGACGGCAGGTTGGGCCGCACGTCGGCCGGGCTCGAGCCGCCTCCGCAGGCGGTCACGAGCGCCGCGGCGAGCGCGGTGAAAAGGCATGAAGGGAAGCGCATTGCGGCCATCCTAGAAGCGCATCAGGTAGACGATCGAATACTGGTTGTTGATGTAGCGCCACGGCCCGGGAGACGCGAACGGCGGGCGGGCGTCCGGCATGCCCTGCACCCGGCGCCACGAGAAATCGATTGCATCGCGCGGCCCCAGCGGGTAGTTCCAGCCCAGCGTGCCCAGCACGGTCTTGCCTTCCAGCCGGTAGGCGAAGAGATCCAGCCCGTCGAAGGCATCGTCGGGCACCAGCACCTCGGCGATGGCCAGGTTCGCGAGCGATGCGCCGCCCGTGGAAACCAGGTCGCCTTTCCGGTACTCGCCCGAGAGGTAGAGGATGCCGCGCTTGCCGAGCGAGTAGTCGATGTTCACCTTGGCGGCGGCCTCGCGGGTGTTGAACACCTCGCTGTGGCCGTTGCGCGCGTGGTAGCCGAGCTCGCCGAAGAGGTCGATGCGGTCGGTGATCGAGCGCCTCGCATTCACAGCGGCGAAGTACTTGCCGCCGCTCCTCAGCCGCGACTCGAATTCGTCGTAGGCGGCGCGGCCCACCAGCGACCAGGTGGTCGCGTCGAAGGCGCCCGAGGCGCGGTACTGCAGGTCGCCCTGCACGCCCGCCGAGAAGCGCCCCAGGCCCTGGTAGGTGTGGAACTTCTCCCCGCTCGCGGTCCCGGTGACGAGGAGCCGCGTGTTCTTGCCGAGCGAGAACGCACGCTGCTGCGAGATCGAGAAGCTCGCGATGCGGTCGGAAAGCCTCTCGTCCTTTTCGCGCTCGCGGTTCACGTTGTCGTCGTACGCGAAGCCCGCGTCCACCGAAACCGGGTTCTTGAACATCGGCGCGTCCCACGACCAGGACGGCATGCCCCGCGCATCGAGGTCCTGGGTCACCATCAACCGCACGCCCTGCGTGTTGGAAAGCCCGCCGTTGCGCAGCGCCTGGTAGTCGAGCCCGAGCTTCAGGCCTCCGCGCACCAGGAAATCGGCGCCGACGCCGAGGAGCAGCGAGTTGCGCGACAGCCCCGCCGGCGTGAGCGTGTATTCGGGCCCGCCCGCGAGGTCGGCGTAGCTCACCGACGCGGTGCGGTCGCCCTGCAGCTCGCGCCGGTACTCGATGCGGGCGCGCGGGATCGCGAAGCCGAAGTCCGTCGCGTGCCGCGACTCCGCCCGCACGCCCAGCGCAACGCGGGAGCTGGTGGTGGACTGCTCGTTGAACGTGAGCGCGTAGGGGCCGGCGCCGCTCTCGCTCACGCGGTCGAGGCGGTCGCGGGTCACGTCGAAGCGCCCGTACGGCGAGACCTGGACCGACTCGCGCTGCAGCTCGTAGCCGACCGCCACGGAGGCGAAGGCCTGGCTGCCGCGGCGATCGGCCCGGGCGAAATCATCCATCGCCGGGACCCAGCGGCTCGAGTCGAAATCGAGGCGCGAGAGTCCCGCCAGGGCATCGACGAAGAGCCCGCCCACCGGCGACCAGCTGCCGTAGACGGAAATCGAGGCGCCACGCGCCTTGCTCGAGCCACCCGAACCGATGCCCGACTCGTCGCGCGCGAAGCCCGCGGCGATGCCGAGCGCCATGGAATCGGAGAAGCGCCGGTCCGCGCCCACGGTGATGCCATCGGTGGAGAAACGGAAGCCGCCCTGGGCATCGCTCGCATCGCGCTGCCCGAACTGCGCCGTGCCCGCGACCCACAGGCTGGTGCCGCCCGCCTCGCGCGCCTCGGCGCTGGCACCCACGTCGAGCGAGCGGCTCGCCGCCGCGGTGACGAGCGAGGCGATCATGCCGGGCGAGAGCACCCCTGCCACGTCGACGCGCTGCGGCCTCTCGGCCACGAGCGGCGTGGGCGGCGAATCGGTCTCGCCCGCCACGCGCGGCGCCGCGGGGCGCGCCGGGGCGCGATGCAGCGATTCCATGCGCCGCTGCACGTTGTCCACCTGGGCGGCAGCGAAGCGCCGCGCCGCGAGTGCCTGCGCCTCGGCGATCGCGCCGACGGCGGGGTCCTTCGTCGGATCGGGGCGCCCCTGGATCGAGATCGTGACCCGTGCCGGCTGCGACTTCCCGGCATTGCCGAACGCGATATAGGTGAAGCTGTCGGGGCCGAAGTAATCGGCAGCGGGCGTGTAGATCACCTTGGTGCCGTTGACCGCCACGAACCCTTTCTTCGCATCCTCGACGATGGTGACGCCGGTGAGGCCCGAAGCGGTGATGAAGCGCGCGAGGTCGAGCGTGGTGGGGGTGTTGATCGGCACCACCATCGTGGCCGCGAGGCCCACCGGGGCGAACGTGCCGACGGTGATCGTCACCGTGGCCTCGGTGCTGGTGCCCGCGGGGTTGGTGACCGAATAGGTGAACCGGTCGCTGCCCGAATACCCGGTCGCCGGCGTGTAGGTGACGACCACGCCGCCCGCGCCGGTGGCGACGATGCCGTGGTCGGGCATCGTGAGGATCGTGACGGTGCCCACGTCTCCCGCCACCGGCAGGGTGATGGCGGTGGCCTGCTGGAATGCGACGTTCACCGTCGCGTCGCCGACGGTCGCGATGGCGAAGCCGATCGTGAGCGTGAGCGTGAAGGTAGTCGATCCCGCGGCGTTGGTGGCGGTCACCTGCACGACGAACGTGCCGCCGCGCGTCGGCACGCCGAAGATGAGCCCCGACGAGGGATCGATGGCGAGGCCCTGCGGCAACCCCGTGGCGGTGAAGCCGGTGGGATTGCCCGAGGCCTGCACCTGGTACTGGAAGCCCTGCCCCGCCTGTCCCGAGGCCGCGGCATTGCCGCCGCCCACGGTGCCCGGTGCCGCGAGCGTGACGGTGAGGCGCAACACCGCGGTGCCGGTGCCGGTGGCGTTGGTGGCCGCAAGCGACACGTTGAATATCCCGGCGGCCGTGGGTGTTCCCGCGATGAGCCCACTCGAGGCGTTGAGCGACAGGCCGGGCGGCAGCCCGTTGGCCCCGTACGCGGTCGGGCTGTTGGCGGCGACGATGCGATAGGCAAACGGCGTGGCGGTATCGGCCGCGGCCGTGGCGGCGCTGGTGATGACCGGGATGCCGGTGTTGATCACGATCGTGAGCGCGCGCGACGCGGTCGCGGTGGAGTTGGTCGCGGTGATGGTGGCGCTGAACGTGCCGTTGGCGAGCGGTGTGCCGGAGATTAGTCCGGTCGTGGCATTCACCGAGAGCCCGGGCGGAAGCCCGGTGGCACCGAAGCTCGACGGGCTGTTGGTCGCGGTGATCTGGTAGCTGAAAGGCTGGTCCGCCACGCCCCCGGCGGTCGCCGCGCTGGTGATGACCGGTGGGCCCAGGATCACGGTGAGCGTCACGGCCTGGTTTCCGGTGCCGGCCCCGTTGCCGGCGGAGATGGTGACGTTGAACGTCCCCACGGCCCCGGGCGTGCCGCTTATCAGCCCGGTACCGGTGTTGACGGAAAGCCCCGCGGGCAAGCCCGTCGCGTTGAAGGCCGTGGGTCCGTTGGAGGCCGTGATCTGGTAGCTGAACGCAACCCCCGTCTGCCCGGCCGCCGTCGACCCGCTGGTAATCACCGGCGCGGACTGAGAGACGGTGAGCGTGAGCGCCAGCGTGCCGGTGGCGGTGGCGTTGGTGACCGAGAGCGTGACGCTGTGGGTGCCGGCGGTGCCCGGCGCCGGCGTCCCGGAGATGAGCCCCGTTGCAGTGTCGATCGTGAGGCCCGTGGGCAGCCCCGTCGCCCCGAACGCCGAGTGCGGCGGATTGGTGGCCGTGATCTGGTAGCTGAACGGAACCGTCACCCCGCCGGCGGCGGTGTTGGGGCTGGTGATGACCGGCGGTCCCAGCCCGATGGTGATGGCAAGGTTGAAGTTCGCGCTCGGGCCGGTGCTGTTGCTGGCGGTGAGCGTCACGTTGGTCGGCCCGCCCACCGCCGTGGGGATGCCCGAGATAAGGCCGCTGGACGTGTTGAACGTGAGCCCCGCCGGCAGGGCGCTCGCCGTGAACCCGGTGAAGGGCGGCCCGTTGGTCGCCGTGATCTGGTAGCTGAACGCCACCCCGGTCTGCCCGCTCGCGGTATTGGCACTGGTGATCGCGGGCACGCCGACCCCGATCACGAAGTTGACTACCTTCGAGCCGGTGCCGGTGCCGTTGGTGGCCGTGAGCGTGCGGCTGAAGCTGCCGTTGGTGGCGGGAATGCCGGTGATGGCCCCGGTGGAGGTGTCGAGGGTGAGCCCCGCCGGCAGCGGCGGATCCGAGATGCCATAGCTGGTGGGGCTGTTGAGCGCCACGATCTGGTAGTTGAACGCGACGCCCACGTTGCCGTTGGCCGTGCCGGAGCTGGTGATCACCGGCGGCCCGAGCGTCACGGTGATGGCGAGCGGGCCGTTGCCGGTGCCGCCCGCGTTGGTCGCACTGAGGGTGAGGTTGATGGTGCCAGGAGCGGCCGGCGTGCCCTGGATCAGGCCCGTCGGGCTCACCGTCCACCCGGCTGGAAGTGGCGACGCGCCGAAGCCGGTGGGGAAGTTGGTCGCGGTGATCTGGTAGCTGAACGCCACCCCCGACTGGCCGTTGGCGGTCGTCGACGAATTGACGACGGGCGCCGGCGGGTTGCCGATCATCACGCTCGCGTTGCGCACCGTGGTGTTGCGGCCGTTGCCGTTGGTGCCCTGGTATTGCCAGCTGTCGGCCCCGAAGGCGCCGACATTGGGCGTGTAGAGGATCTGCCCGGCGGAGTCGTAGCTCACCGTGCCCTTGGTCGGCCCTACGCCGACCGTCGCCATCCCGGTGATGCCGGCGTAGGTCGAGTTCACGACGATCTGGGTAGCGATCGCGGTGGGCGAGGCACCCCCCGCGTTGTAGGGAACCGGCGCGTTGTTCGGCAGCGAGTAGTTCACGAACACGTTGAGGTATGCCGCGAGATCCGATCGGATGGCGGCCCCGGGGTCGGCGACCATGCCGTTCTGCATCGCCGTCAGGATCACCAGGGCCGCGCCGCCGCCGTTGCGCGGCGCCGTATAAGGAGAGAGGGGACCGCCGCTATGGCAGCCGGCGAGCTGGCAATTGGCGGCGAAGAAGGCCTGGCCCGCGACGGGATCGTTGAGCGCAGCGGCCGGGGTAACGACCCCCAGCACCAACGCCGCCATGGCGCACGCGGCCGCGAATACACGGCCGGCCATGGCATGGATGCGGCGGATCCCTCGGTGGTTCACGTCCGGCCCTCCCTGGGCACGTTCGGTACGGCGCGCGGCTCGGGCGCTGTGTCGCGCCTCGTTATTCGCCGAATGATACGCGGGGTTGCGGCACCGAGGCGAGGTCGATTTCGATCCCGAGCCCGGGGAGCTCCGAGAGCCGGGCGCGCCCCGACGCCACCTGGTTGAGCGGGCCGGCGAAGTCGGTGCGCAGGGGATTCGGGTTCGCGTCGACCTCGAGCCAGCCGTCGCCGCCGGCCGCGGCCAGCAGGTGGGCGGAAGCGAGGAGCCCGATGCCGCCTCCAAGGTAGTGCGGGCAATAGCGGATGCCGGCCGCCAGGATGCGGCGCGCCACGGGAAGGCAGCCGGTGAAGCCGCCCCACTTCGCGATGTCGGGTTGCAACACATGGAAGGCGCCCGAGGCGATGGCCGCGTCGAATGACTCATCCCCCGCCATGTTCTCGCCAGCGGCGATCGAGATGGGGCTCGCCGCCCACAGCTGGCACCACTCATCGATCGCCGCATCGGCACGCAGCGGCTCTTCCACCCAGGCGAGGTGGAACTGCGCCAGCCGTGGGAATATTTCGAGCGCTTCGGAAAGGCTCCAGCCCTGGTTGGCATCGACCATCAGGCGCGCATCCCGCCCCAGGGTTTTCCGCAGCGCCTTCAGGTTTGCGAGGTCGCGCTCGGCCCCGAAGCCGACCTTGAGCTTGAAGCCGGTGTAACCCTCGCGCTGCCGCGCGGCAGCCATGACCTCGGGACTCTCGGGGTTGAGCCCGCTCGCATACACCGGGATCTGCGGATCGCGGCCGCCGAGGAAACGCCACAGCGGCTCTCCCGCCCGGCGCGCGGCGAGGTCCCAGAGGGCGGTATCGATGCCGGCGATGCATTGCGCGATGGGCCCCGGCTCTCCCGACTGGATCGCGAGCACGGCCGTTCGCCGGGTGAGATCCGCGAAGAGGGTAGCCGCATCCTCCGAGCGCCCCACCACCATCGGCGCGAACACCGAGGCCAGCAGCCGCGCGCGGTGCTCCGCGCCCACCGCCGGGAAATTGCACCAGGCCTCGCCCCAGCCGCGCACGCCGTCCTCGCCTTCCACCTCCACCAGCACCATCGGGCGGTCGTGCATGGTGCCGAACGAGGTGCGAATCGGTGTCTCCACTTTCCAGCGGAACACGTGGGCGCGCAGCGCCCTGATCCCGGGAGCGGCACTCATGGCTTCAGGTCCATCTCGAGCCGGACGTAATCGCCGCGATAGGTGACGAGCCCCAGGTACGAAACGACCCCGTCGGGATCGACGCAGACGCGCCGAACCTCGGCCACCGGGGAATTCACCGGGATCGAGAGCAGTTGCGCCACTTCGACATCCGCCGCACCGATCGCGAGCGTCTGGCTCGCCGCCGCGATGGTGACGCCCGGTGTTTCGAGGAGCACCGGGATCACGGTCTCGGTGCGGAAGCGCCGCGGCGCGAGGCGGAACACGCGCTGGTCGAGGTAGATCGAGATCACGCAGTAGGCGACCCCCTCGCGGGAGTGCACGCGGCGCATGTACTGGTAGCGCGGGGCCGCCCTGCCCTCGCCCGCTTCAAGCGCCGGCGCGGCCGAAGACTCCTCGATCAGGGTGAGATGCGGCTTGTCGTCGCGATAGACGTTGGCCAGGTCCGCGAGCGTGGTCTGGAGGCGCAGGTGCCGGCCCTTCGGGGGCGCCGCGGTGACAAAGGTGCCGCGCCCCTGCTGCGCCGAGATGAGCCCCTCGCGCGACAGCACATCCACCGCCTGGCGGGCGGTGACGCGCGCGACTTCGAACTCGCGGGTGAGATCCTGCAGGGTCGGCAGCTGGTCGCCCGCCTTCAAATCCCCCTGGGCGATGCGCCGCCGCAGCAGGTCGGCGAGCTGCACGTAACGCGGGATCGGGCTGTCGCCGAAGAGTCGGTGCACGCGGGTGTTGTGCCAAAGGTTCCATCCATAGTACCTTTGCCCCGGTGAAACGCGCAACGCTCATCCTCGCGCCGTGGGCCGCACTGGTGGCACTCTGGTATGCCGTGCATTACAGCGGCCTCGTGAATCCCGCCCTCGTTCCCACGCCGCACTCGGTCGCGAAGCGCTTCGGCGAGCTGGTCCAGACGCGACTCCCCCTCGACATCTGGATGTCCACCCAGCGAGTGTTCCTCGGCGTGACCCTCGGCATCGTGGCCGCCGTGCCGGTGGGCTTCGTCCTCGGCTGGTACAAGGGCATGCGCACCTTCATCGAGCCGCTGGTAAACTTCTTCCGCGCCCTGCCCCCCATCGCGCTGATCCCGCTGGTGATCGTGTATTTCGGCGTCGACGAGGCGGCGAAGATCGTGATCCTCTTCTACGCGTCGTTCTTCTCCGGCGTGATCGTGATGTACGAGGGCATCGGGCAGATCAGCCCGATCTACGTGCGCGTCGCCCGGACCCTCGGCGCCACCGACGCCGAAATCTTCCGCAAGGTGATCGTGCCCCTCACCGTGCCGCACATGCTCACCGCGCTGCGCGTGGCGCTCGGCGTCGCATGGGCGACGCTGGTCGCCTCCGAGCTCATCGCCGCCCAGCGCGGGCTGGGCTCGCTGATCCAGAACGCGGCCTCGTTCTTCCAGCTCGACATCATCTACGTGGGCATCATCTGCATCGGCTTCATCGCGCTCGCCATGGACCTGGTGCTGCGGCGGGTCGCGAAACGGCTGGTGGCATGGCAGGAGCGGATCAATTGAGCGACCGACCCTCTCCCCGGCCCTCTCCCAGGGGAGAGGGAGAACCGCGCATCGTTTTTGACCATGTCTCGGTCGAATTCCCCACCGCCCACGGCACCATGGAAGTGGTGGACGACGTGAGCTATGCGATCCGCGACCGCGAGTTCGTCTCGGTGATCGGCCCCTCGGGCTGCGGCAAGACCACGATGATGAACATGGCGGCGGGCTTCGTGCGTCCCACCCGCGGCAGGGTCACCCTCGATGGCAAGCCGATCGAGGGGCCGGGCCCGGACCGCGGCGTGATCTTCCAGGAATACGGCGTGTTTCCATGGCTCACGGTGAAGCAGAACATCGCCTTCGGCTTGAAGCTCGCGGCCAACCGCGTCGATCCCGCCGAGCGCGACGCCGTCTGCGAGCGCTACATGCGGCTGATGGGCCTCATCGACTTCGCCGACGCCTGGCCCCGCATGCTCTCCGGCGGCATGCGCCAGCGCCTGGCGCTCGCGCGCGCCTACGCGGTGAAGCCCGAGTTCCTGCTGATGGACGAGCCGTTCGGCGCGCTCGACGCCCAGACGCGCAGCGCCATGCAGGACCTGCTGCTGCAGGTGCTAGCCGCCGAGGGCAAGACCGTGATGCTCATCACCCACTCGGTCGAGGAGGCGATCTACCTCTCGTCGCGCATCGTGGTGATGACGGCCCGGCCCACGCGCGTGCGCGAAATCGTCGCGGTGCCTTTCGGCTACCCGCGCGAGGAATCCCTGCACGAGAGCCCCGAGTTCGGCGAGCTGCGCAGCCACATCCGCGCGCTCGTGATGGAGGAGTACGAAGCCCAGGCGCGGCAGAGCGCCCGCATCACCGACTGAAGCGAAGACACAACAAAAGGAGGAGACATGAAACACAACCGCAGGCAGTTCCTCGGACAAGCGGGCGCGGGCGCCGCCGCCCTCGGCCTCACGTCGCTGGGCTTTCCGGCCATCGCGCAGTCCCGCACCAAGATCCGCGTGGGTTACCTCCACACGCTCGCGGTGGATGGGCAGCTGTGGCTCGCCCAACACCTCGGCGCGTGGGAGAGGAACGGGCTCGAGCCCGACTTCAAGCAGTTCACCACGGGGCTGGAGCTCTTCCAGGCGATGGTGGGCGGCAGCATCGACATGCTCTCCACGGGGGCGGTGATCTCCAACTTCCCGGCGCGCGGCCAGGGCAAGATGTTCGCGGTGAACGCGGTGGAGTTCGCCACCGCGCAGCTGTGGGTGCGCAGCGACCAGGGCATCAACTCCTGGGCGGACCTCAAGGGCAAGAAGATCGCCACCACCACCGGCACCACGGCGCACGTGTTCCTCGACACGGCGCTGCGCGCCAACAAGCTCGACCCCGCCAAGGACGTGGAGATCCTGAACCAGCGCATGGCCGAAGCCGTGACCTCGTTCATCTCCGGCGCCGTGCCCGCGGTGGCGCTCTGGGTGCCCTTCAACGTGACGGTGCGCGACAAGGTGCCCGGTGCCAAGAAACTGGTCGATGCCTCGGCCTACTACCCCCAGGCGGCGATCGTCTCGGGATGGGCGGCCTCCAACGACTTCTACGCGAAGAACCGCGAAGTGCTGCAGCGGGTGGTGCGCGCCTGGTCCGAAGGCAACGCGATGCTGGTCGGAAAATCCGACGAGGCGCTCGCGATCCTGCAGAAGGCGCAATACCCGCAGGTGCCTCTGCCGGACCTCAAGGAGCAGTTCGGCGCGCAGAAGGTGTTCTCGAACGAGGAATGGCGCAAGTACTACGCCGACGGCACCGTCACCAAGTGGCTGCAGCAGGTGACCGACTTCTTCGTGAAGTTCGGCAACATCGAGAACCCGGTGCCGGCTTCGCAGTACTTCGACCCGAAGATCTACCTCGACACCATCAAGGCGTAGGCAAAACTCCCTCTCCCCTGGGAGAGGGTTGGGGAGAGGGTCGACTTGACGGAGTACGACTACATCATCGTCGGCGCCGGCTCCGCGGGGTGCCTCCTCGCGAAGCGGCTGACCGAGGACGGCACCCGCAAGGTGCTGCTGCTCGAGGCCGGGGGATCGGATCGCAACTTCTGGATCCGGCTCCCGGTCGGCTACTTCCGCACCATGTACGACCCGCGCTTCTCGCGGGTCTTCGATACCGAGCCCTCCGAGGGCACCGCCGGGCGCAACATCCTCTGGCCCCGCGGTCGGGTGCTCGGCGGCTCGTCCTCGATCAATGGGCTCATCTTCATCCGCGGACAGCACGAGGACTTCGACGGCTGGGAGGCGCGCGGCGCCACCGGCTGGTCGTACCGCGAGCTGCTGCCCCATTTCAAGCGCTACGAGCGATTCGAGGGGGGCGAGGGCGAATTCCACGGGACGAGCGGCGAGTTCGGCGTCTCGCGCCTGCGCAACGACCATCCGTACTGCGCGGCCTGGGTCGCCGCGGGCCAGGAGCTGGGCCTGCCGTTGAATCCGGACTTCAATGGCGCCACCACCTACGGCGTCGGCGCCTACCAGCTCGGCATCGAGGGCGGCTGGCGCTCGAGTGCCGCGACCGCGTTCCTGAAGCCTTCGCTCGCGCGCGGCAACCTCACGGTGCTCACCGGCGCCCAGGCCTCCCGCGTGATCCTCGAGGGTACCAAGGCCACCGGAGTCGAGTGGATCGAGGCCGGGCAGGGGCGCAGCGCCCGGGCCGCGCGCGAAGTGATCCTCTCCGCGGGCGCGGTGCAATCGCCGCAGCTGCTGCAGCTCTCGGGCATCGGACCCGCCTGCCTGCTGCAGGGACTCGGGATCGAGGTGAAAGTGGACGCGCCCGGCGTCGGCGCGAACCTACAGGACCACTACCAGGCGCGCACGATCGTGCGGCTGAGGAAGCGCCTCTCGCTCAACGACGACGTGCGCAACCCGATGAAGCTCGCGTCCATGGGCCTCACGTGGCTGTTCCGCGACGCGGGCCCGCTGACGGTCGGCGCCGGCCAGGTGGGCGGGGCGGCCTGCAGTCCCCATGCGCAAGGCGGCCGCCCCGACCTGCAGTTCAACGTGATGCCGCTCTCGGTCGACAAGCCGGGGGATCCGTTGCATTCCTACTCGGGATTCACCGCGGCGGTGTGGCAATGCCACCCGCATTCGCGGGGGCGGATCTCGATCCGCTCCATCGACCCCTTCGACTCCCCGCGCATCGAGCCGAATTACCTCGGCGAGGAAGTCGACCGCCGCACCCTCGCCTCCGGCATCGCGATGCTGCGCGAGATCTATCGCCAGCCCTCGTTCCGGGACCTGTGGGAAGCGGAAGTCCTTCCTGGGCCGCAGGCGAGCACCGAGCGCGAGCTCCTCGATTTCGCGCGCGCCGCGGGGGGAACGGTGTTCCACTGTGTCGGCACCTGCCGCATGGGCAGTGACCCCGCATCGGTCGTGGACCCGCAACTGCGAGTGCGTGGCGTCGAGGGACTGCGGGTGATCGACGCGTCGGTGATGCCCACCGTCACCTCCGCCAATACCAATGCAGCCGCGCTGATGATCGGCGAGCGCGGCGCGGCGCTGGTGCTGGGCAGCCCCTAGGTCTTCAGCACGAAGGGGTCCTGCACTTCGGACCCCAGCTCGCACCACACGCTCTTGGTCTGCAGGTACTGGTCGATCGCCTCGGCGCCGTTGGCGCGCCCGAGGCCGCTCGCCTTGTAGCCGCCGAAGGGCGAATTGAAGGTGAGCGCGCGGTAGATGTTGATCCATACCGTGCCCGCCTGCAGCCGGCGCGCCATGGTGTGGGCACGGGCGAGGTCGCGGGTCCACACGCCCGCCGCGAGGCCGAAGCGCGTGGAATTCGCCAGCGCCACCACCTCGTCCTCGTCGCGAAACGGCGTGAGGGCAAGCACCGGGCCGAACACCTCCTCGCTCATCATCGAGTTCGAGGGCTTCATGTTGTGCAGGATGGTGGGCTCGTAGAAGAGCCCCGCATCGAGGCCCGGCACCGAGGCGCGCCGCCCGCCCACCAGCACCTCGGCGCCCTCCTCCACGGCGCGCGCCACCATTTCCTCGTCCTTGCGCAGCTGGGCCTGGGTCGCCACCGGTCCCATCTGCGTCGCGTCGAGCAGCGGGTCGCCCAGCCGGATCGCTTTCGCCCGCCGCGCGAGACGGTCACGCATCTCGTCGTAGACGCGGGCGTGCACGAAGGCGCGCGAGCCCGCGACACAGGTCTGGCCCGCCGCGGCGAAGATGCCCGCCAGCACGCCGGCCTCGGCCTGGTCGAGGTTGGCGTCGTCGAACACGATGTTGGGGCTCTTGCCGCCGAGCTCGAGCGTGACGGATGCGAGCCGCGCCCCGGCGCGCGCGGCGATGGCCTTGCCGCCGCCCTCGCTGCCGGTGAACGCGATCTTCGCCACCATCGGGTGGTCCACCAGCGCCTCGCCCGCCTCCCGCCCACCTGTGACCACGTTGATCACTCCGGGCGGGATGCCCGCCTCCTCGGCCAGCCGCGCCAACTCGAAGGCCGACGCGGAGGTGACCTCCGAAGGCTTGAGCACGATGGTGTTGCCCGCGGCCAGTGCCGGCGCCACGCTCATGATGGTGAGGAACGTCGGCGAATTCCACGGCACGATGACCCCGATCACCCCGAGCGGCTCGCGCAGCGTGTAGTTGAGGACGCTCGCGCGCTCAACCGGGATCACGCGGCCCTCGACCTTGTCGGCGAGGCCGCCGTAGTAGTAGAGCCAGTCCTTCACGACGCGCGCCTGGGCGCGCATCTCGGCGATCAGCTTGCCGTTCTGCTGGGTCTCGAGGGCGGCGATGGACTCGGCGTTGTCGGCGAGGCGGTCGCCCCAGGCCATGAGGAGACGCCCGCGCCGGGTGGGGGAAAGCTTGCCCCAGGGACCCTCGAAAGCGGACCGGGCGGCTCTCACCGCCCGGTCGATGTCGCCGCGCGATGACTCGGCGAAGTGACCCCAGACCTTGCCGGTGGTCGGGTTTACCGAGTGGAAGGTGCGTCCGTCGAGCGGCGGAACATGCTCGCCGCCCACATGATTGTCGAACCGGAGGGGGGACGACGCGTTTGCGTCCATGGGGCTCCTGGGGCGGGGTTGCGCCTTTCCACTCTACTACTCTCGAGCGACCGTGCGCGACGCGCGGATTCCACGCGAGCCAGCTCGGTGAGGTACCACACCACGATCACGAACAGGCTTCCGAAGGCGCCGAGCGCGAACACCATCGCCAGGACGTCCGGGCTCTGCACTCCAGCGGCGAGCGCCGCGGTGGAGAAAAGGGTACCGGCAACGAAGGTAACGACCGTCACGGCGAACAGCACCACGCGCCGGGACAACTCGATCCGGCGAGGGAGGCGCTCGGGTGCGAAGGGATTTGCCATGACGTCGCCTTGTGGAGGAGCTCACCGCCATCCTGACGCTACGCGCCGCGTGATGATGTCGGTGCCCCATGCGAAACTTCGTGGGATCAGTCCTACATATAGGCCATTTGGCTTTTCGCCCCTCGGCTGATAGTTTCGGGCACTCGACTCCAGCCCTTTCCCTCGACTCCGGCTTCCGCCGCGCTGAACACCACACAAATGCAAAATCGACCCACCGAGCTCCTCCTCAACACCGCCCACGCCATCGATCACATGTTCCTGCTGATCTTCGCCACCGCGGTGACGACGATCGCGCAGGACTTCGGCCTCGCCCGCTGGGAGGACCTCATGCCCTACGGCGCGGTGGCGTTCCTGTTCTTCGGGCTGGGATCGATCCCGTCGGGGCGCCTCGGCGACCTGTGGGGCCGGCGCTCGATGATGGTGGTGTTCTTCTTCGGCATGGGGGCGGCCGCCATCGCCGTCTCGGCGACCCGCTCGCCGCTGCAGATGGCCATCGCGCTCGGCGTGCTCGGCGCCTTCGCCTCGATCTACCACCCGGTGGGCATCCCGATGCTGGTGCAGGGCTCCAAGCGCCCCGGCTGGACCATCGGCGTGAACGGCTTCGCCGGCAACCTGGGCGTGGCACTTGCCGCGGCGGTGACCGGGCTGCTGGTGAAGGAACTCGGATGGCGCGCCGCATTCGCCGTGCCGGGGCTCGCGAGCATCGGATGCGGCGTGGCCTTCCTGATGGCCGCGAAGGTCGAGGAGGCCCCGCCGTCCAGGCGCAAGGCGACCCAGGTGGAGCTGCCCACGGCGCTGCTCGCCCGCGTCTTCCTGGTGATGACGCTCGCCGCCACCAGCGGCAGCCTGCTGTTCAACTTCTCCACCAACGGCAACTACGAGCTCCTCACCGAGCGTTTCGCCGCGGTGTCCTCGGATCCCGCCCTGCTGGGGCTGCTGCTGGGCGCGGTCTACACCGTGGCCTCGCTGGCACAGCTGGTGGTGGGCCGGCTCCTCGACCGCTATCCGCTGAAGACCCTGTACCTCTCGGTGCTGGCGCTCCAGGTGCCGTTCCTGTTCCTGGCCGCCCACGCGCAGAGCTGGGCGCTGTACGCCTGCCAGGCCCTCTTCATGATCGCGATCTTCGGCGCGATCCCGTTCACCGACGCGATGATCGTGCGCTACGTGGACGACCGCATGCGCTCGCGGGTGGCGGGCATGCGGCTCGCCGTGTCGCTGGGCGCGAGCTCGATCGCGGTGTGGCTGCTGGGGCCGGTGGTGAAGCAGGCGGGCTTCTCGGTGCTGCTCACGGTGATGGCCGGCATCGCCTGCATCACGTTCACCTTCGTGACCTTCCTGCCCACCCCGCCCACCGAGGCGGAGCGGTTGCGCGCCTAGCCCAACAACGGCTGCAACCCGCGCTCAGGCGATGTGCGCGCCGGCCCGCCCCAGGGCGTCGATCTCGTCATCGTTCAGCTTCGGCCCTTCGAGCGTCACGCGGGACTCCTCGGTTTCCGACTTGCGGAAGCGCGCGATGATGGGCTTGAGCTCCTCCTTCACGTGCTCGTTGGAGTAGCCGTTGAAGAGGTGGCCCAGCAGGCCGCGTTTCAAGTCGCTGGTCCCCAGCGCCCAATCGGCCACCGGGAACGTGAGGTTCATGTTCACGTGCATCATGATCCCCATGTTGTGGTGCGCGGTGTGGTGCCGGCGGATGGTGTTGATGAACGGCGCGTTGCGCACGAACCCGTTCTCGGGGACGTGGCAACAGAAGTGGAAGAATTCGTAGACGAGGTAGTGGCCCATCATCGTGATGAACACCACGTAGCCGGCGTTGGCGTTCCACACCAGCGACGTGAGCCAGCCCAGCAGCGCGCCCGCCGTAGCCAGCACCCCCAGCAGCCGCCACGGAAAGAAAACGATGCGGAACTCCTTCGTCGTGTGGATGATGTGGTCGTTGTCGGTGAAGTACTGGTGGTGCTGGCGCGTGTGGCGGTCGTAGATGGCGCGGATCGCCCACACGTCTTTCAGCCGATGCATCACGTGCTGGTGCATGCCCCACTCGACGAAGTTGCCGGCGATGGCCACCGGGATCACGAGCAGCCATTCCCAGCCGGAGTTTTCCATGCGCGAGACGCACCAAGCGATGAGCGCCAAACCCACGCCGAAGGTCACCGCCACGTGCACCAGCCCGTTGTACCAGGGGCTGATCTCGGAAACGTATTGCTCGCGGAATTTCCGCTGGCGTTCGGACATCATGGAGGCACCTCTTGCGACAGTAGGAGGGTGCTGATATATTAGTTGTAGATCACGCCTCTGTCAAGAACGCCCCCTCCTCCGCCGTCCTTCGAGACCATGTCCGCCGCCGCTCCCACTCCCCCGCCGCAGCGCAGGAAACGCACCATCCAGGAAATCCGGGACTCGAAGCACACCGGCGAGAAGATGGTCTACATGTCGGTGCCCGATTACACCGCCGCGCGCTGGGCCGAGATGGCCGGAGTCGACGTGGCGGTGGTCGGCGACAGCCTGGCGATGATCGCCCACGGCCACACCAACACCATCCCGGCGACGATGGACATGATGACGATGCACGCGCAGGCGATCCGCCGCGGCGCGCCCAATACCTTCGTGCTGGGCTGCATGCCCTACCAGAGCTACAACACGGTGGACCGCGCGCTCGTGAACGCGACGCGCTTCATGCAGGAAGCCGGCACCGACGCGGTGAAGCCCCAGGGCGGCAAGAGCCAGGCGCACATATTGAAGGCGCTGGTCGATTCGGGCATCCCCACCGCCTCGCACATCGGCATGACGCCGCACACCGTGGCCCTCTGGGGCGGCTTCAAGATCCAGGGCAAGAGCGCCGAGGGCGCGATGAAGATCCTCGAGGACGCCTTCGCGATCCAGGACGCCGGCTGCTTCATGCTGGAATTCGAGGCGGTCCCGGCGAAGATCGCCACTGTGATCTCGAAGCAGCTCGAGATCCCCACCATCGGCATCGGCGCGGGCGTGGGCACCGATGGCCAGATCCTCCTCTGCCACGATCTGCTGGGCGTCTTCACCGACTTCAAGCCCAAGTTCACCAAGCGCTTCTCGAACTTGACCGAGGTCGCGGTGAAGGGCATCACGCAGTACATCAAGGAAGTGAAGGAAGGCTCCTTCCCCGACGACGACCACAGCTACGGCGTCGACGAGAAGGAGTACGAGAAGTTCGTCGGGATGGTGGAGAAGCGCAGGCACGTCTAGAGTGCCGGGCATGCCCAAGCGACCCGCACGCGCCACCAACGGCCCCACGGCGAGCCTCACGGACCGCGCCTACGCCGACCTCGAGGAGCGCATCGTCACGCTGCAATTGGCGCCGGGCGCCGCGGTGAGCGAGGCGGAGCTCTCGGCGCAGCTGGGCATCGGCCGCACCCCCATCCGGGAGGCGTTGCAGCGCCTCGCGCGCGAGCGTCTCGTCGTGATCCTGCCGCGGCGCGGCGTGATCGTCTCCGAGATCAACGTGAAGAGCCAGCTTCGGCTGCTCGAAGTGCGCCGGGAGCTGGACCGGCTGATCGCGCGCAGCGCCGCGAAGCGCGCGACCGACGAGGAACGCGAGCGTTTCCGCGCCATCGTGCGCGAGTTCGAGCGCTCGGCGAAGGCCAACGACGACGTGGCCTTCATGCGCGCCGACCGCGACTTCAACGAGCTGTGCAGCGCCGCGTCCCACAACGAGTTCGCCTTCGGCGCGATGAGCCTCATGCATTCGCTCGCGCGCCGCTTCTGGTACATCCACTACAAGCAGGCGGCCGACATGCCGGCCACGGCCAAGCTGCACGCCGACATCGCGCGCGCGATCGCCGATGGCGACGGGGAGCGCGCGGCGAAGGCCTCGGACAAGCTGCTCGACATGATCGAGAAGTTCACGCGCGACACGACCGACATCTAGGAAAAATCTCAAGAGGAGCAAGACATGGACCGTAGGAAGTTCCTGGGCGGCCTCACCGCGGGCGCCGCCGCCATCACCCTGCCGACCGCCGCCCGCGCGGCCTGGCCGGACAAGCCCATCAAGGTCGTCATCGGCTACAGCACCGGCGGCTCGACCGACGCCACCGCGCGGCTCCTCGGCCGCCAGCTCGAGCAGAAGCTCGGCCAGCCGGTCACGTTCGAATACAAGCCCGGCGCGGGCGCCTCCCTCGGCGCCGATTACGTGGCCAAGTCGGCCCCGGACGGCTACACCATCGGCCTCACCGACTCGGGCCCGATGACGATCATGCCCAACCTGCGCAAGGTGGGCTACGACCCGGTGAAGGACTTGACGCCGCTCTCCTACGTGTGCGCGACGGGGCTCGTGGTGCTGGTGCATCCGGGCGTGAAGGCGAACAACATCGCCGAGCTCGTGACGCTCGCGAAGGCCGAGCCCGACAAGCTCAACTACGCGAGCTCGGGCGTGGGCTCGGTGCACCACCTCGCGGGCGAGCTCTTCAAGGCGCAGGCCGGCGTCAAGATGACGCACATCCCCTACAAGGGCGCGGCCCCCGCCCTTACCGACCTCGTCGGCGGCCAGGTGCCGGTCATGTTCGCGACCATCGGGCCGGCGTTGCAGATGATCCAGGCCGGCAAGGCGCGCGCGCTGGGTGTCACGAGCGCCAAGCGCTCCGCGCCCCTGCCGGACGTGCCGACCATCGCCGAACAGGGCCTGCCCAACTACGAGGCGGTGCTGTGGTTCATGATGGTCGGCCCCCCCAACCTGCCGCCCGCGATGGCGCAACGCTTCGAGCGCGACCTCGCGGCCTCTCTGGCAGACCCGGCGCTCATCGCGGCGCTGGAGAAGCTCGGCAACGAGGACGTCGGCCCGCGCACGCCGAGGCAGGTGACGACCCTCCTCCAGTCCGAGCTCGCCAAGTGGGGCAAGGTCATCAAGGACGCCAACATCACCCTCGAGAGCTGACGGGAGCGCGTCACGTTGGCCAAGACCTGGAACCACGGCGAGCAGGAGAAGAAGCGGCGCATGGAGCGCGCCGCCGCCGCGGGGCTCGGCAAGATCGTGGACGCCGGGCGGTATGGCGAGCTGCTGGAGGCCGTGCTCGCCGCCGGCGACCGCATCTGCGTGGAGGGCAACAACCAGAAGCACGCCGACTTCCTGTCGCAGGGGCTGGCGAAGCTCGACCCCGCAAAGGTGCACGACCTGCACGTGGTCCAGTCGAACATCGCGCTGGCCTCCCACCTCGACCTCTTCGAGCGCGGCATCGCGAGGCGACTCGATTTCTGCTACTCGGGCGACCAGGGCGTGCGCATGGCCCGCCTGGTGCAGGAGGGCAAGGTGCAGGTGGGTGCCATCCACACCTACCTCGAGCTCTACAGCCGCTACTTCGTCGATCTCACGCCGCGCGTGTCGTTCATCGCCGCGCAGAGCGCCGATGCGCAGGGCAACCTATATACCGGCCCCAACACCGAGGACACGCCCGCGGTGGTGGAAGCCACCGCCTTCAAGAACGGCATCCTCATCGCGCAGGTGAACGAGCTCGTCGATCGAGTGCCGCGCATCGACGTGCCGCACGACTGGGTGTCCTTCGTCGTGAAGGCGCCGAAGCCGCACCACATCGAGCCGATCTTCACCCGCGACCCGGCCAACATCACCGAGATCCAGGTGCTGATGGCGATGATGGTCATCAAGGGGATCTACGCACCCTACGAGATCTCGCGCCTGAACCACGGCATCGGCTTCGACACGGCGGCGATCGAGCTGATCCTGCCCACCTATGCGGAGGGCCTCGGGCTCAAGGGGAAGATCTGCCGCTACATGAGCGTGAACCCCTGCCCCACGCTGATCCCCGCGATCGAGGCGGGATGGATCGAAGCGATCCACTGCGCGGGCTCCGAGCTCGGCATGGAGGCGTACACCGCGGCCCGTCCCGACGTGTTCTTCATCGGTCCCGACGGCTCGATGCGCTCCAACCGCGTGTTCTGCCAGCTCGCCGGCCACTACGCGGACCTCTTCATCGGGGCCACGCTGCAGATCGACCTCGAGGGCAACTCGTCGACGGCCACGGCGGCGCGTCTCACCGGCTTTGGCGGCGCCCCGAACTTCGGTAGCGAGTCCCGCGGACGGCGCCACGTGAGCCCCGGCTGGGTGAAGGCGGGCCGCGAGACGGTGCGCACGGGTGCCGCGACCATTCCCCGCGGTCGCAAGCTGGTGGTGCAGATGGTCGAGACCTTCAAGGAAAGGATGCAGCCCACGTTCGTCGACAAGCTCGACGCATGGGCCCTGATGGAGACCTTCAACCTGGAGCTCCCGCCGGTCATGATCTACGGCGACGACGTGACGCACATCGTGACCGAGGAAGGCATCGCGCACCTGCACAAGTGCGGCACTTTGGAGGAACGGGAGCAGGCGATCCGCAACGTCGCGGGCTACACGCCGGTCGGCCTCGCGCGTGACCGGCGCGCCGGCGAGAACCTGCGCGACCGCGGCATCGTCCAACGCCCCGAGGATCTCGGCATCGATGCCCGGGAGGCCACGCGCGACCTCCTCGCCGCCCGTTCGATCAAGGACCTGGTCCGTATTTCCGGCGGCCTCTACGACCCGCCCAAACGCTTCCGCAACTGGTGACGCCATGGAACACCTGTCGTTCGAATTCGGCCCCTTCCCTGCCCGACCCCGCGCGGTCGATACCGTGATCGCGGGGGTCGTCGGCTCCGGCAACATGGAGGCCCTCTGCGAGCCCCGCCCGTTGGGCGGAAAGATGCGCATCGAGGTGAACACCTCGGCGCGGGGCTTCGCGAAAACGTGGGAGGCGGTGCTGGGCGACTTCGCGCGGCGCGTGCAGGTTCCGGATGTCCTGGTGACAATCAACGACGCGGGTGCCACCCCCGCGGTGGTCGGCCTGCGCCTCGCACAGGCCGCCGCCGAGCTGGGGGAAGGCCCTTGAGCGACGGCGGCTTTCTCGAGGCCACGGCGCGCGCCCGCGTTCGAAAATTCTTCGATGCCGGCAGCGTGCACGAGTGGCTCGGGCCCGCCGAGCGCGTCGTGAGCCCGCACCTGCCCGCGATCGGCATGCCCGTCGCGTTCGACGACGGGGTGGTGATCGGCCGCGCGACGCTTGCCGGGCAACCGGTCTTCTTCGCCGCGGAAGAACCGGAGTTCATGGGCGGCTCGGTGGGCGAGGTGCACGGCGCGAAGCTGCAGGGCGTGCTCCTGCGCGCTGCCCGCGACAAGCCGCAGGCCGTGGTCCTCCTCCTCGACACGGGCGGCGTGCGCCTGCATGAGGCCAATGCCGGCCTCATCGCGATCTCCGAGATCCAGCGCGCGGTCTTCGAGGCGCGCAGGGCCGGCGTTGCGGTAATCGTCGTGTCCGCGGGCGCCAACGGCTGCTACGGCGGCCTCGGCATCGTGGCGCGCGGCTGCGACTGGATCGTGATGACCGAGGAGGGCCGCCTCTCGGTTTCCGGGCCCGAGGTCATCGAGGCCCAGAAGGGCGTCGAGGAGTTCGACGCCCGCGACCGGGCGCTCGTCTGGCGCACGATGGGCGGCAAGCATCGCTACCTCCTGGGCGAAGCCGACGCGCTCGCGGCCGACCGGTTCGATGCGTTGCGCGAGGCGGTGATTCCGTTCCTCGGCAAGCCGCGCGCGATGGACCTCGAGGCTGTCAAGTCCGAGCACGCCGCACTCGGGCGCAGGCTGCAGCGCTTCGGCGACGCCGCGGACTCGGTCGACATCTGGAGCCGGTTGGGCGTCACGGACACGAAACAGGTGCCGATGCTGGCGCCGGCGGATTTCGTGGCAATGGCCAGCGGCGTTCGGGAACGCGCGGATGCGTAGCCCCCTCGAGCTCTGCACCGCACTCTTCCCCGCCGGCCATGACGTCCGAGTCGATGGGGATCGGTTGTCCGGCACGGGTCGCACGAAGAAGGGTGACGTCGCGGTCGTCGGCACGTGCAACCATGCCGCGATCGGGGCGGACCTCGCCTTCGCGCTCGCGGGCGACGTCCTGGACATTGTCGACCGCCATCCGTTCCGCCCGATCCTGATGCTCGTGGACACGCAGGGCCAGAAGCTCTCGCGGCGCGACGAGATGCTCGGCAATCCCGGGTACCTCGCGCACCTCGCGAAATGTTTCGAGGTGGCGCGACAGCGCGGCCACAAGCTGCTGGCGCTCGTCTACGGCGAAGCGGTGAGCGGCGGGTTCCTCGCGCTCGGCATGACCGCCGACGAGGCGTATGCCGTGCCGGGCGCGCAAATACGCGTGATGGCGCTGCCTGCCATGTCGCGCATCACGCAGATCCCGGTCGAACGATTGGAGGAGCTGTGCCGGACCTCCCCGATCTTGGGTCCCGGGGCCGAGCATTACGAAAAGCTGGGCGCGATCGAGGGCATCTGGCTTGACGATCTCGCGGCTTCGCTCGAGACCGCGCTGTCACGTCCCTCGACACCCGACCGGCGTCGCACCCTGGGTTCCGAACGCGGCGGGCGAACCTCGGCGCACGCGGTCGTCGAGAAGATCCTCGCGGCGCCGTGACATGAGGCCGGTCGCACGCCATCGCTGGATCGAGGTCGCGGCCTCCGGGTGCGAGGCGGTCGCGGCGACGGCAGCGATGGAGCATCGCGACACCGTCCTGCACTGGCTCGCCCGCGGCCTGCCGCTCGTCGCGCGCTCGCGGCAACCGGAGGAGCCGCGCGAGGGGCAGCCCGCCGGGCTGTCTCTCCCCGCCGCCTCGGGCAAGATCAAGATCGCGCTCCGGGTCCCGCACCCGCACATCGCGCGCATCGACGAGCCGCCCGCGCTCGACGCGGTCGCCGGGGTCCTTTCCGGCGACGCGGCGGAGGTCGCGCGGGAGCTCGCCACCCATGCGCTTGCGCTGGGCTTCACCGCACGCGCCTTCGGTTCGGCCGCCTGGCAATGGCGCACGGGCGAAACCTACCTCCACGAAGGCTCCGACCTCGACCTGTTGGCGGCGCCTCCCACCGTGGCCGCCCTGCACGCATGGATCGAGCGCTTGCGATGGGCCGAGCCGCGCACGCCGCTGCGAATCGACGGCGAGATCGAGGGACCCGGCGGCGACGCGGTCAACTGGCGCGAGCTCGCTGGCTCCGCGGGGCGACTGCTGGTGAAATCTCCGGCCGGGGCGCGCCTCGCCGAGCGCCAGGCCCTGGAGCGCGCGTGGAATTGATCGTCGACGCACCGCCGTCGTCCATCGGCCGGGCCGCGGCGCGCGCGCTGCTGCGCGAGCTGGAGGCCTATCCCAAGCCGGGGCTCGTGAGCCGCGTCGATCGTGGCAGCCACGCGGACATGGACGCAAGCCATTTCGTCGGCAGCGCCTTCGTCCTGCGCCGCCATTTCGCCGCATTCGCCGCGGCCGGCCGCGCGCGGTCGGGGTTCGATGTCCTCCGCCGCATCGGGGTCGAAGCCGAGGTCGCGATGGCACGCGCGACCGGCGGCGCCAACACGCACCGCGGAGCGATCTTCTCGCTCGGGCTCCTGGCCGCGGCCGCCGGCGCGCGCCCCGCCACGACGCTCGGCGAATACGTGCGCCGACGCTGGGGCGCCGACATCGCAGCACACCGGCGCGATCCGGGCAGCCATGGCAGCCGTGCGATGAGGATCTCGGGCGCGGGCGGTGCGCAGGCGCAGGCCGCGGCCGGATTTCCCTCGGTCTATTCGCTGGGGCTTCCCGCATACCGCGCGGTGCGCCGAGCGCAAGGCACGCCGAAACACGCGGCGGTGCAGGCCTTCTTCGCGCTGCTCGCCGAGGTCGAGGACACGAACCTGCTACACCGCGGCGGCGTCGAGGGCCTCGCCTTCGCGCGCCGCAGTGCGCGCGCGTTCCTGGACGCGGGCGGCATCGTGGCACCCGGCGGCGAGGCGCGCGCACTGGAATTGCACCGCGAGTTCGTGGGGCGGCGCTTGAGCCCCGGCGGCTCCGCCGACCTGCTCGCCGCCACGCTTCTCGTAGCGTCCCTCGACCGCGCGGCCTGACATGGGCGGTTACGTCCTGCTCTGCCCCGGCCAGGGCGCGCAACACCCGGCGATGCTCGACTTCGCCCTCGCGACCGTGGAGGGGCGCGCGGCGATCGAGGAAGCATCCTCCGCCGTCGGTCTCGACATCGCTGCCCGGGTTCGCGCGGGCGGGGAGCTATTCGAGCCGGTGTTCGCACAGGCCTGCATGGTCGCGACCGAGCTCGCCACGTGGGCCGCCCTGGCGCCACACCTTCCCCCGCCCGACGCGGTCGCCGGCTACAGCGTCGGCGAGGTCGCGTCCTGGGGATGCGCCGGCACCTGGACGGTGACGCAGGCCATGACGCTCGTCCAGCGCCGCGCCACCTTGATGCGCGATGCCTCGCCGCCCGATTGCGCGATGCTCGCGGTGACCGGCGTGGACGGGGCCGCCATAGCGCGCGGGAAAGGAGCCGGCGTGCACGTCGCCATCGAGGTGGACACCGACCATCACATCCTCGCCGGGCCCGCGCCTGCCATCCGCGCGGCGGGCGAGGCGCTCGAGTCCGCGGGTGCGACGTTACGCCCCCTTCCGGTGAGTGTCCCGTCGCACACGCCACTTCTCGCTTCCGCCGCCGAGAGCCTGCGAGAATTCCTCGGCCCATTCCCGGGACGCGCGCCGGCTTTCGCGGTCCTGCGCGGCGTGGACGGCCGCTCCCAATTCGCCCGCGCCGACGCCACGGCCTCCCTTGCAGATGCGGTTCGGTCCACGATCCGGTGGCGCCCCGCCCTCCAGGAGATCGCCGAGCGCGGCATCGGCGTGGCCCTGGAGCTGCCGCCGGGCGCGGGCCTCACGCGCATGTTCGTGAATACGTACGGCATGGAAGCCCGGGCGGTCGCCGATTTCCGCTCGGTGGAGGGCGTCTCCGCCTGGCTCCAGGGCCGGTGTTGACCGTCACGGCAGTTGCCTGAAAACGCCCGGTGGGTTAGTTTTGATATTCAGTTGATATATCAATAGCCAAAAGGAGGAGCGACGATGCATATCAAGCGCAGGAAACTGTTGCAAGCGATCGGCGGCGCGGGTGTGGTCGCCGCCGCATCCCCATACCTGAGCTTCCCGGCCTTCGCGCAGAACACGCCGCTCAAGGTCGGCATCATCGCTCCCAAGGCAGGCATCGCCGGCACCATCGGCGAATGCGGGCTGCGCGGCACCCAATGGGCCGTGGACCGCATCAACGCCGGGGGCGGCATCGCCGGGCGCAAGGTCGAGCTGATCGTCGAGGAGGAGACCAATCCCAAGGACTCCATCGAGCGCCTGAGGAAGCTCGTGCTCCAGGACAAGGTGGACTGCGTGCAGGGCATCGTCTCCTCCGGGGTCAGCCTCGCCATGGGCGCGGTGGCCGAAGAGATGAAGGCCCTCACCATCTTCTGGGACGGCACCACCCAGGACGGCGTGAAGGAGACCATGCCGAACCCGCGCTACGTCTTCCGCAGCACCGACAACGAGTGCGAGGCGGTGATGGGGTCGCTGCTGGCCATCAAGCACTGGAAGGGCAAGTTCGCCAACATCGCCGGCATCAATCCCGACTACTCCTACGGCCGCAACAACTTCGCCGCCTTCCAGGCGCTGCTGAAGAAGTTCGGCGTCGAGCACAAGGTGGTGGCCGAACAGTGGCCGAAGGTCGGAACCACCGATCTCAATTCCCACGTCGCGGCGCTGAAGGCGGCGAAGCCGGACCTGGTGTTCTCGTCGCTGCTCTTCGCGGATCTCCCGATCTTCATGCGCACCGCCCACGGCGCGGGCCTGATGGACGGCGGCACCAGGTTCGTGTTCCCCGCGGCGGGCTTCCAGCACACGGGGCTCAAGAAGGCGTTCACGCCCGAGGGCATGATCTTCGGCCACAACACCCTCTACTTCGACAATCCCAACGGCTCCGCGCTGCAGAAGGAATTCGTCAAGCACTACTACGACAAGTTCAAGGACTATCCGCACTGGGAAGCCGACCGCGCCTACTTCGCGATGCAGGTGTACAAGGCGGGTGTCGAGGCCGCCTACAAGGCGAAGAACGCGTGGCCCGGCAAGGAAGACGTGATCAACGCGATGGAGGGCGTGAAGGTCGAGTCCCTCGGCGGCCCCGGCCACATGCGTAAAGACCACATCGCCGAGCAGACCTTCTACCAGGGCATCACCACCCACAAGAACAACTACGACTTCCCGACGCTGGGAACCGTGGACACGATGTATTCCGACCAGCTCCAGAAGCCGCCGGGACAGGACTTCTGGAAGTGGATCGAGACCGCGACCATCAAGCTCTGAAGGGCTTGAGTTGATCGCTTTCCTCGACGTGGTGATCGGCGGCGTCTTCCACGCCGCCGTTCTTTTTCTCGTCGCCGCCGGCCTGCAGCTGGTCTTCGGCGTGCAGAAGATCGTGAACCTCGCCTGCGGCTCGTTCTACGCCCTGGGCGCCTATTTCGGAGTCACCTCGGTCAACTGGGCGATCGCGGCGGGCATGCCGCCGATGCTGTTCCTGCCGGTGCTGCTCGCCTCGGGCCTCGCCCTCGGCCTCATCGGCCCGGCGATCGAGGCCCTCCTCACCACCGTCTACGACCGGGACGAGGCGTTCCAGCTCCTCCTCACGTTCGCGCTGGTGCTGATGTTCCAGGACGTGCTGCGCTTTTTCTGGGGCGCCAACCCCCAGCAGCTGGGAGATCTCGTCAACACCTACGGCAAGCTCTCCGCCGGGGGCCTCCAGGTGCCGACCTACAACGTGCTGGTGATCCTCGCCAGCATCGCGATCGCGCTCGGCATCGGCGCCTTCCTGCAGAAGACGCGCTTCGGGCGCATCCTTCGCGCCACCGCCGAGAACCGCGAGATGAGCATGGCGCTCGGCGTGAACGTGCGCTGGATGTACGCGAGCGTCTTCACCCTCGGCACCGTGCTCGGCACCGTGGGGGGGGCGCTGGTCGTGCCCACCGCCGCGGCTTCCCTCGACATGCCGGTCGAGCTGGTCGTCGAGGCGTTCGCCGTCGTCGTCATCGGCGGCCTCGGCAGCATGCGCGGCGCGGTCGCGGGCGCGCTGGTCGTCGGCCTGACGCGGGCGCTGGCGAT
>JANMHV010000105.1:0-4735 GCA_031375445.1 Burkholderiales bacterium | reverse complement strand
CTCGACCGACAGCTTCTTCATGCCGGCGGCCTCCATCTCGCGAATGTGCTTCACCGTGATCCGCTTGTCCTTCTGGACGAGCGTCTTGCCGGCCTTGGTGGTGATGTCGAACTTGGCGATCTCGCCACGCATGCGCTCGGGCACCACCTCGAAGTCGATGCCCTTCTTGGTGACGGTGAACGAGTCGAAGGCGAAGAACTTCTCGAGGATCTGCTCGGGGTTGTAGCCGAGGGCCTTCAGCAGCACCGTCACCGGCATCTTGCGGCGGCGGTCGACGCGGAAGTACAGGTAGTCCTTGGGATCGAACTCGAAGTCGAGCCAGGAGCCGCGGTAGGGGATCACGCGGGCAGAGAACAGCAGCTTGCCGGAGGAGTGGGTCTTGCCGCGGTCGTGCTCGAAGAACACGCCCGGCGAGCGGTGCAGCTGCGAGACGATGACGCGCTCGGTGCCGTTGATCACGAAGGAGCCGTTGCGGGTCATGAGCGGAATCTCGCCCATGTAGACCTCCTGCTCCTTCACTTCCTTCACCGTGGGCTTGGAGGCCTCGCGGTCCATGATGGTGAGGCGCACCTTGGCGCGCAGCGGGCTGGCGAACGTGAGGCCGCGCTGCTGGCACTCGACCACGTCGAACGGGGGCTCGCCGAGACCGTAGCTCACGAACTCGAGGCGGGCGTTGCCCGAATGGCTCGAGATCGGGAACACCGAGCTGAAGGCCGACTGCAGGCCCGAGGGGCGGCGGGCGTCCGCGGGCGCTTCGGCCTGCAGGAATTCGGCGTAGGAGTTGATCTGCGTGGCGAGGAGGAAGGGCACGTCGAGGACGGCCGCGCGCTTGGCAAAGCTCTTGCGAATGCGCTTCTTCTCGGTGAACGTATAGGTCATTGGGGGCTCCGGATTACGGGCGCGGGACTCCGCGCCGCGTGGATCTGCACCGACTGGCGCAATACGATGGCCTGGTGGCTCGCCCCTACGAGCCGCTGGCGGACAGCCATGCTGGAACGCATGGCCCGGCCAGACCCTTCCTCTGCAGTCGCTTCAGAGGACACAGGCAAGCCCCCGGGGGGCTTGGCTCTGCACTCTGCTACGCGTCCTCGGGCGGCACTTGCGTGCGCTCCGATGACCGCCCCGATGCGCTTCCGGGGCAAACCTTGCTTACTTGATCTCGGTCTTGGCGCCGGCGTCTTCCAGCTTCTTCTTGATCGCCTCGGCGTCGGCCTTGTTGGTGCCTTCCTTCACGGCCTTGGGCGCGCCATCCACGAGGTCCTTGGCTTCCTTCAAGCCCAGGCCCGTGACTTCACGCACGGCCTTGATGGTGTTCACCTTGTTCTCGCCGGCGGCGAGGAGCATGACCGTGAATTCGGTCTTCTCTTCGACGGCTGCGGCAGCACCACCACCGGCCGCGGGGGCGGCAACGGCGACGGCGGCGGCGGCGGACACGCCGAACTTATCTTCCATGTCCTTGATGAGCTGCGATAGCTCGAGGACGCTCATGTTGCCGATTGCGTCGAGGATTTCCTGTTTGGCGACAGCCATGTCAATTGCTCCTGGTTCGATGGTTTGAGTGGGTCGTGGAGGATCAGGCGGTGGCCTGTTCCTTCTGATCACGGACGGCCGCGAGGGCGCGGACGAACTTGGTAGGCACTTCGTTCAGCGTCTGGACGAACTTGGTGATCGGCGCGTTCATCGTGCCCATCAGCGAAGCGATCAGCTGCTCGCGGCTGGGCATGGTGGCGAGGCTGCCGACCTCCTTGGCCGTCATCAGGTAGTTGGGCATCGCCCCACCCTTGATGACCAGCTTGTCGTTGCCCTTCGCGTAGGCGTGGAGCACCTTGGCGGCGGCCACGGGGTCGTCGGAAATGCCGTAGGCGAGCGGACCGACCATCTGGTCGGCCAGCTTCTCGAACGGCGTTCCCTGGACCGCGCGGCGCGCGAGGGTGTTCTTCAGCACGCGAAGGTAGACGCCGGAAGCACGCGCCTGCTTGCGCAGGACGGTGATGTGCTCCACGGGCAGGCCACGGTACTCGGCGATGACGACCGCCTGGGCATTGGCCAGCTTCGCGGACACTTCCGCCACGACATCCTTCTTGCTTTGCAGATTCAGACTCAAGGTCTTTCTCCTGTTTCCATAGCGACCTCAGGAGCCCGCGCTCGCGCGCGGAAATGCCTGTGGGGTACGCCATCTGCGTTGGCCTCGGGGAAGGCTTCCCCTCGATTAAGTCCCGGTCCGTGAACCCCTCGCGAGCGAGGATCCCCGGGACGCCGACGGTCTTTGATAACCCCTGCGCGCCTTGCAGCGCGCGCAGGGCCCAAAGTTCTTTACTGGGCGGCCGGGGCGTTGCCGCCGGCGAAGCTGCCCTGGTCGATGCGCAGGCCCACGCCCATGGTGCTGGAGATCGACACCTTCTTCAGGTAGATCCCCTTGGTGGTGGCGGGCTTGGCCTTGTTGATGGCGCCGATCAGCGTCTCGAGGTTCTCCACGAGGGCCTCGACGGGGAAGGAGGCGCGCCCGATCGTGCACTGGACGATGCCGGCCTTGTCGGCGCGGTACTGGACCTGGCCGGCGCGGGCGTTCCTCACCGCTTCCTCGACGTTCGCGGTGACGGTGCCGACCTTCGGGTTCGGCATGAGGCCGCGCGGTCCCAGCACCTGGCCCAGGGGGCCCACGACCTTCATCGCGTCCGGCGTGGCGATCACCACGTCGAAGTCCATGAAGCCGCCCTTGATGCGCTCGGCCAGGTCGTCGAAGCCGACGACGTCCGCACCCGCGGCGCGGGCCTTCTCGGCGTTGGCGCCCTGCGCGAACACGGCCACGCGAACCGTCTTGCCGGTGCCGCGAGGCAGCACGACGCTGCCGCGGACCACCTGGTCGGACTTCTTGGCGTCGATGCCCAGGTTCACGGCCACGTCGACGGACTCGTCGAACTTGGCGGTGGCGGTCTTCTTCACCAGCTCGAGCGCGGCCTTCAGCTCGTAGTTGCGGGCGCGATCGACCAGCTCGTTGATCTTGGTGGTGCGCTTGGAAGTCTTGGCCATGTCAGATCACTCCTTCCACGTCCACGCCCATGCTGCGGGCGCTTCCGGCGATGGTGCGCACCGCGGCGTCCAGGTCGGCGGCGGTGAGGTCCGGGGTCTTGGTCTTGGCGATCTCCTCGGCCTGGGCGCGAGTGAGCCTTCCGACCTTGTCCGTATGCGGCGTCTTGCTGCCCTTGTCGAGCTTGAGCGCCTTGCGGATCAGCACCGAGGCGGGCGGCGACTTGAGGATGAAGGTGAAGCTCTTGTCCGCGTACGCCGTGATGACGACGGGGAGCATGAGGCCCGGCTCCATCTTCTGGGTCTGGGCGTTGAACGCCTTGCAGAATTCCATGATGTTCAAGCCGCGCTGGCCGAGCGCGGGGCCGATGGGCGGCGAGGGATTCGCCTTTCCCGCCGGCACCTGGAGCTTGATCATGCCGATGATTTTCTTTGCCACGAGACTTCTCCTGTGGGTTCGAGCGGATGCCGCTTCGCGGCACCCTCCCCGTCCAATTCGCCGGGATCCGCCGGCTGCGGTGGGCGCCCGCGGCGCCCTCGATCAACTCCCGGTCAGGCCTTCTCGACCTGGCCGAAATCCAGCTCCACCGGCGTGGCACGCCCGAAGATCAGCACCGAGACGCGGATCTTGCTCTTCTCGTAGTTCACCTCTTCGACGTTGCCGTTGAAGTCGGTGAACGGGCCTTCGGTCACGCGCACCGATTCGCCCACCTCGAAGAGAACCTTGGGCTTCGGCTTCTCCACGCCCTCCTGCACCTGGTGCAGGATGTTCTCCACTTCCTTGTCCGAGATCGGCGTGGGACGCATCGCCGAGCCGCCGATGAAGCCGGTGACCTTCGGTGTGCTCTTCACCAGGTGCCAGGTCTCGTCGGTCATGTCCATCTGGACCAGGATGTAGCCGGGGAAGAAGCGCCGCTCGCTGATGGCCTTCTGCCCGCTCTTCATCTCGACCACTTCCTCGGTGGGCACCAGCACTTCGCCGAACTTGTCGGCCATGCCCGACCGGCGGATGCGCTCGATCAGGGCCTGCTGGATGCTCTTTTCCTGGCCCGAATAGGCGTGGACCACGTACCAGCGCATCGACATCTCGTTCAACCCCCCGTACCGAGCAGCTTCTGGGTCACCCAAAGCAGGCCCCAGTCGACAACCCACATGAAGAGGGCCATCACGAACACGAACACGAACACGACACCCGTGGTCTGCAGCGTTTCCTTGCGCGTCGGCCAGACGACCCGCTTGGCCTCCTCCCACGACTCGCGCGAGAAGGCGAGGAACGTGCGGCCGGCCTCGGAGAACGCCATCACCACGATGGCGAGGCCGAACCCCGCGAGCAGCGCGCCCAGGCGCATGATCAACGGGCGCTCTCCCAGCACGTAGAAGGCCGCGAGGCCCCCGACGGCGAGGATCGCGGCCAGCGCGATCTTGATTCTTTCCACAGCCATCAAACTCTTTCTTCTCTGCCTTCAACCGGTGGCAGGCCAGGAGGGTCTCGAACCCCCAACCTGCGGTTTTGGAGACCGCCGCTCTGCCAATTGAGCTACTGGCCTACTGCTCCTGCCGACTGCTGGACTACTCGAGGATCTTGGAAACGACGCCGGCGCCGACGGTGCGGCCGCCTTCGCGGATGGCGAAGCGCAGCTTCTCTTCCATCGCGATCGGCGCGATCAGCGTGACCGTCATCTTGATGTTGTCGCCGGGCATCACCATC
>JANMHV010000071.1:0-2330 GCA_031375445.1 Burkholderiales bacterium | reverse complement strand
CGGCCGCGTCCAAGGGATGACCCAAGAGGCGGGAATTGTCCCTCCCCTCCCCACGGAACCCCCATAATGCTGGCCGCCCTGGCCCCCGGAGATGTCGATGCATGCCAACGAACCCCTGCTCGCGGTCCTGGGCATGGTGATGAGCTTCGCCGTGCCGCTCGCGATGGTGGCGGTGATCCTGTACTACAAGCACCGGCGGATGCGGCTCGTCCACGAGACCATCGCACGCCTGGCCGAACGGGGCCTGCCGGTGCCCCCGGAGCTCATGGACCCGCCGCGCGCCCGGCATTTCGGCTTGCGGGCGGGACTGGTGCTGGTGGCGCTGGGGATCGCGCTGGCGGTGTTCTTCCTCGAGTCGGGGGGGCCGGCATCGATCGGGCTCATCCCGGGGCTGATGGGGGTGGCGCTACTGGTTGCGTGGATGATCGAGCGGCGGACCTAGCGGCGGGCGGCCCCTCGATGCCCTTGCCCGCGGCGCCTTCCGACGCCGACCTGATCCTTGCCGTCCAGTCGCGCGACGACCGGCGCGCTTTCGGCGTGCTGGTCGCGCGCCACCAGTCGCAGGTGCGCTCGGTGCTGCGCCGCCTCACTCGCGGCGACACCATGCTCGCCGACGACCTGGCCCAGGAAACCTTCGTGCTCGCGTGGCGCAACATCTCGAAGTTCCGCTTCGAGGCGCGCTTCTCCACGTGGCTCTACCGCATCGCGTTCAACGCCTGGCAGAGCGAGGCGCGCAAGCGCCGCGAGGTATTGATGGACATCGACCATGACTCGCCCCCGCCGGGCTCCGAGGCGTGGGACGAGATGCCCGATGTGGGATCGCGGCTCGATCTCGAGCGCGCCCTGGCAACCCTTTCCGACGGCGAGCGCGCGGCGATTTCCGCCTGCTACTACGCCGACCTCACCCACGAGGAGGCGGCACGCGCGCTCGACCTCCCCGTCGGTACCGTGAAGACGCACATCCTGAGGGCCAAGGCCAAGCTGAAGGCGAAGCTCTCGACCAAGGAGGACGCATGAAAGTCCTGGATGCCCTGTTGCGCGAAGATGCGCGAGAAACGATCGCCGATGCCGGCTTCTCCACACGCGTGTTGGGCGCTCTGCCCCCACCTTGGCGGCGGGCCGCGTGGGTGACCCCGGTGCTGGTGCTGGGATCGGCCGCCGTCGGCAGCCTGCTCGCGATGGTCTTCGCACCCCAGGGGTTCTCGATCGCCCAGGGCTTCCTCGACGTGGTCCAGATGCGCGGCTTCACCCCCGCCGCCATCGGCGCCATGGCCCTCGGCGCCGCCCTCACGGGCTCGGCGGTCCTGCTCGCCGCCGACGCTTAGGCCCGGCGGACAAGCCTCCCGCGGGAACGCGAGTTGGAATACTCTTTGCTCTCCCGAACAACCAAAATCCAATCCAGGGAGAGCTCGAACATGACCCACGCCCGCAAAGCCGTGTTGCTGGGAGCCGCCATCGCGGCCACCGCGCCTGCCGTTCCCGCGCAAGCCCAAACGCCGCCTGGCACCTCGTCGCAGGTCGTCGAATCGATCACGGTCGTGGGATCGCGCCGGGCCAACGCCTCGGCGACCGACACCCCGGTACCCGTGGATACGATCCCCATGGCCAAGGAAGCGGAGCAAGGCGCGCACTTCGACCTCACGCAGACCCTCCAGTACATCGCGCCTTCCTTCAACTCGACCCGGCAGACCGGTGCCGATGGCGCCGACCTGGTCGACTCGGCCGCACTCCGCGGCCTGGGATCCGACCAGACCCTCGTGCTGGTGAACGGCAAGCGTCGCCACACCACGGCGCTCGTGAATCTCTTTGGTGCGCGCAACCGCGGCAACACCGGAACCGACCTCAACACCCTTCCGCTCATGGCCATCGAGAGCGTGCAGGTGTTGCGGGACGGGGCGGCCGCCCAGTACGGTTCCGATGCGATCGCGGGCGTGATCAACATCGACCTGAAGAAGCGTCCCGGGTGCGAAGCCGTCGCCGGCTACGGCCAGTACTCCGCGGGCGACGGCAAGAATTATCTGGCCACCGCGTACTGCGGGCTGAGGATCGGCGAGCACGGCGTGATCGGCATCACCGCCGAATACCTCGACCGGGGCCGCTCGAACCGCGCGGAGGAAGGCAACCCGCGCATCATCGGCGATACCGCCAGCGAGAACGCGACGCTGTACTTGAACGGCGAACTTCCGAACCGGCTGGGGGCCCTGTATTTCACGCTTGGCGGGCAGAAACGCGACGCCTCCTCGGGGGCCTTCGCGCGCGGAGGCGTGGGCTCGGACGATATCCCCTCGCGCAACTCCGAAGCGATGTATCCCGGCGGGTTCGTGCCGTTC
>JANMHV010000459.1:0-8183 GCA_031375445.1 Burkholderiales bacterium | reverse complement strand
CCGGCGCCGAGGCCCGAAGCCGCCTCGCGGCCGAGGGTCCCAACGCGCTGCCCTCGGCGCGACAGCGCGGCCTCGCGGCACTCGTGCTCGGCGTGCTGCGCGAGCCGATGTTCCTGCTGCTGATCGGCGCCGGCGCCATCTACCTGGTGCTGGGGGACCTGCGCGAGGCGCTGGTGCTCGCCGCCTCGGTGGTGGTCGTGATCGCGATCACCGTGGTGCAGGAGCGGCGCACCGAGCGTGCCGTCGAGGCCCTGCGGGACCTGTCGAGTCCCCGGGCGCTGGTGGTCCGGGACGGCATCGAGGCCCGTATCGCCGGGGCCGACGTGGTGCGCGGGGACCTGCTGCGGTTGCGCGAAGGCGATCGCATCGCGGCCGACGCGCTCCTGGTCGAGGCCCATGGCCTCGCGGTGGACGAGTCGCTCCTCACCGGCGAATCGGTTCCGGTGGACAAGGATGCCGTGGAAGGCCCCGCGGCGCGCGTGTTCTCCGGCACCCTCGTAGTGCGCGGCACCGCGCTGGCGGAAGTCGTCGCCACCGGCCCCCGGGCCGAGGTGGGCCGCATCGGCGCCTCCCTCGCGCGGGTGGATTCCGGAAAGACGGCGCTCGAGGTCGAGACCGCCCGCATGGTGCGGATGCTGGCCGCCATCGCGCTCGCGCTGTGCGTGGCCTCCGCGCTGCTGTACTACGCGCTTCGCGGCGACCCGCTGGCGGCAACCCTCTCCGGCCTTACGCTCGCGATGGCGCTGCTGCCCGAGGAATTCCCGGTGGTCCTCACCGTGTTCCTGGCGCTCGGCGCCTGGCGCATCGCCGCGAGCGGCGTGCTCACCCGCAGGCTTCCCGCGATCGAGATGCTGGGCGCCGCCACCGTCCTCTGCACCGACAAGACCGGCACCCTCACCGAGAACCGCATGACGCTGGTGGAAGCCTGGAGCGGCGGCCGCTGGCGCCCTCCCGGGGACGGCGGCCCGGGCGAACAGGCGCTCCTCGAGTCGGCCGCCCTCGCCTGCGAGCCTGCGCCGTTCGATCCGATGGAGCGCGCGCTGCTGCGCGAGGTCGCCGGCGCCGGGGCTCTCGAGCACCGCTACCCGATGGCGGAGGGATTCCTCGCGGTGTGCCACGGCTGGCGCCGCGACGATGGCTCGCGCATCGCCGCGATCAAGGGCGCCCCCGAGACGGTGCTCGGCGCGTGCCGGCTGCCGGAGGAGGCGCTCGACGCGGCGCGCTGCGCCGTGGCCGGCGCGGCGGCGCGGGGACTGCGCATCCTCGGCGTGGGGCGCGCTGCCTGGGAAGGCTCCACCTGGCCCGGCTCGACGCGCGGGCTGGAGTTCGAATTCCTGGGATTCGTCGCCCTCGCCGACCCGGTCCGGGAAAACGTTCCCGAGGCGATCGCGCTCTGCCGCCGCGCCGGCATCCGCGTGGTGATGATCACCGGCGACCACCCCGACACCGCGCGCGCCATCGCGGCGCAAGCGGGCATCGACGCCGACACCGTGCTCACCGGCCCGGAGCTCGCGGCGATGGATGCCGCGGGCCTCACCCACGCCGCCGCCCGGGTGCAGGTCTTCGCCCGCGTGCGCCCGGAGCAGAAGCTCGCGCTGGTGAACGCGCTGCGCGCCGTCGGCGAGGTGGTGGCGATGACCGGCGACGGGGTGAACGACGCGCCGGCGCTGAAGGCCGCCCACATCGGCATCGCGATGGGCAAGCGCGGCACCGACGTGGCCCGGGAGGCCTCGGCGCTGGTCCTGCTCCAGGACGACTTCACCTCCATCGTCGATGCCGTGGCACTCGGGCGCCGCATCAACGACAACATCCGCAACGCCATGCGCTTCCTCCTCGCGGTGCACGTGCCGCTCGCGGGCATGTCGATGCTGCCGTTGCTGATGGGGTGGCCGCTCTTCGTGCACCCGGTGCACGTGGTATTCCTCGAGTTCGTGATCGACCCGGCCTGCACGCTCGTCTTCGAGGCCGAGCGCGCCCAGCCGCGGGTGATGGACCGTCCACCGCGGCCGCCTGGCGAGCGGCTCTTCAACGCGCAGGGCGTCGCGATGGGGTTCCTGCTGGGCGCCGGGGTGCTCGTCGCGGTGGCCCTGGTCTACGGCTGGGCGCTGTCGGTAGCGCCCGAAGCCGAAGCACGGGCCGCCGCCTTCACCACCCTCGTGGCGGGCAACCTCGCACTCATCCTCGCCAACCGCTCGCGACAGTTGTCGATGCTGCGGTCCCTCGCGCGTCCCAACCGCGCCCTGTGGTGGATCGTGGCCGGCACCGCCGCGGCCCTTGCGGTGGTGATCTACGTGCCTGCACCCGCCGCGATTTTCCGCTTCGCGCCCCCGGCTCCGGGCCTGCTCGCGGCGGCCGTCTTCGCGGGCCTGGCCTCGGTGCTCTGGTACGACGCGTACAAGCGGCTGCGCCCGAAACCCTAGGGACTCATCGCCTGCAGCCCGGGGCATTGGTTGTGGATCTCCCAGACCGGTCGCCATGTCGGAGTATCCGGCTGAGCTTCGCCACCGCCGGGCAGTAGGTCTGGCACTGCCACATCCTCGAGCACGAGGCCCGCGCCGTCGAAGCGGACGATTGATCCCGGTCAAGCCCGTGTCCGGAGAAAGCGGTAGCGTGGAGGATCACGCATGGAGAGGGGCGCAGGATGATGTCGCCGATCACAACCCTCGAGGAGTTCCTCTCCCACGCCATCGCCATCGAGCACGAGGCGATCGAGCGCTATCGCGAGTTCGAGCTGCAGTACTCGCGCCGCGGCGAGTACGTGCTCGCGGGGTTGTGCGCGAACCTGGCCGCGTTGGAGGGTGAGCACCTCGAGCAACTGCGTGCCCGGTCGGCGGGCCTGACATTGCCCGCCATCGACGACCACGCCTACCGCTGGCTCGACGGCGACTCGCCCGAGGGGCCCGGACGCGGGCTCTTCCTCGCCGCGGCCACGCGTCGCGACCTGCTGATGATCGCCCTGCGCTCCGAGGCGGCGGCGCAGATGTTCTTCGCCTGGGTGGCACGCACGACCCCGAGCGCCCCGGTGCGCCACCTCGCCGCCGACATGGCCCTCGAGGAAGCCCAACACGTGTCGTGGCTGGAGCAGGCTCTGAGCTACGAACCGGCTCCGGCTTGCGCATAGGCGGGCACCGCATGTCCAAACCATGAGCACCTTTCTCATCGCCGCTTTCGCCAGCATGGCGATCTCCGCCCCCCCCGGAAGCCCGACGAATGCCACCGCCGGCACGCGCAGCGGCGAGCAGCTGGTGCGCTTCCAGTGCGTGCTCTGCCACGGGGCCGGAATGGCGGGCGCGCCACGCATCGGCGACCGCCGGGAATGGGAGAAGCGCGCCGGCGGCGACGTGGAGAAGCTGGTCCGCTCCGCGACCCAGGGGCGCGGCGCGATGCCGCCCAATGGCGGATTGGCCGACGTCTCGCAGCAGGAGCTGCGCGCCGCCATCGATTACATGCGCGAGGGGGCGAGCCCCGGGCATTGATGCGGGTTGGCTAGCGCGCCGCCGCTGCCGCCGCACCCATCTCCGGCAGGCGGTGCGCAATCCCCTTGTGGCAATCGATGCAGGTCTTCTCCTTGCGCGCCAGGGCGGTGGAGTGCTGCGCGGCGGCCCGCTGGCTCTGGCGCGTGAAGTCCATCGACTCGAAGTTGTGGCAGTTGCGGCACTCGAGCGAATCGTTGGCCTTCAGTCGCGCCCACTCGTGCTGCGCGAGCTCCAGGCGCTTGCCCATGAACTTGTCCCGCGTGTCGATGCTGCCGAAGAGGTGCCCCCACACCTCCTTCGAAGCCTGCATCTTGCGCGCGAGCTTGTCGGTCCACGCGTGGGGCACATGGCAGTCCGGGCAGGTGGCGCGCACGCCCGAGCGGTTGGCGTAGTGGATGGTGGGCTTGAGCTCCGCGAAGACGTTATCCCGCATCTCGTGGCAGCCGGTGCAGAAGGGCTCGCGGTTGGTGAATTCCATCGCGGTGTTGAAGCCGCCCCAGAACATAATGCCGGCGATGAACCCGCCGAGCGTGAGGAACCCGAGGCTGTAATACGCGCTCGGGCGCGACATCACCCCAAGCCACCGGCGCAGCCACCCCCAGGCGCGGCCGATCATCTACGCGCGCCCTTGGGGAGCGGCGCGTCGGTCCGTACGTCGTAGAAGTCCTGGAAAGTGTTCTTCACGGGCGCTCGCACGTCGGCCTGCGGCACGTGGCAGGAGGTGCAGAAGTAGCGCCGCGGCGAGATCTCCTGGCGGATCTGCCCGTCACGGTCCTGGAAGTGCGTCACGCTCACCATCGGCGCCTGGCTCTCCTGCGTGCGGCTGCGGCCATGGCAGTCCATGCACTTGTTGAAGCGCAGGTCCACCTGGTAGTTGTCGACTTGATGGGGGATCACCGGCGGCTGCGCCGGGTGGCTGCGCGCGCGACGCTGGTCGTCGTTCACCGTCTTGGGCAGCGGCGCGGGCCGCGACTCCTCGGCGAGCGGCGTGGCTCCGCGCAGGCCGTTGGACATGGCCGAGGGCATGCCCTGCGCGGTCGCAAGGCCGGCCCAGGCGATCAATGCCGTCGCGGCAAGGAGGCGCTTCATGCTTTCCCCCCACCCTCGACCGCCACGATCCGCACCGCGCACTTCTTGAAGTCGGTCTGCTTCGAGATCGGATCGGTGGCGTCGAGGGTCACCTTGTTGATGAGCTGCGAGGCGTCGAACCACGGCACGTAGATGAGGCCCCGCGGCGGCTTCACCCGCCCGCGGGTCTCGATGCGGCTCCTGCACTCCCCGCGGCGCGAGACGACCTTCACTTCGCTTCCACGACGCAGCTTCAACGCCGTCGCGTCGTCGGGGTGCATGAACACCACCGCGTTGGGAAACGCGCGGTAGAGCTCCGGCACGCGCCCGGTCATCGAGCCCGAATGCCAATGCTCGAGCACGCGCCCGGTGCACAGCCAGTACGGGTACTCCCTGTCCGGCTCCTCGGCCGCAGGCTCGTAGGGAGCGGCGATGATGTTGGCGCGGTGGTTCTCGTTGCCGTAGAAGTCGAACCCCGAGCCCGCCTTCACGTAGGGATCGGTTCCCTCCTTGAAGCGCCAGAGGGTTTCCTTGCCGTTCACCACCGGCCAGCGCATGCCGCGGTTCTGGTGGTAGGTGTCGAAGGGCGCCAGGTCGTGGCCGTGGCCCCGCCCGAACTCGGCGTACTCCTCGAAGAGTCCCTTCTGCAGGTAGAAGCCGAAGGCCTTGGCCTCGTCGTTCTCGTATCCCGCCTCGACCTGGCTCGACGGGAACTTGTCCACGGCGCCGTTCTTGAACAACACGTCGTAGAGCGTCTTGCCGCGATACTCGGGCTTCTTCGCCACGAGCTCCGCGGGCCACACCTCCTCCACCTTGAACCGCTTCGAGAATTCCACCAGCTGCCACAGGTCGGAGCGCGATTCGCCCGGCGCCTTCACCAGCTGGTGCCAGAAGTGGGTGCGGCGCTCGGCGTTGCCGTAGGCGCCCTCCTTCTCCACCCACATGGCGGTGGGCAGCACGAGATCGGCGGCCTGGGCCGTGACCGTGGGGTACGCATCCGAGACCACGATGAAGTTGTCGGGATTGCGATAGCCCGGAAGCCCCTCCTGCATCATGTTGGGCCCGGCCTGCATGTTGTTGTTGACCTGGACCCAGTAGAAATTGATCTTGCCGTCCTTCAGCAGGCGGTTCTGCAGCACCGCGTGGGCGCCGGGCTTGGGCTCGATGGTGCCGGGGGGAAGCTTCCAGATCTTCTCCGCCATCTCGCGGTGCTTGGGGTTGGTCACCACCATGTCGGCCGGCAGGCGGTGCGAGAAGGTGCCGACCTCGCGCGCGGTGCCGCACGCCGAAGGCTGCCCCGTGAGGGAGAACGGCGAGTTGCCCGGGGTGCTGATCTTTCCGGTGAGGAGGTGGATGTTGTAGACCAGGTTGTTGGCCCACACGCCGCGGGTGTGCTGGTTGAAGCCCATGGTCCAGAACGACATCACCTTCACCTTGGGATCGGCGTAGAGCTCGGCCAGCGCGCGCAGCTTGTCCACCGCGACGCCGGAGAGCTTCGCCACGTACTCGGCGGTGTAGGGCTTCACCTGCTCCCGGTATTCCTCGAAGGTCATCGGCGCCATGTCGCCCGCGGTGGCGACACCCTTGGCCTTTTTCTCCAGCGGGTGCTCGGGCCTCAGGCCATAACCGATGTCCACGGTGGCGCGCTTGAACGCGCAGTGCTTCGAGACGAAGTCCTGGTTCACCTTGCCGGTGGTGATGATGTAGTTGGCGATGTAGTTGAGGATCGCGAGATCGGTCTGGGGCTTGAAGATGATCGGCACGTCGGCCAGGTCGAAGCAGCGGTGCTCGTAGACCGAGAGGACCGCCACCTTCACGTGCGGGTTCGACAATCGCCGGTCGGTCACGCGCGTCCACAGGATCGGGTGCATCTCCGCCATGTTCGAGCCCCACAGCACGAAGGCGTCGGCGGCCTCGATGTCGTCGTAGCAGCCCATCGGCTCGTCGATGCCGAAGGCGCGCATGAAGCCCACGGCGGCGGAGGCCATGCAGTGGCGCGCATTGGGGTCGATGTTGTTGGAGCGGAACCCCGCCTTCATCAGCTTGTTCGCGGCGTAGCCCTCCCAGATGGTCCACTGCCCGGAGCCGAACATGCCCAGCGCCGCGGGCCCCTTCGCCTTGAGGGCCGCCTTGGCCTTCTCCGCCATGATGTCGAAGGCCTGGTCCCAGGTGACGGGCGCGAACTCGCCCGACTTGTCGAACTTGCCGTCCTTCATGCGCAGCATCGGCTTTTGCAGCCGGTCCTCGCCGTACATGATCTTCGAGAGGAAGTAGCCCTTCACGCAATTGAGGCCCTTGTTGACCTCGGCCAGCGGGTCGCCGAGGGTGGCGACGACGCGATTGGCCTTCACCGCGACGGTCACGCCGCAGCCGGTGCCGCAGAACCGGCACGGCGCCTTGTGCCACTTGAGCCCGGAGGCATCGCCCTGGGTGATGACGTTGGAGACCTGCGCCTCGGCCATGCCCGCGGCGGCGGCGGCGACGGAGACGGCGGTATCGCGGATGAATTCGCGGCGGGTGGTCATGGTCACCCTCTCCCGTGGGAGAGGGCCGGGGAGAGGGTGATGTTCATCGTGCTTCCTCCTGCAGGTCGGCTTCGGGTTCGATGTGCTGGTAGGCGAGGTGGACGGCGAGCACGCCCTCGAGGGCGCGGATGGCGTCGATCACGTCCATCACCTCTCCCGTGGAGCGGCGCTCGATGAGGATCACCAGGTGGCCGCGCTCGTCGTGGCGCGGCACCTCGGCGAGCTTCGTGTCGCGGATGGCGCGCAGGATCGAGGGCACGAGCTCGGGCTTGGCGTAGGCCACACAGCTCGCGATGTGGAGGTCGCCGCTCATGGGCGCGGCTCGAGGGCCAGGGCCGACGCGGGACACACGGCGAGGCACTCGCCGCATCCGGTGCAGCGCAGCGAGTCGACGATCGCCGTGGAGACGCCGACCGAAAGGGGGGCAATGCGTACCGCGCCTTCCCCGCACGCGTCGCGGCACGCCTGGCACACGATGCCGCGCCGCTCGAGGCATCCGTCCAGGACCACGGCCACAGGTTGCGTGGCTGCGCCGCGACCCATGAGGAACTCGCGGCGCGTCCGCAGGGCGTCCATCACGACCCCGGGGGACCCATGAACAACTGGTAGATCCAGACGGCGAGGCCGTAGGTGCCGATCACCACTCCCGCGATGACGGGAGCCATCACCACCGTGAGGAACAGGAAGGCCTTGAGTTCGGAGGATTTGGGTTCCGGGGTGGACATGAACCCCATTCTGGGGCGCTGAACCGTCCAGGGTTTGATGCAGATCAAGTCCGGCTCGCCACCGCACAATGATGGTGCGGCAGTGATAGTGGCTGGCGATGGCACCTCGCGAACCTCCGGCACTTGATTTCAACGCAAGAGGAAAAAAGAGAGGGGCAGAGGCGCGCGAGAGGAAAGCAAAGCAATAAGAATGGTGGGTCCGGGGTACGCGGTCAGCGGTGATTCAAATGCGATGCGAGAGGTTCCAGAGGACGCGGAGGACTGGTGAAAAAGGGCGAAACCCAAACCCATTCCATATCCCTCCCGCGTCCTCTGGAGCCTCTCGCATCGCATCCGATTTACAGGGGGTGGCGCCCCACCGACCCGCCTTTTGCCGCATTTCTCTTCAT
>JANMHV010000441.1:0-7676 GCA_031375445.1 Burkholderiales bacterium | reverse complement strand
ATTGGGCCCCGGCCCATCGTCGCGTTGCGTCGGCCGGGGTGAGGCATGTACGCGGCGATCGTAGGCGCGGGACTCATCGGCCGATCATGGGCGAACGGCTTCGCGCGCGCGGGCTGGAACGTGCGGGTGTGGGACCCCGATGCCGGGCAGCGCGACGCGGCGGCGAAGCTCATCGAGCAATCGCTCCATGAGCTCGTCGCCCACGGGCTGGTGAGCGAGCCGGCGCAGGCCGCGCGGCGAGTGGCGGTGGTCGCCACCCTCGAGGAAGCGGTCGAAAACGCCGTGTACGTGCAGGAGTGCGGCCCCGAGGTGCTGGAGGTGAAGCGCACGACCTTCGAGCGGCTCGACCGCGCGGCGCCGCCGCTGGCGATCCTCGCCTCCTCCACCTCCGCCATTGTCGCCTCGAAGTTCACCGGGGACCTCGCCGGCCGCGCGCGTTGCATCGTCGCGCACCCGGTGAATCCGCCGCATCTCGTGCCGGTGGTGGAGCTCTGCGGATCACCCTGGACCTCCGCGGAAACGAAGGCCCGCGCGCGCAAGATCCTCCGGGACGTGGGCCAGGTGCCGATCGAAGTGAAGAAGGAAATCGACGGCTTCATCCTGAACCGCCTGCAGGTGGCGCTGCTCACCGAGGCCTTCCGCCTGGTGCAGGGGGGCTACGTGAGCCCCGAGGATCTCGACCACACCATCGCCGACGGGCTGGGCCTGCGCTGGGCCTTCATGGGCCCCTTCGAAACGATCGAGCTGAACGCCCCCGGGGGTGTGGCCGACTACTGCCGCCGCTACACGCCCTGGTTCCGGCGCTACGTGGCGGACCTGCCGCCCGCGACGGTGTGGGACGATGCCGAGTGGCAGCGCGCCGCCCAGGCCTGGGGCCGCACGCCCACGCCGGAGCGCGTCGCCGAAAAGAGCCTCTGGCGCGACGGCCGCCTCGCCGCCCTGGTGGCCCACAAGCGGGCCCAGGAGCAGGCACCCAACGAATGACGGGGATGATCGAGATCGAGGTCAACGGCACGAAGCACGCCACGCAAGCCGATCCGGATACGCCGATCCTCCATGTGCTGCGCAACGACTTCGGGCTGACCGCCACGCGCTACGGCTGCGGCGCCGAGCAGTGCGGCGCCTGCGTCGTGCTCGTGGATGGCGCACCGGCCTATGCGTGCACCCTGCGGGTCGCGGACGCGGTGGGAAAGCGTGTCGGCACCGTGGAGGGGCTGGCACGCGATGGCGAACCGCACCCGCTGCAGCGCGCATTCCTCGAGGAGCAGGCGGCGCAATGCGGCTACTGCGTCTCCGGCATGTTGATGCGAGCGGCGGCGTTGCTGGCGGCGGAGCCCTCACCGGACGCCGCCGCCGTGCGCGCGGCCCTCGAGCCGCAGCTGTGCCGCTGCGGTTCGCACAACCGTATCGTGCGCGCAGTCCTGCGTGCGGCCGCGGCGATGAAAACCGAGCGATGAGCACACCGGCCCTGCCCCCGAGCCTTGCGCGCAACCCACGGCTCGGCCGATGGCTGCGCTTCCGGCGCGATGGCATCGTCGAAGTGCGCTCCGGCAAGGTGGAGCTCGGCCAGGGCCTGCTCACCGCGCTGGCGCAGATCGTCGCCGATGAGCTCGAAGTCCCTCCGTCAAGCATCCGCATGGAGCCGGCCTCCACGGCACACAGCCCCGACGAGGGAATCACGTCCGGCAGCCTTTCCATCCAGCATTCGGGCCTCGCGCTGCGCCAGGCCTGCCGCGAGGCGCGCGCCATTTATCTCGCGGCTGCCGCCCGTGCGCTGGATGTCGATGCTTCGACCCTGCGCGTACGCGACGGGCAGATCCATGCTGGCGACCGCAGCACCTCGTACGCGGCCCTGGCCGACGACTTCCTCCTCGATCGTGATGCGACCGGTGAAGAAGCGCCGACGGTCCCACCGGCGTCGGGACGCGTCGGCTCGCCGGCGGTGCGGCTCGACCTTCCCGACAAGGTCATGGGCCGGCCCCGATTCATCCAGGACCTGCTGCCGCCGAATGTGCTGCATGGGCGTGTGCTGCGTCCGCCATCGCCGGGTGCCAAGCTCCTGTCGCTGGACGAGGCGAAGGCGCGCGCGCTGCCCGGCGTGGTGACGGTGGTGCGCGACGGCAGTTTCGTCGCCGTGGCGGCGGAGCGCGAAGAGGTGGCGCTCGCGGCGCTCGAGCGCCTGCGCAACGGCGCGCGTTGGCACGAGGGCGCGACCCTGCCCGACGAGGCCCGCATCACCGAATGGCTGCGTGCCCAGCCGCACGAGACGACCGCGGTGGCGTCGCGAGCGCCGGCGGGGAGCGCGCCCAAACCCGCGCGCACGATCAAGGCGAGCTTCACGCGCCCCTTCATCGCCCACGCTTCCCTCGCCCCCTCATGCGCCGTGGCGAGCTGGGACGGCGAGCAAATGCGAGTCTCAAGCCACACCCAGGGCATCTTCAACCTGCGTGCCGACCTCGCCATCGCGCTCGCGCTGCCGCCCGAGGCGATCGTGGTCGAGCATCGCGAAGGCGCGGGCTGCTACGGCCACAACGGCGCCGACGACGTGGCGCTCGACGCCGCGCTGCTCGCGCGCGCCGCGCCAGGCCGTCCCGTGCGGGTCTCGTGGTCGCGTGAGGATGAGCTCGCGTGGGCGCCGTTCGGGCCGGCGATGGCAGTGGACCTCGCGGTGGATTTCGACGCCACGGGAGAGGTGCAAGCGTGGCGAACCGACGTGTGGAGCAACGGGCACAGCCTGCGGCCGGGGCGCGCCGCGACGCCAACGCTTCTCGCCGCGACGCACTTCGCCGATGCCGCCCCCCCGATCGTGGCCATCAACATGCCGCTAGTCGCCGGAGGGGGATCGGACCGCAACGCCACGCCGGCCTACGACTTCCCCGCCGTGGAGGTGGTGAACCATCGCGTTCTCTCCATGCCGCTGCGCGCCTCGGCGCTGCGTTCGCTGGGCGCCTTCGCCAACGTCTTCGCGATCGAGAGCACGGTCGACGACATCGCGCGGGCGCGCGGCGAGGATCCCCTGGCGTGGCGCCTGCGCCACCTGGCGGATGCGAGGGCACGCGCCGTCGTGGAGGCGGTCGCGGCGCGCGAGCCCTGGGCCGGATGGCGGCCGCGCGAGGGTTTCGGCCGCGGCTGCGCTTTCGCGCGCTACAAAGGCGACGGCGCCTACTGCGCGGTCGCGGTGGAAGTGGAGCTCACGCACACGGTACGCGTGACGCGCCTGGCGATTGCGGCCGACGTGGGGCTCGCCGTGAATCCCGATGGCGTCGCCAACCAGCTCGAAGGCGGCGCCATCCAGGCAACGAGCTGGACCCTCAAGGAGGCGGTCCACTTCGACCGCACGCGAGTCGTGAGCGATCGCTGGGAAAGTTACCCGATCCTTCGATTCTCCGAAGTGCCCACCGTGGAGGCGATAGTCCTTCAGCAGCCGCACCTGCCGTCGCTTGGCGCGGGAGAAGCTGCGATGGGCCCCACGGCCGGCGCGATCGCCAACGCCATCTTCGATGCCGTGGGCGTGCGCGTACGCGACCTGCCACTCACCGCCGAGCGCATCGCCGCTATTTCCTGAAAACCGTCAGAATGGACTCCGACACCATGCGAACCATCGATACCCACACCCACTGGTACCCACAGCCCTGGATCGACCTGCTGCAGCGCGACGGGCCCCGCGAAGGCGCCAAGCTCGAGCGCACGGACCATGGCTACCGCATCTCCGTCGGCAAGCTCGTGAACGCCTTCAGCGACGAGTTCGTGAGCCTGGACCTGCGCCTGGCGGGAATGGACCGCCAGCGCGTGGACGTGCAGCTGATGTCGCTCACCACCCCGATGGTCTACTGGGCGAGCCCCGCGCTGGGCTTGGCACTCTCGCAGGCGTACAACGACTCGGCATCGGCCGCGCACCTCAAGCACCCCACGCGCCTGTACTCGTTCGCCATGGTGCCGATGCAGGACCCGGCGCTGGCACTCGCCGAGCTGGAGCGTGCCGCGAAGCTGCCGGGCCTGCGCGGGCTCTACCTCGCCACCAGCGTGGACGGCACCGAGCTCGACGACAAGCGCTACTGGGACATCTACGCGAAGTGCGAGGAGCTCGCCTGGCCGATCTTCCTGCACCCGGTCTACACGATCGGGGTCGAGCGCACCACGCGCTACTACCTGCGAAACCTCCTGGGCAACCCTTACGACACCGGCATGGCGGCCGCGAGCCTCATCTTCGGCGGCGTGCTCGATGCGTTCCCGCGCCTCGAGTTCAACCTGCCGCATGCCGGCGGCACATTGCCCGGCCTCATCGGGCGCCTCGACCACGGAACGCGCGTTCGACCGGAGCTCAAGCACATGAAAAGACTGCCCAGTGAATACCTGCGCCGGTTCACCTACGACACCATCGGTCACGACGATCGCATCAACATGAACCTCGTGCGCCAGGTGGGCGCGGACCGCGTGCTCCTGGGCAGCGATTACTGCTTCGACATGGGGCTCGAGGATCCCGTGCACTGCGTCGAATGCTTGACCGAACTGTCCGCCGGCGATCGCGACCTGATTCTCGGGGGGTCGGCGGCCAAACTGCTGGGCATCGCATGAAGATCGCCTCCTCCCTCCTCCTCGGACTCCTGGCCGCCTGTGTCACGTGCCTGGCCCAGGCCCAGCCCTACCCATCCCGGGCGATCACCCTGCTGGTGCCCCTCCAGGCGGGCACCGCCGTCGACAACGTGGCGCGCGCGATCGCGCAGAAGATGTCGACCAGCCTGGGCCGCCCGATCGTCGTGGAGAACGTCGCCGGCGCCGCGGGCCAGATCGGTACCGAGCGCCTAGCGCGCGCGGCGCCGGATGGCTACACCCTGGGTTTCGTGAACGACTCGATCCTCACGATGCTGCCGAACCTCAACCCGAAACTGGGCTACGACCCGCTGAAGGACCTGGCCCCCGTCTCGCGCGTGGCCGGCAACGCCTTCGGCATCGCGGTGAACCCCGCCTTCCCGGCCAAGAGCCTCGCGGAGCTGGTCGCGCAAGCGAAGGCACGCCCCGGGGAGATCCACTACGCGAGCGGCGGCAACGGCAGCCCCCAGCACATGGTGATGGAGATGCTCGCCTCAGCGGCCGGGATGAAGTTGACGCACGTCCCGTACAAGGGCGCTGCCCAGGCCCTGACCGACGTGCTGGGCGGCCAGGTGCCGCTCCTCGCGCAGGGCCTGGGCGTGGTGAGCACGCAGGCGAAAGCCGGCAAGCTGCGCGTGCTGGCGGTGACCGGCCCGGCGCGTTCGCCGCTGCTGCCCGATGTGCCGACGGTGCGCGAAGCGGGGTTCGCGGAGTTCGAGTTCGCCACCTGGTTCGCGGTGGTGGCTCCCGCGGGAACACCGCGCGCGATCATCGACCTCCTGAATGCCGAGATCGTGAAAGCCGCGGCAGCGCCCGAGGTACGCGACGCCCTCCTGCCGCTCGGCTATGACCTTGCGCCCGGCTCCCCCGAGGCGCTCACCGAATCGATTCGAACCGGACTCGCGCGGATGGGACGGATCATCCGCGAAGCCGGCATCAAGGCCGATTGACCACGACGCAGGAGCGAGCGAATGTCCAGCATCCCGAGACCCGGCCGCAAGGTCATCATCACCTGTGCAGTCACCGGCGCCATCCACACGCCGACGATGTCGCCCCACCTCCCGATCACCGCCGACGAGATCGCCGAGGCGGCGATCGGCGCCCACGAGGCAGGGGCGGCGATCGTCCACCTGCACGCGCGCGACCCGAAGGACGGGCGCCCGGTCCAGACGCCCGAGTCGTTCGAGCCGTTCCTGAAGAAGATCAAGCAGGCATGCGACGTGGTGATCAACATCACCACGGGTGCGGCGCCCACCATGTCGGTCGAGGAGCGCCTCAAGCCCTGCGCGCATTTCAAGCCCGAGGTCGCCTCGCTCAACATGGGCTCGATGAACTTCGGGCTCTATCCGATGCTGCGGCGCTACAAGGAGTTCAAGCACGACTGGGAGCGCCCGTACCTCGAGGGCTCCGACGAGCGCATCTTCAAGAACACCTTCCGGGACATCGAGAACATCCTCTCCACGTGCCGCGCCAACGACACGCGCTTCGAGATCGAGTGTTACGACATCGGGCACCTCTACACGCTGCGCCACTTCGCCGACCGGGGCCTCGTGAAGCCGCCCTTCTTCATCCAGTCGGTGTTCGGAATCCTCGGCGGCATCGGCGGGCATCCCGAAGACGTCGCGCACATGAAGCGCACCGCCGATCGCCTGTTCGGAACCGACTACCAGTGGAGCGTGCTGGGCGCGGGACGCAACCAGATGGCGATCGCGGCGCAGTCGGTGGCGCTCGGGGGCAACGTGCGGGTGGGCCTGGAAGACTCGCTGTGGATCGGCCCCGGCCAGCTCGCCGAGACCAACGCGCAGCAAGTGCGCGCGGCGCGCCAGGTCATCGAAGGCCTGGGGCTCGAGGTGGCCACCCCCGACGAGGCGCGCCAGATGCTCAAGCTCAAGGGCGGGCGCAACGTGAACTTCTGATCTGGCTACTGCCGTCACCCCCGCGGAGGCGGGGGCCTAATCTTGGATCCCCGCCTCCGCGGGGATGACATTGGCTAGCATTCCGCATGGAATTCCACACCTGGCTCCTGTACCTCGCGGCCTCCATCGGCCTGTCGCTCTCGCCCGGGCCCAACGGGCTGCTGGCGCTCACCCATGGCGCGATGCACGGGCGCCGCAAGGCGCTCTTCACGATCTCGGGCGGCGTGCTCGGCTTCGTGATCGTGATCGCGCTGTCGCTCTTCGGCATCGGCGCGCTGCTGCAAGCGTCGATCACGTGGCTCACCGTGCTCAAGTGGCTGGGCGGCGCGTACCTGGTGTGGCTTGGCGTCCAGCTGTGGCGCGCGCCCGCGATGGACATGCAAAGCGCCGAGGGCACCGTTGAACGTCCCGGGTCGGCCCTCTTCAAGGAGGGCCTGCTCTCGGCCGTGACCAACCCGAAGGCGCTGCTCTTCTTCGCCGCCTTCCTGCCGCAGTTCATCGATCCGCACCGCAACCTGGTGGTGCAGTTCGCGGTCATGGCCGCGACCTTCGGGATCGTCGAGTTCGCCTACGAGCTGATGGTCGCCCACGCGGCCCATCGCATCGCCCCACGGCTGCGGCGCATCGGGCGGCGATTCAACCGGGCGTGCGGCGGGATCTTCATCGCGATCGGCGTTGCGATGCCGCTGAGGGGCTGATGGAACCCACGCCGAAGTACGTCTGGATGGATCCCGGCGGCAAGGTCAGCATCATGCTGGGATGCGTCGCGCTCATCGCCGCGATGGTGTTCATCGACGGATTGATGAAGGGCGAGCTCCTGCGTGCTCTTGCTGGCGCCCTCGTCGCCGTACCCTTCGCGACGTTCATGGTGAAGGGCATCCCCATGCCGCTCGACACCGTGCGACGGGCGCAAGTAGAAATGGACAAGGTCACCTCCCTTCGCCCCGGCGCCACCTCCGGCGCTTTCCGATGGTCCATGGTCGTGCTCGGCGCAGTGCTCGGCGTGGCGGCGCTCCTCGGGGCTTGCGTGATGCTCGTCGCGCCGGCCGGGACGATCGAGCTCATCTTGCCGGCCGCGGCGCGCGGAGTCCGCCGGGCCCAGGCGGGCGATTACGAGATGCTCGAGCGCCTGGGATACGCGGCGATCTTTGCCGTGGCCGGCGGCGCCGC
>JANMHV010000371.1:0-21248 GCA_031375445.1 Burkholderiales bacterium | reverse complement strand
GGCGTCGACGCTGCGGACCGCGTCGACGCGCGTGACGGCGCTCGCGCCGAGCGCGCCGACCAGCCGGCTGCCGAGCCGGGCGAGGCCCGCGCGCCGCGGCTCGCAGGCGACGAACGCGTCGACGCGCGTCGCGATCGCCGGCAGCAACGTCGCCAGCTGCGGCGCGTCGAAGTGATGCAGGAACAGCGTCGCGACGCACAGGTCGTGGCGTGGGCCGGCCGCGGGACGCGCGGCCCAGTCCCGGACATCCTGCGGCTCGACGGCGACGCGCCAGCCGAGGTCGCGGTAGGCGCGCCGAGTCGCGGCGTCGCCCACGGCGACGCGGTCGAGCAGGGTCAGTTCGACGTCGCGCCAGCCGGCGCCGAGGTGGCGCGCGAGACGCAGCCTCAGGCTGCCGTCGCCGGCGCCGATCTCCAGCACGCGTCGCGGCGGTCCCGGCAGGCCGAGGCGCGCGATCGCGCCGCGCAGGATCCGCGCGGTGCCCATCGCGCGATGCACGCGGCGCAGGTCGCGGCGCGAGCGCTGCGCGCGCGGGTCGTCGGGCGAGAGCTCGTCGAGGATCTCGGGCGCGACGTGGCGCTCCGCGGCCTGCAGGCCGACGAGGCTCACGCGACCTCGAGCAGCGCGCCGTGGCAGGTGAAGCCGGCGCCGAACGACGACATCCACCACCAGCCGCCCGGCGCCTCGGCCGCGAGCGCGGCCTCGAGCACGAAGTAGACGAACGCGCTGCTGAGGTTGCCATAGTCGCGCAGCGCCGCCCGGCTGTGCCGCAGTTGCAGCGGCGCGAGGCCGAGCCGATCCTCGAGCGCCAGCAGCACGTCGCGCCCGCCCGCGTGCAGGATCCAGCCGGTGAGGTCCGCGCGGCGCAGCCCGGCGTCCCCGAGCGCCGTGTCGAGCACCGCGTCGACGCGCTCCGCGGCGAGGCGCGGCACCGCGCGCGTCAGCACGTTGCGCAGCAGGCCGCCGCGCTGTTCGAAGCGCAGCGCCACGCGTGCCTGCGGCAGCGTCGAGGAGACGCTGTGGCGCCAGGCGACGCGGCGCCGTCCGGCGGGAGGTTCGCGCGACAGCACGGCGGCGCCGGCGCCGTCGCCGAACAGGCAGGCGCTGATCAGCACCCCCGGGTCGTTGTCGAGGTACATCGCCGCGCTGCACACCTCGACGCAGATCGACACCACGTTCTCGCATCCGCGGGCTGCGAGCAGCGCCTCGGCCGCGCGCAGGTTGGGGAGCGCCGCCCCGCACCCATGGCCCACGAGGTTGAAGGCCACCACGTCGGGGCGCAACGCCAGCGCTTCGGCCACGTAGCTGGTGAGGCCGGGACAGAGGTATCCGGTGCAGGTGCTGATCACGAGGCCATCGACGGCTCCCGGCTCGAGCCCGGCCTGCTTTAGCGCCTGGCGCGCAGCCCGCTCCGCAAGCCGCGGCGCGTTGGCGAGGAAGCGCGCGTGCAGCGTGTCGGGATCGATCCGGAAACCCTCTTCGAGCGACTCCACCGCGAGCGCGCGCCGCTCGATGCCGTTGTCGTGGTTGAGGATTCCCTGCAGCAGCGAGCGCACCCGCGGGGTGAGCGCCGGGTGCTCGGTGCGTCCGAGCGCCGCCCAGCAATCCTGCTGGGTGTAGCTGCGGGGAGGTACGGCGATCCCCAGGCCGGTGATGAACATCCGCTAGGGTAACGCGATCCCTTCCGTGAGCGGTTTCATCTCCGGGGTGGCGCGCGCGGCCTCGGATCTTCTCGCGCTGCCCGACCTCCACAGCCGCCCCCGGGGACGTCACTACTTGACAACCCGCGTCACATCGCCCGGATCACCTACGGCCCCCAGTCGCGCAGGGCGCGGGCCGCCGCGGACGCGGTGTAGAAGAAGCCACCGCGGACGTAGCCGGCGATCAGGGAGGGCTTGGCGACGGTGACGTGGCCCGCGGCGGAGCGGTTCCAGACCACCTCCTCGGGCAGCCCGTCTAGGATGTGGAAGCGCGCCGGGCGGCCGTCGGCGAAACGCGAGCGGTAGATGGCCATCGTCGCCGTGTCCAGGTACGCGGGCTCGAATCCGAGCACGCGTTCCTCGGTCCGCTCGGGCAACTCGAAGTTCACCAGCCGCTTCATCACGATTTCCTTTCGGTCCTGCGTCTTGACTCGATGGCGCAAGTCTCGACCGGGCCGAGGGTGTTCGCTATGCGAAAAGTCTCACTTTCGAAGCTTCCCGATGGGCGGTCCCCGGCGTGGCCCGGGCGGTCGCGCGGCCGCGGCCTGCGTTCCCTTTAGAATGTCGAGTTACTCATCCAATCCGAACCCAGTGGCCACGATCCTCCAGTCCCTTCCTGCCGGCGACAAAGTCGGCATCGCCTTTTCCGGCGGCCTCGATACCAGCGCGGCGCTTCACTGGATGCGCGCCAAGGGTGCGATCCCGTACGCGTACACCGCCAACCTGGGGCAGCCCGACGAGAGCGACTACGACGAGATCCCGCGCAAGGCGCTCGCCTATGGCGCCGAGCGCGCGCGCCTCATCGAGTGCCGCCCGCAGCTGGTGGCCGAGGGGCTGGCCGCGATCCAGTGCGGCGCCTTCCACATCTCCACCGGCGGGGCAACCTACTTCAACACCACCCCGCTGGGGCGCGCGGTCACCGGCACGATGCTGGTGGTGGCGATGAAGGAAGACGACGTCAACATCTGGGGCGACGGCAGCACCTTCAAGGGCAACGACATCGAGCGGTTCTATCGCTACGGGCTCCTCGCCAACCCGGGCCTGCGCATCTACAAGCCGTGGCTGGACCAGCTCTTCATCGACGAGCTCGGCGGCAGGAAGGAGATGAGCGAGTACCTCGTCGCCCAGGGCTTCGACTACAAGATGAGCACGGAGAAGGCGTACTCCACCGACTCCAACATCCTGGGTGCCACCCACGAGGCGAAGGACCTCGAGTTCCTCGACAAGGGCATCCGCATCGTCCAGCCGATAATGGGGGTCGCATTCTGGCGCGACGACGTGGCCGTGAAGGCGGAAACCGTGAGCGTGCGCTTCGAGGAAGGCGTGCCGGTGGCGCTCAACGGCCACACGTTCCCCGACATGGTGGCGCTCTTCAGCGAGGCCAACGCCATCGGCGGGCGCCACGGGCTCGGGATGTGCGACCAGATCGAGAACCGCATCATCGAGGCGAAGAGCCGGGGAATCTACGAGGCGCCCGGCATGGCGCTGCTCCACCTCGCCTATGAGCGCCTGGTGACCGGCATCCACAACGAGGACACGATCGAGCAGTACCGCAACCACGGCCGGCGCCTCGGGCGCCTCCTCTACCAGGGCCGGTGGTTCGATCCGCAGGCGATGATGCTGCGCGACACCGCGCAGCGCTGGGTGGCGCGCGCGGTGTCGGGCGAGGTGACGGTGGAGCTGCGCCGGGGCAACGACTACTCGCTGCTCGACACCACGAGCCCCAACCTCACCTACAAGCCCGAGCGCCTCACCATGGAGCGCGGCGAGGCGTTCTTCACGCCCGCCGATCGCATCGGGCAGCTCACGATGAGGAACCTCGACATCATCGACACGCGCGACAAGCTGCGCGTGTACTCCGAGACCGGGCTTCTCGGCACGGGAAGCGGCATGCCGCTCCTCGAGGGCGGCAAGCCGGAATCCGAAACGGGCTGATCGGATTTAACCGCGCGCTCCCGGCGCGTTCGCGGTCTGATGGGCTCCCCACCAACCCACACCGGGAGGAAGTCCATGAAGATCCGCCTGCCCTACGTGATGGCGTGCGCCGCCATCGCCTCGTTCCTCGTCGTGCCGTCGGCCCACGCCAACGACGACGAGGAGAAGGCGAAACCCGCGCCCACGCAATCGCAGTCGAGCCAGCAGAACAAGATGAAGACCTGCAACGTCGAGGCCGGAAAGAAGGCCTTGAAGGGCGACGAGCGCCGCGCGTTCATGAGCGCCTGCCTGAAGGGCTGATTCGCGCCGAAACGGAAAGGCCCGCTGCGGGGCGGGCCTTTTCCGGTTCGACGAGGGCGCGTCAGGCGCGCGTGGTTCGCTGGAACCAGTACGCGCGGCTGTCGTGGCTCCAGCCCGAAGAGATCGGCACCTTCACTTGCGGCGCGCGCACCTTGGCCAGCACCCACCGCGCGCGGGCGCGGCGCGACCACGCGGGAAAGAACTGGCGCGAAAGCGCCCGGGCGTGCGCGAAGCCGTTGATCTTCATCGGAGGATCCTGTGTCGCCAAGTTGAGACAATGATCGGCGATGCACGGCGACGAATCTGTCGGCGTGGTGGAAGCGCCGGAAGCCGTGCCGCTGAAACGCCTATCGGAATCGTCCTGCACGCCGGTCGTCGGCCGCGGGCCGCCGACGGTCGCCGGAAATGGCGCCGGGCGCCGGTCCGCGGGAGGATTGCCATACGGCGTGGAGGGCAGCAGGACCCCGCCGGACAGGGAGCCGCACCATGTTCCGCCGCGCCGCAACAGTGATCATCGCCGTCGCCAGCCTCCAGGCAGGTGCCGCCGAGCGTGGGGAGGAAATGGCGGCGCGCTCCAAGACGCTCGCCTCGGCCAATGCGGTCGAAGGCGCCCGTCACACAAATGCGCCATTCACCGCCGCCTACGATCCGATCCCGGGGTTGTTGCAGCGCGACGAGCTCACGGCGCGCAAGCCCCAGGGCGCCTGCGAGGCGAACGCCCGCGACCTCTGCTACGACATGGTGGAGCGCCGCATCGTCTACCGCCCGGTGCGCCAGTACATGCCGCGCGTGGACGGCCTGACCGCGGAGAGCGTATCGCTCCGCCACGACCGGCTGGTCCTAAAATACAGCTTCAGGTAGTGGAAGGACGCGGCTCGGCGACCGAGCGCGCCTTGTCCGAGCGCGCTTCCTCCAGGCACTGCGCGCGGGCGTCGCTATCGAGCGTTCCGCATTGCACCTTGGCCACGTCGTAGCCGGCGCGAACCCGCACGAGCTTCGCTTCCTCGGCGGCCGCCACGGTGCCGAAGTAGCGCGCCGCCAGGTCCGCCTTCTTCACCCGCTCCTCGGCCCGCGCGCGCGCCTTGCAGAGCTCGCGCCCGGAACTTTCCATCGAGCGGCACTGGCCCACCGCCTGCTTCGTCTCCGAATCGATCACCTGCTTGCCCACCGCGTAGTCGCTGCGGGACATGAGGGAGGGCCTGGAGTCGACGTGGGCGCTGATGCCGAACGAGGCCGCGCTGAAGAGTGCGGCGCCGCTGAACAGGAGGGTGAGGGTGGTGCGCTTCATGGATGTTTCCTCGCTCGGTTGGCGCATGCGCCGGGGACTCGAGACGATGATCGGTCCGCCGACTGATCCGATCTGTCGGCGCCGGCGGATTCCACCCTCGGAATCGTCTGACGCGAGCCCGAAAGCAAACGGGGCCGATCTCTCGATCGGCCCCGCCTTGCTACAGATGCCCGGTGTTCTGGGTTACTTGCCCGACTTGTTCTGGCTCGGGGTCGCGGTGCCGGTGGTGCCGGCGCCGACGCTGCTCGCGCCGCTGGTGCCGGCCGGGCTGGACGAGGGAGCGGTGGCCATCGGCTTGGCGCTCGTGGTGGTCGACGGGGCCGGGGCCGAGGTGGCCTTGGTCATGCCGGTGTCGGCGGAAGCCATGCGCTTGTAGTTCTTGGCTTCAGCCATCGCCTTGTCCTTCGCGGCCTTCGCCTGCTTCTTGCACGCGGCGGCGTCGGCGCCCTTCTGGTCCTCGCACTTCTCCTTGGCGATTTCGTACGCGACTTCCGCCTTCATCTTCTCGACGTCGACGGCGTTCTTGTCGTTCGGGTTCTTCTTGAGGTCCAGCTCTTTCTTGGCCAGCTTTTCCTTGCCCTTGGCCTCGGCCTGGCAGATGTCCTTGGCATTGTCCTTCATGCCCTTGCACGCGGCCTTGGCGGACTTGGCATCGGCTTCGATCCGGTCCTTCTCGGCCTTGTACTCGGCGCTGGAGATGCCGGTGGTCGTGTTCTCCATCGACTTCGGCGTGACCGCCTTGGCGGCCTCGCTGGGGACTTTCTGGGCGGGCACGAGGGTGGCGGCGCTCAGCAGCAGTGCGCTGCAGAGGGCGACAGACAGGGTCTTCATTTTCATCGTTGGGTCTCCTTGTTGATATCGGTCGCGTCCCGCATTTCGCGCTCGGCGGTGCGGGTTGCTAAAATGCGCCATGAGGTGCCGGCGGCAAGTCGATGATCGGGCCCCGGCAGCGCGGAATCTGTCGGCCAACCGGAAGGCCGCAAGTCGCCTTATCTGATAGCCGTGTCGGACTCGTCCTACACGGGGATTTCGCAACCTCCCGCCCGCAACGCATTCCAATTCCCATTCACGGAGAACCCCATGGCTGACACAGGACCGTTCCAACTCCCCCCGCTTCCCTGGGCCGATAACGCGCTCGAACCCGTCATCTCCGCGAAGACGATGGGGCTGCACTATGGCAAGCACCATCGCGCCTACGTGAACAAGCTGAACGAGCTCGCCGCCGGCACGCCCTACGAAAAGATGCCCCTCGAGGAGGTGATCAAGGCCTCGCACGGCAAGGATCCGAAGATCTTCAACAACTCGGCGCAGATCTGGAACCACACCTTCTTCTGGAACTGCCTGCGCTCGCCCCAGGAGGGCGCCAAGCCCTCCGGGGAGCTCGCCGCGCGGATCGACCGCGATCTCGGCGGCCTGGAGAAATTCAAGGCCGACTTCGCCACGGCCGCCGTGAACCAGTTCGCCAGCGGCTGGGCGTGGCTCGTGGACAAGGGGGGCAAGCTCGAGATCTACACCACTTCCAACGCGGAGCTGCCGATGGTGAAGGGCGGCACGGCGCTGCTCACCATCGACGTGTGGGAGCACGCTTACTACGTCGACTACGAGAACCGGCGCCCGGACTTCACCAAGGCGGTGTGCGAGAAGCTCCTCAACTGGGACTTCGCCGCGAAGAACCTCGCCGGCTCGAAGTAGCCGCGGGGCCGTTAAAGTAAAATGGGGGGGTCCGATGGCCCCCCCTTCCGTTTCCCCTCCACGCCGCGTCGCGTACTGGCTCCTCGCCTGCTGCGCGCTGGTGTTCGCCATGGTGGTGGTGGGCGGCATGACGCGCCTCACCCACTCGGGCCTGTCGATCGTCGAATGGCGCCCGGTCACCGGGACACTGCCGCCGCTTTCGGAGGCGGCCTGGCTCGAGGAATTCGCCAAGTACCAGTCGAGCCCCGAATTCCGGCAGCGCAACCACGACATGGGCCTCGCCGGCTTCAAGGGGATCTTCTGGTGGGAGTATGTCCACCGGCTCCTCGGCCGCGTGATCGGGCTCGCGTTCCTGCTCCCCTTCCTCTACTTCCTCGCCCGCGGCACGGTGCGCGGGCGGCTGGCCTGGCAGCTCGCCAGCATCTTCACCCTCGGGGGGCTCCAGGGGGCGATGGGCTGGTACATGGTGAAGAGCGGCCTCGACCACGACCCGATGGTGAGCCCGGTGCGGCTCGCCGCGCACCTGGGCCTGGCGGTCCTGATCTACGGCGCGATGCTCGCGGTGGCGCTCGGAATCCTCTTCCCGCCCCGTGAACCGGGGGCCCCGCCGGGCCTGCGGCGCCTCGCCGCGGCGCTGCCGGGGGTGGTGTTCCTGATGATCCTCACCGGCGCGCTCGTCGCGGGCATCCGGGCCGGGTACGCGTACAACACCTGGCCGCTCATGAACGGCCACTGGGTCCCACCGGAGATCCTCTTGATCGAGCCGTGGTGGAAGAACTTCGCCTTCAACATGGCGATGGTCCAGTTCAATCACCGCACGCTGGCGCTCGTCGTGGCGGCGCTGGCGGCCGCCGCGTGGTGGCGGGTGAGGGTGTCGCCCGTGGGCGCGGGTGCCCGGGGGTGGAGCCACGCGCTGCTCGCGGTCGTGGCGCTGCAGGTCGCCGCCGGCATCGCGACCCTGCTGTTGCGGGTGCCGCTTCCCCTCGCGGCCCTCCACCAGGCCGGGGCGGTCGGGGTGCTCACTTGCGCCATCGGCCTCTGGCACTTCCTCAGGACCCCGCGGGCGCTACAGCCGTAATCCTTTCCGCCCCGGAATGTGACGCAATTCACTCGGGCGCCCGCGAAGATGCCGCGATAATTCGTCCGGGCGATAGAACCCGAGACAACGAGGCATCATCTTTGACCGCGGTCCCACTGCGCCCCACGGGCGGAAACAGCAGCAAGCAGGCGGTGAGGCTGCGTCGCTATCACCTGGCGGCCGGGGCGTACATCGTTTGCATGCCGCTCCTGTGGATCGGCAACGTGCTGGGCTTGATCGAGGCGCGCCCCGCCTGGATCGTGGCCGTCCTCATGGTGGCGGCGAACGCCGTCATCTACGGCCTCTTCCGCACCCACCTGAACGAGCGGTTCCGCGACCCCAGCCTCACCTGGCTGCAGGTCGTGGTGGCGAACCTGATCCTCATGGTCGCCGTGTACCACCTCGACCAGAACCGCTCGATCGCGCTCATGATCAGCCTCGTGATCCTGGCCTTCGGCGTGTTCCGGTTCACGACGCGCGAGTTCCTCACCGCGGCGGGGGTGGTGCTCGCCTCGTACGCGATGGTGATCAACCTGCTGATGTGGCTCAAGCCCGAGCAGGTGAACGTGCCCCTGGAGGCGTTCCAGTGGACCACCCTCGCATTCGTGCTGCCGTGCTTCGCGGCGGTGGGCGGGCGCATCAGCGAGCTGAGGAGCCGGCTGCGCCGCACCAACGACGAGCTGTCCTCGGCCCTCGAGATGATCCAGAAGATGGCCACCCACGACTCGCTCACGGCGCTTCCCAACCGCGCGCTCTTCAACGAGACGCTGGCCCACGCCATCGCCCAGGCCGGGCGCCACGGGCGCAGCCTGGCCATCTTCTTCATGGACATGGACCGGTTCAAGAACATCAACGACACCCTCGGCCATGGCGTGGGCGACCGCGTGCTGCAGGAGGCCTCGCGCCGGCTGCTCGCCTCGGTGCGCTCGAGCGACCTGGTGGCGCGCCTGGGCGGCGACGAGTTCGTGCTGATGGTGGAGGATTTCCGCGATGCCGCCGACCTCGCCGAGATCGCCGAGAAGGTGCTGAAGAGCTTCGAGCCCACCTTCACGGTCGACGGGCAGGAGCTGGGGCTTTCCGCCAGCGTCGGCATCTGCACCTATCCCGCCGACGGGCACGACACCCAGACGCTGCTTTCCAACGCCGACATCGCGATGTACCGGGCCAAGGAGCAGGGACGAAACCGCCACTGCTTCTACGCGGCCGAGCTGAACCACCTCTCCCAGGAGCGCCTGTCGCTCGAGGCGGCGTTGCGCCACGCGCTCGAGCGCGGCGAGATCGAGGTTTTCTACCAGCCCAAGATCGAGTTCGCGCAGGGCCGCGTCACCGGAGTCGAGGCGCTGATCCGATGGCGCCACCCGACGCTGGGCCTGCTGCTGCCCGACAAGTTCGTGCCCATCGCCGAGGAGTCCGGCCTGATCGTGCCGATCGGCTACTGGACGTTGCGGCGGGTGTGCGAGCGCGCCCGGCGCTGGAGCGACCAGGGGATGCCGCTGTCGGTGGCGGTGAACCTCTCGGCCTCCCAGTTCCACGAGCCCAAGCTCGCGACCGAGGTGGCTTCGATCCTGCGCTCCACGGGGGTCCAGGCCAGCACGCTGGAGATCGAAATCACCGAAAGCATGGTGATGAAGGATCCCGACCGTGCCGTGGGCATCATGGAGGCGCTGCGGAAGATGGGGGTGAGGCTCGCGATCGACGACTTCGGTACCGGGCACTCCTCGCTCGGGTACCTCAAGCGCTTCCCGATCGATCGCCTCAAGGTCGATCGCTCGTTCGTGCGCGACCTGCCGCACAACGGCGACGACGTGGCGATCACGCGCGCGGTGATCGCGATGGCGCACAGCCTGAAGATGAGCGTGGTGGCCGAGGGCGTCGAGCACCAGCACCAGTTCGACCTGCTGCGGGCCGAGGGCTGCGACGAATTCCAGGGATTCTTCTGCCGGCCCGCGCTGGAGGAGGCGGACCTGGTGCGCTTCGTGCAGGACGAGCGCGCGCGCCACGCGCGGGGTGGGCTCGTGCGCGGGCTCGAGCCAGCGGCGGCGCGCTAGGGTCTAGCGCCCCAGGAGCCCCGCGAGGAGGGCCGCGAAGGCGAGGAGCAGCAGCCGGTGCGTGAGGCTCCAGTTCATGCGTTCCCTAGTTGGCCGCATAACGATCGACGTACGGCGCCGCCACTTCGAGCAGCGAACGGCCGCGATCGGCATGGGCCGACACCAGGCACTTGTCGCGCTTGAATCCCCCCAGGGCCTGGCAGCTTGCGCGCTGGACCTGGTAGCGGGCGTCGATGCGCGCGCGTTGCGCGTTGCGTGCGCTCGACTGGTCTCGATGGAACCCTTCCTCGATTTCGGCGACACGGGCCGCCGAGGTGGCCATCGCCACGGCGCGGCAGGAATCGCGATCGTTGACGCGGACGTTCTCGCACGCGGCCAGGCGCGCCTCGCGCTGGTCGCGTGCGCTCGCTATCGCCGCTTCGTATCCCTCACGGGTCAGTCCCGCCGGGGCTTCATAGCCGGCCATGGCGATGCCGATGGCCGCGGCGCTCGAGATCAGCGCGCCGGTGCCCAGTGCCACGAGGATGGCTCGTTTCATGTCGCCTCCGATTCCTTCGTCCATGCCAGCGCGCAGGTCGCGTGGCTGATGCCGCAATTGCCGGATCATGATGGTTGGAAGGGGGGCGGGGGTCTGTAAGCGGCGTTGAAAGGGTGAATCTCCGACATGCCTCTTCGGCACGTCGGAGGATTCCTACATTCCGGGCGTCAGCTGCAGCCGCGGAGCATGTAGACGAGGAACAGGATGGGAATGGGCACGCCGAGCGCCCACAGCAGGATGTAGCCGACCTTGCCTTCCTGGATCGAGGGCAGGGAGGGGATGCGGCCGGGTCTGGGCAGGTTCATCGCTCGCTCCAATGGTTGGAGCGATGATCGCTCTCGCGTGGTGCTGCGGGAATGGTAGAGCGTCCGATTCCAGTGTCGGATGGAAGCCGGAGCGGTAGTAGGTGCCATTGCTTTGCGCCCGGCGGCCCACGCCCGGGCGCAAAGCGTCTTGACGGCTCACTCAGTCCATCTGCAACCCGCCGTTGAGGTCCAGCACCTCCCCGGTGATGAACCCCGAAAGAGGCGAGGCGAGGAACCTCACCGCGTGCGCGAACTCCTCGGGCTCGCAGAAGCGCCCGACGGGAATCTGCGCCAGCAGCTGGCGCTGCTGCGCCTCGTTCAGCTGGCCCGTGCCCCGCGGGGTCTTCACATACGCGGGAGCTATGGCGTTGACGGTGACCCCTTGCGCCGCGCATTCGCGCGCGAGCGCGAAGGTGAGGGAGGCAATGGCGCCTTTCGAGGAGGAAAATGCGACGCCGGTTGCGGGACCGCCGGTCCGTGCGGCGAGCGACCCCACGTTCACGATGCGGCCCCAGCCGCGTTTCTTCATCCCCGGCAGCACGGCGCGCGAGCAGAAGAAGGCGCCGTCCACGTTGACCGCCATCACCCGCCGCCAGTCGGTGTCGCCCGTGGCGTCGGATTTCTCCGGGGAGGATTGCGAAGCGGCGTTCACCAGGATGTCCACGGGCCCCAGGGACCTCTCGACGTTCTGGAACGCCTGGCGCACGGCGTTGGCATCGCTCACGTCGCAGGAGACGGCGAGCGTGCTGCCGCGCAGGAACCGCGTGAGGCTGTCCAGGCGCATGGCGTCGATATCCAGCAGCGCCACCGCCGCGCCTTCCTCGAGCAGCATGCGCGCGGCCGCGAGGCCCATCGTGCCCGCCGCGCCGGTGACGACGGCGGTCTTTCCGTTGAAGGTCATGGCCCCATTATGGGGTCCGCCCCGGCGGGGCGCCTCCTAGTTGGCGCAGTCGAGGTAGATGGTGGTGTGCTCGCGCGCCGAAGCGGCCCTCTGGAGGTGGCCGCAGGTGTAGGTGACTTCCAGCGACTTGCGGGCGCCCGGGTGCGGATCGCCGCAGATCTCGTTGGTCACTTTGAAGGAGTAGCTGCGCTTGCCGTTGGCGGCGCGGGCCATGTAGCGCCCCGCCTGGCAGTTCTTGTCCGAGGAGCCGTAGTAGGCGCCAGTCACGTTGATCGGGCCGGTCGGCTGATTCGGCGGGGGTGCAGGAGGGGGAGGGGCCACGACGATGGGCGGGGAATAGCGGTTGCCCTCCTCCGCTGCCTTGCGATAGCCGCGATCGTAGCCGCGCTCGTAACCGCGCCGGTACGCCTCGCGCACGTCCGCATTGTGGCCGCGGTATTCGTCGTCGTCTTCGCTGCCCCTCTGGTACTGCGCGGCGGCGGGGAGCACGATCGCAACGAGTGCCACCAATGACGCGGCACGGTGGATCCAGCGGGTGGATTGAGTATTCATTTTTGTTCTCCTAGGGTTGACGCAGGTGCCAGGCTTTGGGCCGCGTGAAGGTCTCGATGCCGGCCCTCGAAAGGGTGAGGCCGACGCCGGAGTTGCGGGTGCCGGACCAGGGCAGGCGCGGGCTCACGCGGTCGCAGCAGTTCCAGTAGACCGAGCCGCTGTCCACGCGCGAAAGGATGCGCTGCGCGCGGGTGGCGCTGGCGGTGTAGACCCCGGCGGTGAGGCCGTAGTCGGTGTCGTTCATGAGGGCCACCGCTTCCTCGTCGCCGGGCACGCTCATGATGCCGATCATGGGGCCGAAGCTTTCCTCGCGCATCACCGCCATGGTGTGGTCGACGTCCACCAGCACCGTGGGCTCGAACCAGTTGCCCTTGCCGGGCACGCGCTTGCCGCCGGCGAGCACCTTGGCGCCCTTTTTCACCGCGTCCTTCACCTGGTCCTCCAGCACCTTCAGCTGCGGGGCGCGCGTGAGGGGGCCGATGTAGGTGTCGTCCCTGGTCGGGTCGCCGCGCTTGAAGCGGCGCACCTCGGCCACGAACGCCTCGACGAAGGGCGCGTAGGCGGCCTCGTTCACGTAGATGCGCTCCACCGAGCAGCAGCTCTGCCCGGTGTTGTAGAAGGCGCCGTCGGCGATGCCCGCCGCGGCCTTCGCCACATCCACGTCGTCGCACACGTAGATCGGGTCCTTGCCGCCGAGCTCGAGCTGCAGCTTCACGAACCGCCCGGCGACGGCCGCGGCGATCTTCTTCCCGGTGGCGACGGAGCCGGTGAAGAAGACGCCGTCGACCGGCTGCTCGAGGAGGGCGGCACCCACCGCGCCCCCGCCGATGACGGGGATGAAGGCGTCCTGGGGAATGCCGGCCGCGTAGAGGAGCCGCGCGATCTCGGCGCCGGTGAGGGAGGCGAATTCCGAGGGCTTGTAAAGCACGGTGTTGCCCGCCAGCAGCGCGGGCACGAACACGTTGCTGCCGACGAACCAAGGGTAGTTCCACGCCGAGACGTTGGCGATGACGCCGAGGGGCTCGTGGGAGACCAGCTCCTCCATCGCCCCGCCGCGCTCCCCCGAGACCTTCCTCGCCCGCAGCACGTGGGCCGATTCCTCGAGGAAGAAGTCGAGGCGCGGCAGCACGCCTTTCAGCTCGTTCCTCGCCTGGGAGATCGGCTTGCCGACTTCCAGCGTGAGCACTGCGGCCAGCCGTTCGGTCTCGGCCACGACCAGCTCGCGGAACCTGGCGATGATCTCGAGGCGCTGCTTCATCCGGGTCTTCGCCCATGCAGGCTGGGCGGCGCGCGCGCGCAGGTATTTCGCTTGCACCGACTTCGGCGTGTCGGCGGGCAGGGTTCCCGCCACCCCGCCCGTGGCGGGGTTCAGGATCTTCAGCTGCGCCATCAGGCGGCCCGGGCGGACATCACCGGCGTGGCCTTCCCGGTGCGCTTGCGGCTTTCGCAGGCGGTGAGGAAGGCGCGCAGCAGCGGGCGGCTGTCGATGAGCGTGGGGTCCTTCGGGTCCATGAACTCCGGATGCCACTGCACCCCGACCACGAAGCTGTGGCCTTCCCAGCGCACCGCCTCGACGATGCCGTCGGGCTCGCTCATCGCCTCGACCACCAGGCCCTCGCCGAGGGCCTTGATCGCCTGGTGGTGGATGGTGTTGATGCGCGCGTTCTGCACCTGGGGATACACCTGCGAGAGCCACGTGCCGGGCAGGATGCGCACGCCGTGGAAGTGGTTCTCGTAACGCTTGTCGTCGCGGTGCTGGCCGCCCTGGTCGCCGCATTGCGTGGCGATGTCCTGGTAGAGCGAGCCGCCGAGGGCCACGTTGATCACCTGGTGGCCGCGGCAGATGCCGAACACGGGCTTGCCCTGGGAGACGAATTCGTTGAAGAGCTCGATCTCGTAGGCGTCGCGGATGGCGTCGCCCGCCCACAGCGGGTTCATCGGGGTCTCGCCGTAGCTGGTGGGGGACATGTCCGCGCCGCCCTGGAGCAGCAGGCCGTCGAGCGCATCGACGTAGTGCTTCACCTTGAGCGCCTTGGGGACGTGGGGCGATGCGAGGCTCATCTCCGGCACCATGAACGCGAGGACTTCGCCGGACATGATCCAGTTTGCCGCCGATTGCTCCATGTACTGGATCGACTTGGTGGGAAGGAAAGTGCGCGCCGGATCCGGATACAGCAGGCGCGCCGAGACGCCGATCTTGAGGGGTTCCATCGAGGCTGCCCGCCGCACGTTGCCGGGCCTGGAAAGGGATCGCATAACTATAACCGACATGCCTCGCGGCCCGGATTCCGGTAGATTCTTTCCCGCATGAAGCACCGCGACCCGCCCTCCACCCCGCGATGAAGCGATCCACGGGCCTCAAGGCCCCCAATCCGCTCCTCCTCGCCCTCGAAAGCCGCGCCCCCTGGGAGTTCGGCGCGGCCCTCGCCGCCTACCCGCTGCTGCGCCAGGCGCCGCGCGGCGATGGGCACGCGGTAGTGGTGTTCCCGGGGCGGGGCGCCCCGGACCTGAGCACGCTGCCGCTGCGTGCCTTCTTGAACGAACGTGGCTATCGTCCCCATGGCTGGGACCTCAAGTTCAACTTCGGCCCGCGCGCGGGCGTGCTCGAGCGCAGCCTCGAGCGGGTGCGCGCCTTGCGCAAGGCTTCCGGGCGGCGAGTGAGCCTGGTGGGCTGGAGCCTGGGCGGCGTGTATGCCCGCGAGATCGCGCGGCTCGCCCCCCGCGACGTGAGATGCGTGGTGACGCTGGGCTCGCCCTTCACCGGACATCCGAAGGCGAACCACGCGTGGCGCCTCTACCAGCTCGCGAGCGGCCACGACCTCGACGACACCGAAGATTTCGACCGCGTGCGCGAGGCGCCGCCGGTGCCGACGACGTCCGTCTTCAGCCGCAGCGACGGCATCGTGGCCTGGCAGTGCTGCCTGCAGCCGAAGGGCCCGCTCGCCGAGAGCATCGAGGTGGGCGCGAGCCACTTCGGCATCGGCCTGCACCCCGCGGCCTGGTATGCGGTGGCGGACCGGCTGTGCCAGCGCGAGGGCCGCTGGAGCGCTTTCCACCTCGACGGCTGGCGGCGCTGGATCTACCGCGATCCCTACCGTTCCCCGGAGTAGGCCCGCGCGGGGGCAGTGTGCGGCGCGAGATCCCCTTCGGTTATGCTGGCGTTCGATTTTCTCCTCGGGGGAACCCCATGAAGCGGTTGCTTGCGGCGGTAGCGGGATTGGTGATCGCGTTGGGCGTTTCCGCGCAGGTGCCCCGGCTCGACGAGCTGCTGAAGGGCTCGGGAATCGCGCCCGGCGCGAGCGTGGGAGCTTCAGACGACAAGACCAACGCAGCGGGCATTCGCGAAGCGCTGGCGGTGGGTACCGAGAGGGCGGTCAAGAACCTCGCGCAGGTGGACGGGTACTTCGGCAACGAGGCGGTGAAGATCCTGGTTCCGCCGAGCATCCGCAAGGTGACGGACGTGGCGCGCATGGCCGGCTTCCAGAAGCAGGTGGACGAATTCACGCTCAGCATGAATCGTGCTGCCGAGGCGGCGGCGCCGCTGGCGGCGCGCTACTTCGCCGACGCGATCCGCGCGATGACCCTGGAAGACGTGCGTGCCATCCTCACGGGGGGCGACACGGCGGCGACCGAGTTCTTCAGGCGCAAGACGAACGACGCGCTTTACGCCGCGTTCAAGCCGGTGGTGGCGCAGAAGGTCGGAGAAGTGGGCGCCACGCGCGCTTACCGGGACATGATGGGGCGCTACGAGAGCACGCCGCTGGTGAGCAAGCAGTCGCTCGACCTCGACGACTTCGTGACCCGCAAGGCGCTCGACGGTCTCTTCGTCATGATCGGCGAGGAGGAGCGCAGGATCCGCTCCAATCCCGCGGCCCGGACCACCGAGCTGCTGAAGGCGGTGTTCGGCCGCTAGCGCGGCGCGGCCGAACCATGCCGCGGACCGAAGCCAACGGCATCCGGCTCGAGCACGAGTCCTTCGGCGACCCGGGGGCGCCGGCGATCGTGATGGTGATGGGCCTGGGCGTGCAGATGATCCTGTGGCCCGATGCGCTCTGCCGCGCGCTCGCCGACGCCGGCTTCCACGTGCTGCGCTTCGACAATCGCGACGCCGGCCTCTCCAGCCACCTCGATGTCCTCGGCATGCCGCGGATCGGCGTGGAGTCGTTGCGATATGCGCTGCATCTCCCGGTGCGCGCGCCCTATGCGCTGGACGACCTGGCGAGCGACACCTCGGCGCTGCTGGATGCGCTGGGCATCTCCCGCGCCCATCTCGTCGGCGCGTCGATGGGCGCCATGGTCGCGCAGAACCTCGCCGCACGAGAGCCGGCGAAGGTGGCGAGCCTCACCTCGATCATGTCCACCACCGGTAGCCGCAAGCTCCCGAAGCCCACTTGGCGCGCGCGGCGGGCGCTGCTGTCGCCGGCGGCGAAGCCGGGGGACCTCGAGGGCGCCGCGGCGCGGATGATGCGCGTGTTGCGCGTGATCGGCAGCCGCAGCCATCCCGCGCCCGAGGCGCAGTTGCGCGACATGTGCGAGCGCCACGCGCGGCGCAGCCACGACCCCGCGGGCATCGCGCGGCAACTGGTGGCGGTCGCGGCGGCGGGGGACCGCACCGGGATCGTGCGCGCCATCCGCGCCCCGACGCTCGTGCTCCATGGGGACGAGGACCCGCTGATTCCGCCGGCGGCCGGGGAGGCGACGGCGCGCGCGATCGTCGAGGGCGGGGGCCGGGCGGAATTCGTGAGCATCCGCGGCATGGGCCACGACCTGCCCGACGAGGTGTTGCCGGAAATCGCGCGGCGCATCGTGGCGCACTGCCGCGCGAATTCGTAGAAGCTCTACAGGTCCTTCTTGTAGCGCTCGCGCATCGCTTCCTGGGTTTCGGCGGGCGCCTCGGTGCCGGTCTGCTCGCGCAGGATCTCGCCCGTGGTCGGCAGGATCGATCGATCGAGGTGCGTCGCCGGGTCCCAGAGGCGCGAGCGCATGAAGGCCTTGGCGCAGTGAAGGTAGGCCTCCACCACCGCCACCTCGATCACTGCTTTCGGCAGGCGCTTGCCGCCCGCGAAGCGCCCGAGGGTCGCGGCATCGTCGCGGATCGTGGCTCGTCCGTTGACCCGCAGCGTCTCCTCGAACCCGGGGACCATGAAGAGGAGCCCCACGTGCGGGCACGCCACCAGGTTCTGCATCGAGTCGAGCCGATTGTTGCCCGGCGAATCGGGGATCAGCAGCGTGCCTTCGTCCCTCACCTGCACGAAGCCGGGGTCGCCACCGCGGGGCGAGGCGTCGAAGGGGCCTTCGGGGCGCCCCGTGGCCATCACCAGGAACGGCGAGAGTTCGATGAAGCGGCGGCAGTGGCGGTCGATGCGGGAGAGCTGTTTCGTGACCGCGCGCCCGCGCGGCTCGTCGTAGAGGCGGCGCAGTCCCGAGATGTCCTCGATGGCGCTCACAGCGCTTCCTGGAAGATGCGCTCGAAGTCCGCCGCCGAGCAGGGCTTGGGGTTGGTCTGGTGGCAGGTGTCGGCCACGGCGATGCCGACCAGCCGCGGGATCATGTCGGCGGTGACGCCCTTGCCCCCCAGTTTCGCGGGGATGCCGATGCGCGACTTGAGCGCCGCGAGCCATTCGACGAACGACTCCGCGGTGGCGCCGGCGCCGCACACCCGCGCCAACTCCGCCATCTTCTTCTCCGCCGCGTCGAGGTTGAAGCGCATCACGTGGTCGATCATGATGCCGTTGGCGAGGCCATGGTGCATGTCGGCGACGGTGCCGAGCGCGTGGGCGCACGAGTGCACGGCGCCCAGGTCCTTCTGGAACGCGATGGCGCCCATCATCGAGGACATCATCATGTCGGAACGCGCGCCGATGTCCTTGGGCATCGCCACCGCGCGCTCGATCGCGTGGGCGGCGATGCGGGCACCCTCCAGCGCGATGCCGTCGCACAGCGGATGGTAGGCGGGCGAGAGGTAGCTCTCGACGTTGTGGGTGAGGGCGTCCATGCCGGTGGCGGCGGTGACCCCCGCCGGAAGGTCGAGTGTCAGCTCCGGATCCGCGAACACCACCCGCGCCAGCAGCGCCGGGTTGAAGACCACCTTCTTCACGTGGGTCGCGTCGTCGCTGATGACCGAGGAGCGCCCCACCTCGCTGCCGGTGCCGCTGGTGGTGGGCAGCGCCACCAGGTAGGGCAGCGCATTCGTGATCGGCAGCACCTGCGGGTGGTCCCAGGCGTACTGCAGCACGTTGCCCTCGTGCACGGCCATCATCGCCACGGCCTTGGCCACGTCGAGTGCCGCGCCCCCGCCGAAGCCGATCACGCAGTCCGCGCGGTGCGCCTTGTACGCCGCGGCGCCATCATCGACCTGCTTCTTCGTGGGATTGCCGAAGACGCCGGGATACACCTGCACCGCGAAGCCCTTCAGCAGGTCGCCGAACTCGCGCAGGATCGGCAGTGCGGCGAGGCCGCGGTCGGTGACGATCAGCGGTCGCTTGATGCCCTGCTGCTTCAGGTGCTCGGCCACCATGCGGCGCGAACCCGGGCCGAAATGGATGGGGGTGGGGAAGGCGAACTTGCTGATGGTCATGGCGAGGCCCGTGTCATGCGGTGGATGAGGATGGCGGCGCGAATCGCCGCGAGTTCGATGGAGGCGATCTCGAGGTCTTCGCTTTCGGTGTGGGCGCCGGTGCCGAGGGCGCCGAGGCCGTCGAGGGCTGGAATGTAGGGGGCGGCGAACTGCACGTCCCCGGCGCCGCGACCCGAGGGCGACATGGCGCCCACGGGGCCGAAGCCCGCGTCCTCGCTCGCCTTCGAATAGAGCGCCAGCAGCCGCTCGCCCGCGGCGGTGGGCGCCTGGGGCGGATAGGTTTCGCGGAACGTGATGGTGGCCGAGGCGTGGGGGAGGTTCTGCGCCACGATGGCGCGCATGCGGCTTTGGGCCCGCTCCCCCTGCTCGGCGGTGAGGTAGCGCAGGTCCCCGGTCACCACCGCCTCTTTCGCGATCACGTTGCCCTTGCCGAAGGCGGTGCCGGTGGCGGTGTCGGGGTCGAATTGGGCCTGCGTCCCGCCCACGAACGTACCCACGTTGAAGGTGAGGTCGGGCTCGACCAACGTCTCGCGGAAGGCGTTCACGATGCGCGCCGCCTCGTAGATCGCGCCGTAGCCCGAATTCGCGCTGAAGACGCCGGCCGAGTGGCCCGACTTCGCGGTCACCTTTAGCGTCCATCCGCCCGACGAACGGCGCGAGAAGCTCGCCATGCTCATTCCCTGGCGCCGCGCGCTTCCCTCGAAGGCGAGCGCCGCGTCGCTGCCCTTGGCGAGCCGCACCAGGTCCGCGCGCGAGGTCTCGACCGGCTGGCCCACGCGCTCCTCGTCGCCGGTCATGATCACCGCGATCGTGGTGTTGTCGAGCAGGCCCAGCCGATGGAGCGCGCGCAGCGCCTCGACCAGGATCACGTCGCCCCCCTTCATGTCGGACACCCCCTGGCCGCGCACGCGCGCGCCCTGGGGATCCCAGGCGATGACGGGGCTCCCCTTCTCGAAGACGGTGTCGAGGTGCCCGATCAGGAGCAGCCGCTGGCCCTGCTTGCCCTCCCGTGTTGCGATGAGGTGCCCGGCGCGCTGCATGGCGGGAGGCATCTCGGCCCACCGCGTGGCGAAGCCGAGTTGGTCGAGCTCGGCACGGAAGATCGCGCCCACGGCGCGGACCCCCTCGGGATTGAGCGTGCCGCTGTTGATTCGCACCGTGCGCTCGAGGAGCGTCAGCGCTTCGGGCGTGCGCGCCTTCACCGCCTCGACGATGCGCTGCTCGGTTTCGGAGAGCTGGGCCTGGGCGGAGAGTGCCCCGAAGGCGAGCGCGGCGAGGGAGAGCTTCGCAATCATGGGCAGCTCGAAGTGTTTGAAGGGAACGGCACCACAAAGGTCACGAAGGTACACAAAGGCTCACAAAGGTAAAGCCAAGGTTTCAACCAATCTCGATGCAGCCCGCGAATCTCGACCATTGAACGACACCCTGCCCTTGCTTGCCTTCGTGGACCTTTGTGTACCTTCGTGTCCTTCGTGGTGAAGTCGCATCGCCTACTCCCGCTCCCGTCGCCAGCCGAGATCGTAGTACGCGACGAGTTGCTGGGAATCGAGGCGGTTCGCCTCGACCGGCAGGCGTGCGATGTCGGGGCTGAAGACGAACAGGGTGCGCAGCACCTCGGGAGTGAGGAAGGCCAGCCCCTCGGGCATTCGCGCCGGTTCGCGATAGGGTTCCCGGGAGGCGATCACGAATCCCCAGTCGCCGAACGACGGCACGATGGAGTGGTAGGGCGCCGTTCGCAGGCCGGCCGCCTCCAGGGTCGCCACGATGCACCAGAACGCCTCGCGCGCCACCGTGGGCGACGTGGCCTGGGTGGTGATGAGGCCGTGGGGCGCCACGTGGCGCGAGAGCAGGCGGTAGAAGGGCGCCGTGTACAAGCGGCCCAGCCCGTAGGTGGAGGGGTCGGGCAAGTCGATGAAGACCGCGTCGAAGGGCTCGCCGCCCGGCCCGCGCGTGGTCCGTTCCTCGAGCCAGCGCCACGCGTCGGTGTTCACGATCTTCACCCGGGGATCCGACAGCGAGCCCGCGTTGAGGACGGCGAGGCGGGGCTGCGACCGGAAGAGGTCGGTCACGCCCGCGTCCAGGTCCACGAGCGTCACGGATTCGACCGACCCATAGCGCAGTATCTGGCGAAGTGCCAGGCCGTCGCCGCCTCCCAGCACCAGCACGCGCCGCGGGTTGGCGAGTGCGGCCATCGCCGGGTGGACCAGCGCCTCGTGGTAACGGTACTCGTCGCGGCTGGAGAACTGCAGCCGGCCGTTGAGGTAGAGGCGCACGGTGCTTCCGCGCTGCATCAGCGAGACGCGCTGGTAGGGTGTCTGGGTGGCGAACACCACC
>JANMHV010000347.1:0-1569 GCA_031375445.1 Burkholderiales bacterium | reverse complement strand
GTGGGGGCGTTTCGTGTTGGTTTTGGGGGGGCGGGCCGGGCACCCAAACACAATACAAAACCGCCCCCGGGAGGGGGGGGCCTCGACGGTGGCGCCGAAGCGCCGCGAAGAATTGGAAAGGCTGCTGGGGGACTAGGCGGTGACCTCGGACTTGGCCCGCCGCGCCGCAGGGGCCATGGTTTCGATGAACCCCAGCTCGCGCGAGACATCCCGCGCCGCGGCCACGGCGAGGTGTGCCAGCTCGTCGCGCCGGGTGCCGAGGATGTTGGCTTCCGCCCCCCAGATGCCGATGGAGGCCACCACGCCCCCGGTGCGGTCCCGCACCGGCACCGCGATGCCGCACACACCTTCGCGATATTCCCCGCGGTTGATCGAGTAGCCGCGCTCGCGCGTCTGCTCGAGGTCGGTCTCGAGATCCTTGCGCTTGGTGAGCGTATTGGCGGTGAAACGCTTGCTCTGGGTCATCGCGACATCGAGGGCCGCCGAGGACGACCAGGCGAGGATCGCCTTGCCGGTGGAAGTGGCGGTGGCGGGAAGGCGCGAGCCGATGCTGGTGATGGCTTTCAGGGCCTGGGCGCTATCCACCTTGTCGACGTAGACGGTGAAGCCGGCGTCGAAGACCGCGAGCTGCACCGATTCACGCGCCTCCTCGGCAAGCCGGCGCAGGCGCGGCGCGGCGGCGGAGACGAGGTCGACATCCCGGACCAGTTGCGACCCCATCTCCCAGAGCTTGAGCGTCGGGGAATACAGGGTGGTCACCGGGTCCTTCTTGACGTAGCCCAGGATCGAAAGCGTGGAGAGGAGCCGGTAGACGTTGGGCTTGGTGAGCCCGAGCTCGCGGGAAAGCTCCGTGAGGCGGCGCGGTTGTCCGGAGCGGACCAGCGCCTCGAGGAGATTCATGGCCTTCTGAACCGTCTGTTCCATGCGGTTCCAGCCTTGCATTTTTGTTTAGTCCGCTGATCCTAGCACCCGCGGGGGAAAGCAACAATTACATCATCACCGGCCGGTCGGGCAGCTCGTTCGGGCTGATACCCGCGGCCGGGAAGTGCCGTTCGAGCACTTCCGAAGCCGCGGCGACCCCGGCGACGGCCCCTTCCTCGTAGCGCCCCGCGAGAAAATGGGCATTGATGCGGTCGCAGATGGCGCGCCAGTCGGCATCCGGCACCGCGGCGAGCCCCCGGTCGGCCACGATCTCCACGTGCCGGTCGGCGAGAAGCACGTACACGAGGACGCCGTTGTTCTCTGCCGTATTCCAGGCGCCCTGCGCGGCGAACACCTCGCGCGCACGGTCGCGGGAGGTGAGGCCCGCCCAAAGCTGCGCGGTGGAAAGCTCCGACTCCACCACGAACATCACCTCGCCACGGTGGCGCCGCTCGTGCTCGCCGATGGCTCGCTGGACGGCATCGAGCACCGCGGGAGCGAAGGCCCGGCGGGCCTTGATGGGGCTCATCAGGACGTGGCGCCAGAAACGCGAGAAGTCCATCACCAGCTCCCCGAGGCGCCGCCGCCGTCGAAACCACCCCCGCCGCCGCCGAACCCGCCCCCACCGCCGCCGCCGAAACCCCCGCC
>JANMHV010000313.1:0-8587 GCA_031375445.1 Burkholderiales bacterium | reverse complement strand
CAAGGTGAGCCCCGCCGCCGGCGTGATCGACATGCACGTCCACCCCGCGCCCGACGTCTTCGGCCGCGCCCTCACCGACTACGAGACCGTGCTGGTGGCCAAGCGCAAGGGCCTGCGCGGCATCGTGCTGAAGAACCACGTGGTCACCACCGCAGACCGCGCGGCACTGGTGATGGACCAGGTCCCGGGGATCGAAGTCTGGGGCGGCATCGTGCTGAACAAATCGGTGGGCGGCATCAACCCCTCCGCCGTCGAGTGGATGCACCGCATGTCCGGAAGCCGCGGCAAGGTGGTGTGGCTGCCGACCTTCGATTCCGACAAGCACGTGAAGACGCTCGTCAACAAGGACGGCTCGGGCCTCACGGTGGCGCCCGGCGGCAAGGTCACGCCGGAGATGGAGGAGATCCTAAAGATCATCGCGCGCGAAAACCTGGTGCTCGCCACCGGCCACGTCCATGCCGAGGAAGTAGTCGCCGTCGCGCGCCGCGCCAAGGAGCTCGGGGTGAAGAACATCCTCGTGACCCACGGCCTCACCAACATCCCGGGGCTCTCGTGGGACCAGGCGAAGGAGGTGGCGGCCCTCGGCGGGATGATCGAGATCTGCTACCTGCAGTTCATGACCGGCCCCGACGCGCAGTACGCGTGGATGAAGCATTGGAACCAGGTGGGAGTGGCGCAAGTCGTCATGGCGCTGAAGGAAGTCGGAGCCGACGCGCTGGTGCTCTCCACCGACCTGGGCCAGCAGGGCATGATGACGCCGCCCGACGGCATCGAGAACGCGGTGGGCGCGCTGCGCGCCGCCGGTGTCTCCCAAGCCGACCTCGACAAGATGATGAAGCGCAATCCCGCGAAGCTGCTCGGGCTGGCGAACTGAAGTCTCGAGGGCCGGGGGCGAGTCCCCGGCCCTCCTTCCTCACACCGGCATCAGCGACAGCGCGAGCGGCCAGGGATAGGTGCCCGCCTCGGCCCCGGGCGGGAGCTCGAACCGGAAGCTCAGGCTGGCCTGCAGCTTCTTCACGTAGGCCGGAAGCTGCTGCACCGCGGCGCCACCCTCGTTCAAGTCCAGCGGCGCGGGAAGGCCGGAGACGCGCACCGACCGGAACCACGCCGCGGTGCGCCGCACCGTGATCTGGCTCGCGCAATTGGTGGACAGCTCGAAACGCGACCCCGAAGGGACCTCGACATATCCGCGGTCGATGTCCGCCCGCGTGACGCTCACCGTCGGAACCTGCTCCATGGCCTCGACGCGCACGCGCGCCATCACCGTGGCACCGACCTGGACGCGTCCCTGCGTGCCGGAGGCGGAAGCCGTGCGAGGCGCCATGCCGCCCGCGGCGACCGCAAGGGTCATCGCGAGCGAGGCCACCAGGGACACCAGGCGGCCCTGCAACTCGAGGGCCCGCTCCACCTGCGCCGGAGCGCAGTACCCCGCGGCCACCAGCTCGTCGCCGATCCTGCGGCCGGAGGCCCGCTGGTTGGCCAGCGCCCGGGCCAGCTGCTCGGAAGTGACGACCCCCTGCGCTTCGAGGATCGAGCCCACGCGCAGCACGCCGTCGGCCGGGAGCTCCCCGCGCTGGAATTTCTGGAACCGGAGCAGCGCGTCGCGCTCCTGGGCGGAGATCTCCCCGCGGCGCACCAGCACTTCGCCCAGGCGGTCGCCACTCTTGCGGTGCTCCTCCATCGCCGCCTCGACCACGGGCTCGGCAATCCGGTGAGAGCTGCGCAGGATCTCGCCCAGGGGCTGGGGAGCCCCGGCCGCGAGGCGCTCGGGCCCATCGGGATGGCACAGCGACTGCTCGATGGCGCGCGCGGCGGAGGGATAAGCCGAGGCGATCTCTTCGGCGATCCGGCGTGCCGGGGCGTCGAGCGGCAACCGGCGTTCGAGCGACGATTGCGGGGTCTGGGGAAGCATGAAGGCATCCGTGAGCAGGAAACGCCACCGTACGTCGCGGCACGGGACATCGTATGTGCGCCAGGGCACGGATCCCCGGCGCACGAACCTACACCTGCAATGAACCCCCGCTCGGCGCCAGGCGGGTCGATTCCAGCCGGCCGGCAGGCAGCCCCACCCGCTCCGCGACCCACGCCAGGTCGGCGAAAGTATCCTCCGGCAGCTCGATGCCCGCGGTGCGAAGGCGGACGTCGCTGCGCGCCTCCATCTCGCCGGGATAGAAGATCTCCTCCGTTCCCTGGGCCAGCGGCACCGACTTGATCTCGGAGATCCAGGCCTCCATGCGCTGGTGGAACTCCGCGAGCGGCTGGAACGCCTCGATGTTGAACGCGGTGAAGAAGTGCCCCGCGCCGCTCTTGAGATCGGCCTTGTAGGGCCCGTTCACGCCCGACAGGAACGAGCTGCCGGTGAGCACGCCGGAGAGCATGTCCACCACCAGCGCGATGGCGTACCCCTTGTGCCCCGCCATCGGCAGGATGATGCCGTCGATCGCCGCCTGGGGGTCGGTAGTGGGCACGCCCTCGGCATCGAGCGCCCAGCCCTCGGGAATCGTCTCCCGGCGCTGGCGCGCGAGATAGATCTTGCCGCGCGCAACCCCGGTGTTGGCCATGTCCATCATGAAGGGGGGAAGTGCCCCTGCCGGTGCCGAGACCGACCAGGGGTTGGTGCCGATCAGCTTCTTCTTCCCGCCCCAGGGCGCGATCGCCGGGCCGCCGTTGGTGGTGAGCATCATCACGCAGCCCTGCTCCGCCGCCATGCGTGTGTAGTACATGCAGGTGCCGAAGTGGTTGGAGTTGCGCACGGCGACAGCGGCGACACCGTGGGCCTTCGCGCGCCGGATCGCGTCCTCCGCCGCGCGCTTCGCCACCACCTGGCCCACGCCGTCGGCGCCCTCGATCACGGCGACCGAGCCCGCGTCGACCACGTAGCGGCTCTCGGTCACCGCCTTCATCGCGCCCGAGTGCAGCCGCGCGAGATACCAGCCGGTGCGCAGCACGCCATGGGACTGGTGGCCCCACAGGTCGGCCTGGACCAGCGTATCGGCCAGGAGGGCGGCGTCATCCACGGGCACGCCCGCCGCCGCATAGACATCGCGCACGAAGTCCCGGAGGGCCTGGTGCGCCACACGAATCGCCACGGCCCTAGTCCGGCTTGAAGCCGATTTCGTTCACCACCTGGGTCCAGCGCGCATAGTCGCGGCGCACCAGGTCGTTGAACGCGGCCGGGGTGACGGCGCGGGGCAGCATCCCCTGGCCTGCAAGGCCCGCCTTGATGTCCTGCTCCTGCAGCAGCTTGTTGACCGTGGCATTGAGCTTCTCGATCACCGGCGCGGGCGTGCCGCGGGGCACGAAGACGCCGAACCACGGGTCGGCCGCGAACCCGGGAACGGTCTCGCCGATGGTGGGGATGTTGGGCAGCAGCGGCCAGCGCTCGGCGTTGGTGACCGCCAGGAGTTTCAACTTCCCCGACTGGATGTGCGGCAGCAGCGGCGAGATGTTGCCCACGTACACCTGGATGGTGCCGGAGAGGAAATCGGGGAGTGCCGCGCCCGTGCTCTTGTAGGGCACGTGCACCAGCTTCACGCCGGCGTCCTTCTTGAACATCTCGGTGATGAGGTGGGTCAACCCGCCGTTGCCGCTCGAGCCATAGGAGAAGGCGTCCGGCTTGCTCTTCGCAAGCGCGATGAATTCGGTGGTGCTGCTGGCCGCCACCGAGGGATGGACGATGAGCCCGAAGGGCGCGATGCTCACCTGTGCCGCCGCCACCAGCGAATTCACCGGGTCCCACGCCGGCTTGTGGGTCGCGGCGATCACCGGGAAGCTGTCGGACATGATCAGGATGGTGTAGCCGTCGGGCGGCGACTTCGACGCCACTTCCATGCCCACCATGCCGCCGGCGCCGCCGCGGTTCTCGATCACGAAGGGTTGCCCCAGCGCCTCCGACAGCTTGGTGGTGAGCGCGCGCGCGGCGATATCGCTGCCGCCGCCGGGGGCGAAGGGCACGATCACCTTTACCGGTTTCGAAGGCCAGGCCTGGGCGGATGCAGTGGATACGATTGCGAGCCCCGCGAGACCCATCAACAACGAACGAAGCATTTACTCCTCCAGTCTTGTCGGCGAATGACCACACGCGAACGGGGATCGATCCTACAGGAACGTTTCCTGTATTCCATCACTCTTGGGACCGTGACCCCGGCCCATCCAATGAGCAGTCGGAGCCGGTCAACGAAAACCGGTCCCGGGCCGTTTTAGGGCACACGCTCACCCAATCTGCGAGGAACCATAATATGAAATCACTGTTTGCCGCGGCCGCGCTGGCCGCCTTCGCAGCGCCCGCCGCCGCTGAAATCACCTTCTACGGACAGGAAGGTTTCCAGGGCAAGTCGTTCGCCACCCAGAACGAGGTCCGCAACCTCGAGCGTCTGGGCTTCAACGACCGTGCCTCGTCGGCCATCGTTCGCGGCGGCCGCTACGAGGTCTGCACCGACGCCCGGTTCGAAGGCCGTTGCGTGGTGCTGCGTCCCGGCCAGTACCCGTCGCTCGCCGCCATGGGCATCGGCGATTCCATCTCGTCCGTGCGCCCGGTGGGCCGCGGCGCCCGCATCGAGGAGCAGCGCTTCGCCCCGCCGCCCCCGGTTGCCTACGACTATCGCCGCCGTGGCGAAGAGCGCCTTTTCGAGGCCGACGTCGTCGGCGTGCGCGCGGTCTTCGGCCGCCCCGAGCAGCGCTGCTGGGTCGAGCGTGAGCAGGTTTCTGGCAGCGACAACGTGGGCCCGGCCATCGCCGGCGCCGTGATCGGCGGCATTCTCGGCCATCAGGTCGGCGGCGGGCGCGGCAAGGATGTGGCGACCGCCGGCGGTGCCGTGGCGGGCGCCGCGATCGGCTCCAACTACGGCGGCGGCACCACGTTCAATCGCGACGTGCGCCGCTGCGCCGAAACCCAGGGCAGCAACCGTCCCGAATACTGGGATGTGACCTACCGCTTCCGGGGCGTGGATCGCTTCGTGCAAATGGCTCGTCCCCCGGGACGCACCATCACCGTCAACGCCGCGGGCGAGCCGCGCGCCTGACGCAGGCCGGCAGCAAAGTCAAAGGGGCGCTTCGGCGCCCCTTTTTTCATTGCAGCTGGGGAGCCATCGCGGCGTGGGCATCCTCCGATGGTGTAGATCGTTCGCGCAAGGATTACGGCCATTCCGACGATCACTATTGCTCGAGCACGCGAGGCCGAGAAATCGAGGGTCGCCGCGGGCACGCCCCTTGCAAGGAAGAGGGTTCAGGCGCAACAGAAAGCGCCGCGTGGCTGCAAAGCCACCCACCACTTCCCTGCAAACCCGTTCGAAAGGTCACCACATGAATCCGAAGAAACTCATCGCTGCAATCGCCCTCCTCTCCGCCGGTACCGCCTTCGCCCAGACCGCCCCTTCGATGCCCGAGCCCGCGGCCACGACCGGCAGCGCCGCATCGGCCTCGATCGGCACCTCCCCCTCCATGGCGCCTTCTTCTTCGGCGTCGGGAACCACCGACAGCTCGACCTCCCTCGGCAAGTCGCCGCGCCTGGGCACCAGCGCCAAAGCGTCGGCTAACGGCGACGAGTCGGTGAAGCAGCTGCAGCAGTCGCTCAAGGACAAGGGCTTCTACACCGGACCGATCGACGGCCTCATGGGGCCGAAGACCGAGGCGGCGCAGCAAGCCGCGGGTAGCGCATCGGCCTCGACCGGCGCGGCATCCAGCGATACCTCGTCGCAGCCTTCGTCCACCTCGCAGCCTTCGTCCGCAACCGAGCCTTCGTCGTCCACGTCGCAGCCTTCGTCCCTGTCGGAGCCTTCGTCCACGAAGCAGCCTTCGTCCATGGACAGCACGTCGCAATCGCCGACCCAGCCGAAGTAATCCTTTCGGTTCGGGCGTCGTCCGGGGCCGCGCTCGCGCGGCCCTTTTCTATTCACGGCCCTGCAAGCCACGTCGTTGTCCACTGCCTGCGCGGTATAGTGGGCCGCCCGCGTTCGGCGGGCTCCCGGAAGAGAAAAACGATGAGGTCCTACTCCATGCGCGCGACGGCCGATGCCGGCACCGTCGAGCTGCGCGAAGTCGAAATGCCCGAGCCCCGTCCCGACCAGCTGCTGGTGCGCATGCGCGCGGCAAGCCTGAACCGCGGCGAGTTCATCCTCGGCCATGGGCTGCAGAAGGCCGGCACCTCCAAGGCGATCGGCATGGAGGGCGCGGGGGAGGTGGTGAAAGCGGGCTCGGCCGCCACCGCGTTCGCCGCGGGCGCGCGGGTGATGGGCCGCTGCGCCGGGGCGTTCTCCGAATACGCGCTGATGGATGCGCGTGAAGCGCTCCCCGTGCCTGCGAACCTCTCGTGGGAAGAAGCGGCGGCGATTCCCCTCACCTTCCTCGTGGTGCACGACATGCTCGTGCTGCAAGGAAAGTTGCGCGCCGGCGAATGGGTCCTCGTGACCGGCGTCTCCTCGGGCGTGGGCGTGGCGGCTCTGCAGGCCGCCAAGGCGCTCGGCGCCAGGGTCATCGGCACCTCGGGCTCGCAGGAGAAGCTCGACAAGTTGAAGGCGCAGGGCCTCGACCTGGGAATCCCCACGCGCGCGGCGGACTTCCACGACGCCGTGATGAAGGCCACCGAGGGCCACGGCATCGACCTGGTGGTGAATACCGTGGGCGGCTCGGTGTTCGCCGAGTGCATCCGCTGCATGGCGTTCGAGGGCCGGCTCGCGACCGTGGGCTACGTGGACAACGTGCTCGAGGCCGAGATCGACATCCAGGCGCTCCACGCGAAGCGCCTCACGCTCTTCGGCGTCTCCAACAAGATGCGCAACCCCGAGCAGCGGGCGGCGGGCTTGCCGGCCTTCAAGGCCGACCTGATGCCGGTGTTCGCGGCGGGAAAGATCCGCCCCGTGATCGACCGCGTGTTCGCCTTCGACGAGCTGCCGGCGGCGCGCGCGCACATGGAAGCCAACAAGCACTTGGGCAAGATCGTGATCTCGATGGATGCCGCCGGAGGAAAGCCATGATTCGCCGCCTCGCGACCCTCGCAGCGCTCTGCCTCGCGCCCGGCCTTGCCGCGGCCCAGGGATACCCCACCAAGCCGGTGCGACTGGTGGTCGGCTTCGCCCCCGGTGGCGCCGCCGACACCGTGGCGCGCGTGCTGGGCGAGCACCTCGGGCGCGCGCTCGGGCAGCCGATCGTGATCGAGAACCGCGCCGGCGCGGGTTCCTCCATTGCCGCGGAGAACGTGGCCAAATCGCCGCCAGATGGCTACAGCCTGCTGATCGCGAGCCCCGCCAGCATCTCGGTGAATCCCACCCTCAACTCGAAGCTCAACTACAAGCCCTCGGACCTCACGCCGATCACCAAGGTGTCGTCGTCGCCGCTGCTGGTCGTGGTGAATCCATCCATCGGCATCGGCTCGGTCGCGGAGCTCATCGCCACGGCGAAGAAGTCGCCCGGCAAGCTCAACTACGCCACTTCCGGCGTGGGCTCCGCGCCGCACTTCGGCGCGGCCCTCTTCAGCCAGGTGGCGGGTGTCGAGATGGTGCACGTGCCGTTCAAGGGCGGCGCGCCGGCCGTGATCTCGCTGGTGGCCGGCGACACGCAGGTGTCGTTCGCCACTCCGCCTTCGGTGCTGCCGATGGTGAAGGCCGGGCGCCTGAAGGCACTCGCCGTGACCGACCGCGATCGCTCGCCGCTGATGCCCGAGGTTCCCGGCATGGCCGAGGCGGGGCTGCCCGACTACGCCATCGCGTTCTGGTACGGGTTCTTCGTTCCGGCGGGCACGCCGCCCGATATCGTGAAGAAGATCTTCGACGCCACCGTCATCGCGGCACAGAAGCCCGAGGTGAAGGCCGCCCTCGCGCGCGAGGGCACCGAGGTCGCCCTGTCGCGATCGCCGGAGGAGTTCGCTGCCTTCCTGGTGAAGGACGCTGCCTTCTGGGTGCAACTCGCCAAGACCTCGGGTGCCACGGCCGACTGATCAGCGGCCGAGCCCCATGCCCACGTTCACGTCCAGCAGCACCAGCACGCCGAAGATCGCGAACAGCAGCGCCGCGGCGAAGCGCAGGCGCGAGAGCGGCACGTAGCGCGTGAGCCGCTCGCCCAGCAGCACCGCCGGGATGTTCGCGACCATCATGCCGAGCGTGGTGCCCACCACGACTGCGCCGAGGTTCGGGAAGCGCGCCCCGAGCGCGATGGTGGCGAGCTGCGTCTTGTCGCCCATCTCGGCGAGGAAGAACACCACCAGCGTGGTGGCGACGGCGCCGTAGGCGCCGCGCTCGCTGTCCTTTTCATCCAGCGAGTCGGGAACCAGCGCCCAGGCGGCAAAGGCGAGGAAGGAGCCGCCGAGCACCCAGCGCATCACCTCGGGACTCACGTGCGTCCCGACCCAGTCGCCCAGGGCCGCGGCGACGAAGTGGTTGGCGAGCGTGGCGATGAAGATACCGAGGATGATGGCGCCGTGGCGTCCGGCGAACCGCGCCGCGAGCACGAAGGACAGCAGTTGCGTCTTGTCGCCCATCTCGGCCAGCGTGACCATGCCGAGGGACGTGAGGAAGGCTTCCAAGAGCGGGATTTTACATCCCGGTCCTTTGCGCCCGGGAGGGGCCCCGGCCCGGGCGCAAACCCTCCCGCGAAC
>JANMHV010000307.1:0-19503 GCA_031375445.1 Burkholderiales bacterium | reverse complement strand
CGCGAATCGCGTCCACGGCGACTTTCACCGAGCCGTCGGTGCCGTTCTTGAACCCGACCGGGCACGAGAGCCCCGAGGCGAGCTGGCGGTGCGACTGCGATTCCGTGGTGCGAGCGCCAATGGCGCCCCAGGCGATCAAGTCGGAGATGTACTGCGGCGAAAGCAGGTCGAGGAACTCGGTGCCGGCCGGCAACCCCATGCGGTTGATCTCGAGCAGGAGCTTGCGCGCGAGCCTCAGCCCCTCGTTCATCGCGAAGCTGCCGTCGAGACGCGGGTCGTTGATGAACCCCTTCCAGCCCACCGTGGTGCGCGGCTTCTCGAAGTAGACGCGCATCACGATCAGCAGTTCCGCGGCGTGGCGGTCGGCCGCAGCCTTGAGGCGCCCCGCGTATTCGAGTGCCGCGTCGCTGTCGTGGATCGAGCAGGGCCCCACGACGGCGACCAGGCGATCTTCCCCGCCATGCAGCACGCGGTGGATCGACTGCCGCGCGGCGCCCACGGTGGCGAGCGCCGCGGCGTCGATGGGCATTTCTTCGGTGAGGAGTTGCGGCGCGATGAGCGCCCGAACCGCCGAGATGCGCAGGTCGTCGGTCTTGGCGCCGTGCGCGGTCTCGCCGCGCGAGGCGGCCGCGTCGTCCTTACGCCCTGCGTCTTCCCCGCGCAGGCGGGGATCCAATTGGGTGATCTTCATCTATTCCTCCACGGCAACGCGCCGGCGGCGAACGCCGTCGGCCAGGGTATGCAGCAGCTTCACGGTATCCGCCCAGCCCAGGCACGCGTCGGTGATCGACACGCCGTAGTCGAGGGGCTTGCCCGGCAGCAGGTCCTGCCGCCCGGGATTGATGTGGCTCTCGATCATCACGCCGGCGATGCGGCGCTCGCCCTTGGCGAGCTGGCCCGCCACGTCCGCGCCCACCTCTGCCTGCTTCTGGTATTGCTTGGAGGCGTTGGCGTGGGAGAAGTCCACCATCAGGTGCTGGCGCAAGCCCGCGGCGGCGAGCTCTCGGCAGGCGCCCTCCACGCTCGCCGTGTCGTAGTTGGGGGCCTTGCCGCCGCGCAGGATCACGTGGCAGTCCTCGTTGCCGGCGGTCTTGAATACGGCGACGTGGCCCGACTTCGTGACCGAGATGAAATGGTGGCGCGAGTTGGCGGCCTTGATCGCGTCCACCGCGATGCGGATGTTCCCGTCGGTGCCGTTCTTGAAGCCGACGGGGCAGGAAAGCCCGGAGGCGAGCTGGCGGTGCGACTGCGATTCCGTGGTGCGCGCTCCGATGGCGCCCCAGGCGATCAGGTCGGCGATGTACTGGGGCGTGATGAGGTCGAGGAACTCGGTGCCGCAGGGCACGCCCAGTTCGTTGATCTCCAGCAGGAGCTTGCGTGCGAGGCGAATGCCCTCGTTCATGTCGAAGGTCTCGTCCAGCCGCGGGTCGTTGATGAACCCCTTCCAGCCGACGGTGGTGCGCGGCTTCTCGAAGTAGACGCGCATCACGATGGCGAGGTCGTGCTTCAGGCGCTCCCGCTCGAGCGCCAGGCGCCGCGCGTAGTCGAGTGCCGCGGCGGAGTCATGGATCGAGCACGGCCCCACCACCACGAGGAGCCGGTCGTCGGCGCCGCGCAGGATGTCGTGGATGGCACCCCGCCCGGCGAAGGTGGTCTCTTCCGAGCGGTCGTTGGCCGCCAGCTCCCGCATCACCTGCATCGGGGCCAGCAGCTCGTCGCCCTGCTCGATCCTTACGTCGTCGGTTCGGTAGTGAGTCATGGTCGCTTAAACAAAAACGCCAGCTCGAGGCTGGCGGTCTTTCGGGAGTTTGTTGGTTCCTGCTACCGGCTCAAACCCTCTCGACCGCCTTCGGCGTGAGATAGGAGAACCAGAAGAAATAGCCAGAGATGAAGCGCATGCGTCGAATGCTAGCATACGACTCCATGAAACGCCTCCTCGCCGCCCTCGTGCTCGCCCCTTGCCTCGCGCTCGCCCAGGCCCCCGCGAAGGCCGACGGCTGGAAGCCCTTCAACTTCACCCTCGAGCCGAAGAAGGTCCACGAGGAGTGCCAGCGCATCGAGGCGGGCGAGAAGCGCCGCTACTCCTGGAAGTCCGACGTTCCGGTGGACTTCAACATCCACTACCACGAGGGCGACAAGGTCCACTTCCCGGTGAAGCGCGACGCCATGCGCGGGGACGGCGGCACCTTCGCCGCGAAGGGCGGCGAGGACTACTGCTGGATGTGGACCGCGAAGAACGCCCCGGTGAAGGTCGAGGGGCGCGTCGAGGTGAAGTAATTGGGCCCCCGCCTACGCGGGGGTGACAGCCTGTCATACCCGCGTAGGCGGGTACCCAATCATCAAGCCGGAACGAACTTGAGCGCGACCCCATTGTTGCAGTAGCGCTTGCCGGTGGGTTTCGGCCCATCGTCGAACACGTGGCCCTGGTGCCCCTCGCAGCGGATGCAGTGGTATTCCTTGCGCGGCAGCACCAGCTTGAAATCGGTCTTGGTGCCGAGCCGCCCCTCGATGGGCGCGTAGAAGCTGGGCCACCCGGTGCCGCTTTCGTACTTGGTTTCCGAGGCGAAGAGCGCGAGGTCGCAGCCGGCGCACACGTATTGCCCCTTGCGCTTTTCCGCATTGAGCGGCGAGGAGCCGGCCCGCTCGGTGCCCTCGTGCCGCAGCACGTTGAAGGCCTCCGGGGAGAGGCGCTTCTTCCACTCGGCCTCGGACAGCACGACCTTCTCGATTTTCGCGCCGGTTGCAGGCGCTTGGGCGGCCGCGCGATGGGCCACGAAGAGGCCGCCCAGGGCGGCGATGAATTGGCGTCGGATCATGGTCTCTATACGGTCGGAGTGGGAATCTGGATGAGTCGCCCCACCCGACATTTCCTTGCAGGCTAGGCGGTGCCGCCCACGGTGAGCCCCTCGATGCGGATCGTGGGCTGCCCCACGCCCACGGGGACGCTCTGGCCTTCCTTGCCGCACATGCCGATGCCCGGATCGAGGCGCATGTCGTTGCCGATGTGGCTTACGTGGGTGAGCGCCTCGGGACCATTGCCCACGAGGGTCGCGCCCTTCACCGGATACTGGATCTTGCCCTTCTCCACCCAGTAGGCCTCGGAGGCGGAGAACACGAACTTGCCGCTGGTGATGTCGACCTCGCCGCCGCCGAAATTCACGGCATAGAGGCCGCGCTCCATCGAGGCCACGATCTCCTCGGGATCCTCGCGGCCGCCCAGCATGAAGGTGTTGGTCATGCGCGGCATCGGCATGGCGGCATAGGACTCGCGCCGGCCGTTGCCCGTCACCGGCACGCCCATCAGGCGCGCGTTCATGCGGTCCTGCAGGTAGCCGCGCAGGATGCCGTCCTCGATCAGCACGGTGCGGGTGGTGGGGTTGCCCTCGTCGTCGATGGACAGCGAGCCGCGGCGATCGGAGATGGTGCCGTCGTCGATGACGGTGACACCCGGGGCCGCGACCCGCTCGCCCACGCGGCCGCTGAAGGCCGAGGTGCCCTTGCGGTTGAAGTCGCCTTCCAGCCCGTGGCCGATGGCCTCGTGGAGCAGGATGCCGGGCCAGCCCGGTCCCAGCACGACGCTCATCGTGCCGGCCGGGGCAGGGCGCGCCTCGAGGTTCACCAGCGCCTGGCGCACCGCATCGCGCGCCATGTCCTCGAGGATCTCGTCGGTGAAGTAGCCGTAGCCGAAGCGCCCGCCGGCACCCTGGTGGCCCTGCTCGCGCCGGCCGTCCTGCTCGGCGATCACGGTGATCGCGAGGTGGACCAGCGGACGCACGTCCGCCCCCATGCCGCCATCGGCCCGGGCGACGAGAACGACGTCGTACTCCCCCGAAAGTCGGCCAATGACCTGCTTCACGCGGGGATCTACGCGCCGGGCGAATTTCTCGAGGCGCTCGAGCAGATCCACCTTCTTCGAGTCGTCGAACTGGGAGACCGGGTCGATCGGGGCGTAGAGGGAATGCCCGGTGCGGACGATCGCGGAGTGGGGTTTCTCACTGCCGCCGTCCGAGGCGATCGCTCGGGTGACCTTTGCAGCGGCCTGCAAAGCGTCGACATTGATGTCGTCCGAGTAGGCAAATGCCGTCTTCTCCCCCGAAACGACGCGAACTCCCACGCCCTGGTCGATGGAGAACGTGCCCGACTTCACCTGCCCTTCTTCGAGGGTCCAGCCCTCGGAACGGTTGTACTGGAAGTAGAGGTCGGCGTCGTCAGCCTGGTGGGCCAGGATGGTCCCGAACACCTTCTGGGTCGCGAGCTCGTCGATTCCGAACGGCGCAAGGAGGGTCGCCGTGGCGATATCGAGGGTGGAGGGTCCGGGCTTTGTCACTTTGGTGCGCTCTCTTGAAGTTCGGCTAGATCCCCTGACCTTTGCCGCAATCTTAATTCCATCATCCTGGTTCTATCTGCACTCATCTGCGACCATCTGCGTACAACATTGCGCTACCACCCCTTCACCGTCTTGTGGGTCAGGGCAGGCAGGCTGCGCCGGATCTTCTGCTGATAAGTGGGGTTCACCCCCGCCACCACAACCCCCGAGCCCCGCGGCAGCCGGTCCAGCACCACCCCCCAAGGATCCACGATCATCGTATGACCGTGGGTTTCGCGACCGTTCACGTGATATCCGCCCTGGGCCGGGGCCACCACGTAGGCGAGGTTCTCGATCGCACGGGCGCGCACCAGCGTATCCCAATGCGCCTTGCCGGTCGTCTCCGTGAAAGCAGACGGGACGAAGATCATGTCCACCTCCCCCATGGCGCGGTAGAGCTCCGGGAAGCGCAGGTCGTAGCAGACCGAGATCCCGAGCTTGCCGTAGGGCGAATCCACGGTGCAGACGGCGCTGCCGGGCTCGATGGTGCGCGACTCGGCGTAGCGCTCCTGGCCCATCTCGAAACCGAACAGGTGGACCTTGTCGTAGCGCGCCACCCGCTCGCCCTTCTGGTCGTAGACGAGGCAGGAGTTGCGCACCTTCTCGGGGTCGGTGCATTCCAGGGGGGCCGAGCCGCCGACGATCCAGACCTTGTGGCGCCGCGCGGTCTCGGCGAGGAAATTCTGGATCGGACCGTCGCCGTCGCGCTCCCGGGCGGCGACCTTGTCGGTGTCCTTCATCCCCATGATCGCGAAGTACTCGGGGAGCGCCACGATGCGGGCGCCCGTGGCAGCGGCCAGTTCGATGAGCCGGCCGGCCTCCTGCAGGTTGGCGCCCACATTCGGGCCCGAGGCCATCTGGATCGCGGCCACCCGGAACATCGACTGGGTGGTGGAAAACGACTCCCGCAGCGCCTCGGGGGTCGTCGAATTCTTGGTGATGATCATGGGCTTACGGCGTCGCGGCCTTCGGAACGGATGCGTCTTCGGGGCTCGCCGCGGCGGCGGATCGGGCCGGCGGCGCGGAGGTCCGGGCCACCTGTGGATTATCCCATGACCCCGTCACCTGGTACTCGTAAGCCACGACCTTCCCGAGGGGGTTTCGGAGCAGCTTGGAGACCAGCAGCGTCGACAGGCCCAGCACCGGGGTGCCGATGAGTGTCGCCGCCAGCGCCATGCTCTCCCCCACCTCCGGGACCACACGCACCGTGAGGGCCTGCGATTCCTGCGGCAGCGACACCTCGCCCGAGATGCTCACGAAGGCCGAGGGGCCGCTGATCTCGAAGTTTTCGGTGAGGAGCACACCGCGCGCGAGCTTCACGTCGCCCTCGATCTTCTCGAAGGCGAAGCCGTCGCTGAAGACGTCGCGGAAGTCGAAGGTGGCCCGCCGCGGCAGCGACTGCAGCGACAGCAGGCCCAGCAGCTTGCCGGCGCCGGGCTCGATCTTCGAGAACTGCCCGCGGCGCGCCTCCACCTTGAAGGCGCCCGAGAGGATCGCCGTGGAGAAATCGTTGGCGTAGCCCGGCCACACCAGCGTGCCCTCGAGCTTCCCGGTGCCGCGCCGCATGTACTCGCCCCAGCCGAACTGGCCGAACAGCGCGTTCAGGTTTTCGACGTCCACCTTGATCGCCAGCGTGGTGAGGCCGCCCGCGCCGGTGCGGCGCCACACGCCGCTCGATTTCATCTGCGCATGGTCGTTGCCGATGTCGAGCCGGTCGATGCGCCATTCCTCGCCCACGTGCTTCGCATCGAGCTCGAGCTTGCCGAGCCAGCGTCCGTGGAACTCGAAGCGCTCCGCCACCACGTCGAGGGCCGGCAGGCTGCCGCGATCGCCCTCCGGCGCCTTCGCATCGGCCTCCTTCACGCCCGCGGCGGTCTCGTCGACGGCCAGGCGCTCCAGGCGCGCGCGGGCGCGGCCGCGGCCCTCGGGGTTCCACGCCACCTCGCCCGCCAGGCGCGGGCTTTCGAGTCGGCCCGACCACTGGCTGCCTACGCGCGCGAGGTTCGCATTCAGGTCCGCGAAATCGCGCCCGAGGAAGCGCACGCGCCCCAGGCGCAGGTCGACGCCGCGAAGCCCGAACCCGGAAGCGTCCGGCGGGATTGGCGCCGCGGCCGGAGGAGCGGATGCGGCGGGCGGAAGCGCGAACACGTCCTGCCACGCGTCGACATCGAGCGCCGGCAACGCGCCGTAAAGCCACAGCCCCTCGCGCACCGGCTCTGCGGCCACCGGCGAGCCCACCTTCAACGCCGCATTCCAGCGCCGCGCATTCTCCGGCCCCACGCGGCCGAAGCGGCCGTGGACAGCGCCCGCAAGCGTGGCGGTCATCGCCTCGTTGTCGCCGCCCAGCCGCGCGATGGCGACCGTGAGCGCCCGCGCCTCTCCCGCCGGCTTCGCCATCGGCGCCGGCAGGTTCACCGCGAGCCCCTGCAGGTCGGAGGTGAGGGTGAGGTCGACACCCTGGGGCGAGTTGGCGACACGCGCCTTCCACGCGGCCTCCCCCTTCATCCGCGCCGCGAGCGGCGCCGGCACGTACTCGGCGAGTGCTCCCGCATCGATGCGTCCGTCGAGAGTCGTCACGAGGTAGCCGTCGGGCTGTGTGGCCATGGAGAGCGTGGCGGGACGCCCGAACAGGAAGCCGGCGAGATCGTTGGCGCGCACGCCGCGCTCGGTGAAGGCGAGCCGCCCGCGCAGGTCGGTCATGGCGAGGCGCGAGTCGAGCGTGGCGGTGGCGCCGTCGAAGGCGTAATCGCCCGCGACCCGCACCGTGCGCGGAGAGGTGAACGGGAATTCGATGTGCAGCTTGAGCTTCGCCGGCCCCTCCACCGCCACCACGCGGGTGAAGGCGCCGGGCCCGGACACCAGCGGGGACTCGCGCAGGAACCGCATGCTGTCGGCGCCGGTGGTGTCGATGGTGCCGTCGATCACGAGCACGGGCGGTGCTCCGCGCAGGTCCTCGATCACGGCCGCGGTGTTGGTCATGCGGCTGGCGAAGATCGCTGCCCGCTCGGCGCGGACCTCGAGGCGCCGGTTCTCGAGCTTGAGCGAGCCCTGGATGCCGTCGATGGTGGGCCACTCCGGGTGGTAGCGTAGCTTGCCGTCGCGCAGCGCGCCTTCCACCCGCACCAGGCCTTCGCTACCCGGCCCGAACGGGAACTCGTAGAGGTCGCCCTTCACCTCGAAGGCGAGGCGCGGGCTCTGGCCGCCGAGGATCGCGGCGTCGAGGTATTCGCGCAGGTTCACGATGTTGTTGGGCAGGTAGCGCGCGAGGCTCGTCATCGTGGCGCGGGTGAAGCTGCCCTTCAGGTCCGCGTAGCCCGGCGACTTCACCTTCGCGTCGGGGAGCGAGCGCCACACCCCCTTCACCTCGGCCTCGGCATCCTTGTTGGAAGCGCGCGCCTCGTCGATCGAGACCTCGAGGGCGCGGCCCACGTGGCGCCAGCGCGCCCGCGCCTCGAGTGTCTCGAAGGCGAGCGCCTCGCGGAAGATGCGCTGGATCTCGAGCGTCGCATTGCGGGATCCCAGCAGCAGCACGCCCGCGGCCTCGGTGCCCTCGACGCTGCCGGTGAGGCCCGAGACGCCCGGGAGACCATCGACCGCATTCACCGCCAGGTCCTCGAAGCTGCCCTGGAGCGCGTAGGCGCTCACCGGGCGCGCCGCGTCGCCGGTCCACGTCACGCGCGATTGGGCGATGCGCCCGCGGGGTGCAAAGCGGCGCACCTGCGCCTTCATGTCCTTGGGCACCGGCAGGTAGTCGATGAGTGCCGCGGCGATCTTCAAGTCGATGCCGTTGGCGCGCACCTCGGTGCGCAGCAGTTTCCCGGACTCCTCGCCGCGGGTCATGAAGAAGTCGCCGGGGTGCGCCTCATCGCCCCCCGCCAGGCGGAAGCGCAGGCCCTCGGTGGCGACGGTGAAGCCGCGCTGCAGCGCGCGATAGGTGGCGCGCCCGGAGAGGGTCGCCAAGTCGAGCGGCAGCGCGTCGTCGTCGAGCTGCGCCTTCACGTCGCGCATGGCGAGGTCGGCCACCACCTCGGTCACGTGGGTGGGCTGGAAGCCGGCCCAGACCCGCAGGCTCCCCGCGCCGGTGCGCAGCGTCTCGGGCACCGGCAGGAACGCGCGCAGTCCCGCGAGGTTCGCCTGCAGGGTCTCGGCATACACCTCGCCGCTCGCGCGCCACTTCTCGCCGTCGCGGCGGAAGATGGCGTCGAGGCGCACGTCGAGCTTGCTTGCAAGCTCCCGCGGAGGCGCGGCGGTGAGCGCCGCGTGGTGGCGGCCGAAGCGCCGCCGCACCGCGATCTCGACGTTGCCCAGCCGCACTTCGCGCCCCCCCGCCAGCTCGTCGCGCCACGTGAGCGTCGCCTGGTGGATTCCCAGGCGCGGCTGGGAGAGGAGCCAGGCGGCGAAGGTCCCGTCATCGGGGCCGGCGGCGTTGAGCGGCTTGTCCCCCAGGTAGATGAGGCCGTCGGCGGCGCGCCGCAGCGTGAGCTCGGGGCGATGGAACTCTGCGTCGGCGAACCGCAGCTGGCCGATCGCCAGCGCCCACCAGGCCAACGTCACTTCGGCGCGCTCGAAGGCGAGCCCGGCGCGGCCCTGGCGGTCGGCGAGGCGGAAGTCGGTGAGGGTGAGGCCGGGCCGCAGGCCCTCCCAGCCGCCGCGGATCGCGCCCACGGCGACCTTCATCCCCGAGGCACGCTCGATGGAGGCGACGATGTCGTCGCGGTAGCGGTCGACGTTGGGGAGCGCCACGTAGCGCAACCACAGGACCCCCGCCGCGAAAACGATGGCGAGGAACGTCGCAACGCCCGCGGCCAGTCGGATGCAGGTGCGCGAGAAGTCCTTGATGCGGTTTCCTAGGGGCGGGGGCGTGGGCTTTTCGCGTTATTGTAGCGCCTCAATGACGCCCGGCCCCGAGCCCCAGGCCTTCGAGGCCGCGTTCCACCGCACGCTGCGTTTTTCCCGCTACGTCGAGCGCCTCGTGCACGCGAATCCGGAGCTCGCCAACGAGCTCCGCAGCCAGGGCCACCAGCCATTCTCCCGCGCCGCCATGTCCAGCGCCCTCGCGGGCCCGCCCGGGGAGACCGCCTCGCGCCTGCGCCGCCTCCGGGCCCGGGTAATGGCACGCCTCGCCCACCGCGACCTGAACGGCCTGGCGGACCTGGACGAGGTTTTCGCCACCATGACGGCGCTGGCCGAGGAGTGCATCGACTGCGCCGCCCGCCATGCCCATGCCCGCGAGGCCGCGGCCCACGGCGAGCCGCGCGACGGCATGCGCCTCACCGTCGCCGCACTCGGCAAGTTGGGCGGCTGCGAGCTCAACGTCTCCTCGGACGTGGACTTGATATTCCTGTACACGGCCGATGGCGAGACCGCCGGTCCCCACGCGGTGAGCCACGCGGAATTCTTCACCGGCGTCGGACGCACCCTCATCGCGCTCCTCTCCGAGCTCGATGCCGAGGGCCAGGCGTTCCGCGTCGACATGCGGCTGCGTCCCTTCGGCGACAGCGGGCCGCTCGTGAGCTCGCTCTCCGCGCTGGAGGATTACTTCATCGGCCACGCGCGGCCGTGGGAGCGCTACGCGTGGTTGAAGGCGCGGGTGGTGAGCGGCCCCGCCTCGGGCATGGCCGAGCACGTGGAGCCCTTCGTCTACCGGCGCTACCTCGACTACGGGATGCTCGAGTCGCTGCGCGACATGCACGGGCGCATCGCCCAGGCGGCGCTGCAGCGCCGCAAGGCCGACGACATCAAGGTCGGCGCCGGCGGCATCCGCGAGTGCGAGTTCGCGGTGCAGCTGTTCCAGATGGTGCGCGGCGGCGCCGACCGAGGGCTGCGCCTCACCTCCACCCGCGCGGCGCTGGAGGCGATCGCCTCGCGCGGCCTCATCCTGCCCGAGGCCTGCGTGGGGCTGCGCGCGGCCTACGACTTCCTGCGCCGCCTCGAGCACCGCCTGCAGTACTACGACGACCAGCAGACCCAGGCGCTGCCGCGCACCCCCGAGCAGCAGGCAGTGATCGCGGCGGCGATGGACTTTCCCGATTACGCGGCGTTGCTCGCGGAGCTGGGCCGCCATCGCGCGCGAGTCGAGAACACCTTCGAGTCGTTGTTCGAGCGGCACGAGGCGCCGGCCCACGAGTTCTCGGCCAGCCTCGCCGCGTGGCTGAACGACCCCCAGGGGACACCCGATCCCGAGGGCCTCGCCGAGGAGCTCGTAGCCGCCGGGATCGTCGACGCGGCGCCCGTCGCGCGCCGCCTGATCGAGCTCACGCGCTCGCGCCGCTACCGGTCGCTGTCGAACACGAGCCGCGCCAAGATCGAGAAGCTGCTGCCGGCCTCCCTCAGCGCCGCCGCGCGCCATGGCGGCTCGGCGGAAGCGGCCACGCGGCTCATCGACCTGCTCGAGGCCATCGACGGGCGCGAGGCCTATTTCTCGCTGCTGCTGGAATTCCCCCGCGTGCTGGAGCGCGCGGCGCGCCTGGTGGCCCGCAGCGCCTGGGCCGCGCGCCTTCTCGCCCGCCACCCGATCCTGCTGGACGAGCTCACCCGCAGCGTCGAGAGCTTCACCTTCACCGGCTGGGCGGCGGAGCGCGACGCCCTCGCCGCCGAATGCCGCGCGCTCGAGGGCGACACCGAGCGGCTCCTCGACCACCTGCGCCACTTCAAGCACCGCCACGTGCTGCGCTTCACCATCGCCGACCTCGAGGGCGAGCTGCCGGTGATGGCGCTGTCCGACGAGCTCTCGGCACTGGCCGACATCCTCCTCGACGTGACGGTGGCGGAGGCGGCGAAGAGTCTGGGGGTGGAAACGCGAGAATGCCCTCCCTCCCCCATGGGGGAGGGCCGGGGAGAGGGTCGCGCGCATCACGAGATCGTCCCCGGCTTCGCCGTCGTGGGCTACGGCAAGCTGGGCGGCAAGGAGCTGGGCTACGGCTCGGACCTCGACGTGATCTTCCTCTACGACGAGGCCACCACGCGCGAGCCCGAGCGCCTCGCCCGAGTGGCCCAGCGCGTGAACACGTGGATGACCACACTCACTCCCGCCGGCGTGCTCTACGAGACCGACCTGCGGCTGCGACCCGACGGGGCCTCGGGCCTGATGGTGAGCTCCATCGCCTCGTTCCGCGACTACCAGCTGAAGCGCGCCTGGACCTGGGAACATCAAGCGCTCACCCGCGCACGCGCCTGCGCCGTGGACCCCGCCCTCGGCCAGCGCTTCGAGGCGCTGCGCGACGAGATCCTGGCGCAGCCCCGCGACCGCGCGAAGTTGCTGGAGGAAATCCTCACGATGCGCCGCAAGATGCGCGCCGAGCACAAGCACGAGGCGCGGGAGTTGAAGCACGTGGAGGGCGGCGTGATCGACCTCGAGTTCTGCGTCCAGGCGCTGGTGCTGGCCGAGGGCCCGAGCCACGCGACACTTCGCGAGAACAAGGGCAACCACACCCTCCTCAAGCGCGCGAGCGAGCTGGGCCTCCTGCCCCGCGAAGTCGCCATCCCCGCCGCCGACGCCTACCTCGCCATGCGGCGGCGCACGCACCAATCGGCCCTGAACGACGAGGACACGGTGAAGCTCGCCGACGGCGAGCTGGAAGCCGAGCGCAGCGCGGTGAAGCGCCTGTGGACGGCCGTCTTCGGCTCGTAACTCCAGCGCCGGACACGCAAGCGGGTTGCGCGTCGAAAAGCGGTTTGTAGGGAGTGGGGTGCGGCGGGCGCGGCTACGGCGAATGCCGAATGACAGGGCGCACACCGATCCACGATATCGACTTGCGGTGGTTGCGGGGTAGCGAAGCGCCGCTACCAATTGAAAGTTGCTGGGTGCAAGTGCGACATCTCTACTGCCCCCGAGACGGAACCCTTGCGGTCCGGGTCGAGACCCGCGTTCTGACTCGCCGCAAGATCGACGCTGCGCAAGAAATTCACGTAATGGGTGGTAGTGGACTTTCACTCCCCTTCGATCGAGCGTATCGCGGCGTCTCGGCTCGGACCGCGGGTTTCGGCTCGGGGGCTACAGAGGAAGTGTCAGGCGGTAACGCGCTGCTCCGACTCCGGCAGCCGCGGCCCGACCAGCCGGAAGACCTGCATCCGCCCCTTGCCCTTGATATCCACCTCGTGCGCCTGGTCGAACTGGAACCGGCTGTGGAGGCGGCGGTGGGTCATGAGGTCCACCTGCACCGCGCTCGCATCGGCGTCGGCGGCCATGCGGAAGGCCACGTTCACCGTGTCGCCCCACATGTCGTAGATGAATTTCTTCTTGCCGATCACGCCCGCGACGATCGGGCCCGTGCCCACGCCGATGCGGATCTGCACCCGCTCGCCGGTGCGCTGGCGGTACTCGTCGATCTTCTGCAGCATCTCGAGCGCCATGCTCGCCACCGCGTCGGCGTAGTGGATGTGCGAGCCCGAATCGAGCCCCGCTGCTGCCATGTAGGCGTCCCCGATGGTCTTGATCTTCTCCACCCGGTGCTTCTCGGCGATGTCATCGAAGATCGAGAAGATGTCGTTCAGGATCCTCACCGTCTCGACCGGGGAGAGCTCCTCGGTCATGCGGGTGAAGCCCACGATGTCGGCGAACATCACCGTCACGTCGGCATGGCCCTGGGCGATGTTCACCTCGCCGCGCTTCAGCCGCTCCGCGATGGCGGCAGGCAGGATGTTGAGCAGCAGCGTGTCGCTGCGGCCCTTCTCGATGCGCAGCTCCTCGAACGAGGCGTCCACCAGCACGCGCAGCTTGTTCTTCTCGTTGGCGAAGTACCACAGCAACGAGTAGATCATGATCGAGATGGCGGAGAAGTTGAGCACGAAGAACACCGCGACCGTCGCCAGGTCGTAGCTCTTCACCGTGCCGCCCAGCAGGAAGTCGAAGGCGCCCGCCAGCACCGTCATGAAGAGCCAGGCGAAGAACCACGGGATCGACTGCCGGTTGCCGAGGATGGTGACGGCACCCACCGGGGCCATCAGGCCCCACAGGCTCACGCCCGAGGCGTTCACGAAGTTGCCGATCGACCACTGCATCGCGAAGGGCACGAAGAGGATCAGCGCCAGCTGGATGATGGCGAAGATCTCGAGGCGGCGGTACTTCCAGTACGCCCAGATGGTGGCCGCGGACAGGCCCTGGAAGATGAGCGGGATGGCGGTGGAGTACTGGTAGCCCATGCTCCAGTAGATGGCGAGCCAGAGGGCGGCCGCGCACATCATGAAGCCCGTGGTGAGCATCAACATGTCGCCAGAAAGCTTTTGCTCCGGGGTGAGCGGCGCGGCGTTGGACAGCGCGCGCGCGGGAGCGGTACCGGAGCTCGCGGGCAGGTTGCTGGAAGAATCCTGTTGCGTCACTCGACGGATTTCCGTTTTATTAGAGCGTGCGGGCCGTGACGATTATGTCACAGAACCCGGGTCCTACAGTGTGCGTCCGGGGGCGCAAACCGATAGAATTTCACCTTTCCGAGTCCCGAAAGTTGCAACCATGTCGATGGCAGACCGCGACGGCTTCATCTGGTACGACGGCAAGCTCGTGCCCTGGAGGGAAGCCACCACCCACGTCCTCACCCATTCGCTTCACTACGGCCTCGCGGTCTTCGAGGGGGTGCGCGCGTACAAGACCGAGATCGGAACCGCCATCTTCCGGCTCGAGGAGCACACCAAGCGGATGTTCAACTCCGCCAAGATCTACCAGATGGAAATTCCCTATACCAGGGAAGTGCTGATCGAGGCGCAGCGCGAGGTGGTGCGCGCCAACAAGCTGGACAGCTGCTACCTGCGCCCGCTGTGCTTCTACGGCTCGGAGAAGATGGGGGTTTCGCCGGTGGGCGCCAAGGTGCACGTCTCCATCGCCGCCTGGCCCTGGGGCGCCTACCTGGGCGAGGATGGCCTGAAGAAGGGCATCCGCGTGAAGACATCCTCCTTCGCGCGCCACCACGTGAACGTCACCATGGCGCGCGCGAAAGTCGCCACCACGTACGCGAACTCGATCCTCGCCAACCTCGAGGCCACGCAGCACGGCTACGACGAGGGGCTGCTGCTCGACACCGACGGCTTCGTGGCCGAGGGCGCCGGCGAGAACATCTTCATCGTGAAGGACGGCGTCGTCTACACGCCCGAGCTCACCACGGCGCTCGACGGCATCACCTGGAGGAGCGTGCAGGCGATCTGCGCCGACCTCGGCATCAAGGTGGAAAAGACCAAGCTCACCCGCGACGACATCTACATCTGCGACGAGGCCTTCTTCACCGGCACCGCCGCGGAAGTGACCCCCATCCGCGAGTTGGACCGCCGGGAGATCGGCACCGGCTCGCGCGGCCCGGTGACCGAGCGCATCCAGACGGCGTTCTTCGACATCGTCCACGGCAGGAACAGGAAGTACCACCACTGGCTCACCCCGGTCGAGAAAGAACATGTCGCAGCCGTCCGCGCCTGAGAGCGAAAAGAAGAAATCGGTCGACGTGACGGGGGCGGACCTCCCGCTGCATTGCCCGCTGCCCTCGCAGGCGCTGTGGAACAAGCACCCGCGGGTTTTCCTGCCCCTCGGGCAGCAGCGCGAGGCGCGCTGCCCGTATTGCGGCACGCTCTATCGCCTCACGGGTGAAGCGACCCCCGGGCACTGAGTGGCGAGGACCCTCATCGTCGCCCCGTCGTGGGTGGGTGACGCGGTCCTCTCCCAGCCCCTGGTCGCCCGCCTCGCGGCGCGCGATCCCGAGGGAACGCTCGATGTGCTGGGCCCGCCCTGGGCGCTGCCCGTCTACCAGCGCATGCCGCAGGTCTCGGGCACCCACGCGCTCCCCTTCGGCCACGGCGACGTGAAGCTCGGGCTGCGGCGCGCGTTCGCCAAGGCACTGCCCGCCTACGACCGCGCCGTCGTCCTTCCCAACAGCTTGAAGTCGGCGCTGGTGCCCTGGTTCGCCGGGATCCCGAAGCGCACCGGCTATCGCGGCGAGTGGCGCTACGGGCTGCTGAACGACGTCCGCCAGCTGGACGAGACGGCGCTGCCGCTCATCGTGGAGCGCTACGCGGCGCTCGCCGACGCGCCGGGCGAGGCCTTCTCGCGCCCGCTGGCCGCCCCGCGCCTCACCATCGACGAGGCCGCGCGTGCGGCGCTGGTGGCGCGCCTGGGCATCGACGTCGCGCGCCCCATCGCCGCCTTCGCCCCGGGTGCGGAGTACGGCCCCGCCAAGCGCTGGCCGGCACGGCATTTCGCGGCCCTCGCCCGCACCCTCGTGGCGCGCGGCGAGCAGGTGTGGCTGCTGGGATCGGGGAAGGATGCCGAGGTGACCGCCGAGATCCAGGCGCTCTCGGGCGGCGCCTGCCTCGACTTCGCCGGGCGCACCTCGCTCGGGGACGCCATCGACTTGATGTCCCTCGCCTCCCGGGTGGTGAGCAACGACTCGGGCCTGATGCACATCGCCGCGGCGCTCGACCGGCCGATGGCGGCCCTCTTCGGGTCATCAAGCCCGGCGTTCACGCCGCCGCTGTCGGAGAAGGCGCGCGTGATCTCGCTGCGGCTCTCCTGCAGCCCTTGTTTCGCGCGGGTGTGTCCACTGGGTCACACGAATTGCCTGGAATTGTTGGCGCCCGAAGACGTGCTGGCCGCCCTGGAGTAATACGAGCGCGAATCTGGGGGGACGCAGATGGCCGCAGATGAAGGCAAAGCGATAAGGGCAAGATGATGCTCAAGTTGATCGTGGCTGGCGATTGGAGTCTGGGAGATTTTCACTCATTGAATCCGCGGTTATCGCCCTTGCCTTCATCTGCGGCCATCTGCGTCCCCCCAGATTCGCGCCCGCATCACTCCCCGAACCTAATACAATTTACGAAGGTCCAATCCTCACCCGGTGCCCCATGAAACTCCTCGCCGCCCTTGTCGCAACGACCCTCGCCACCGCCGCCCTTGCCCAGGGCGTGGCGGTCGACCCCGCCTATCGCAAGACCGTCGAGGATTGGCGCAAGAAATCCGAGGAGAGCCTGAAGCGCGACCGCGGCTGGCTCACCCTCTCCGGGCGCTACGTGCTCAAGCCCGGCGAGAACCGCTTCGGCACCGCCCCCACCAACGACGTGGTGTTCCCCAAGGGCGCGGGGCCCGCCGGCATGGGCTCGGTGTTCGTGGAGCCCGGCCGCGGCGTCACGGTGAAGACCGTCGAGGGCCTGAAGATGAAGGCCTCCGACGGCGAGTTCACCGAGCGGATGATGACCACCTCCACGGAAAATCGCGACTGGGTGAGCTACGGCAACCGCGCACACTTCCACGTGATCGAGCGCGAGGGCAAGTACGTGCTGCGTCTCGCCGACAATGAGAGCGAGGTTCGCAAGAAATTCGGCGGCCGCGTCTGGTACGGCGTCGACGACAACTATCGCGTCGCGGCGAAATTCGTCCCCTACGATCCGCCCCGCAAGGTCTCGATCGTGAACGTGCTGGACGAAGTCTCCGACGAATCGGCGCCGGGCTACGTGGAGTTCGAGTTGAACGGGCGCCCGCACCGCTTCGACGTGGTGGGCGACGACGAGGGTCTCTTCATCATCTTCAAGGACAAGACCGCCGGCGATACCACCTACGGCAGCGGCCGCTTCCTCTACGTCGAGAAGAAGCCCGCGCCCAACGAGCGGTTCATGCTGGACCTGAATCGCGCGTACAACCCGCCCTGCGCCTTCAGCGAGTACACCACCTGCCCGCTGCCGCCGAAGCAGAACATCCTCCCGGTGCGGGTCGAGGCGGGCGAGAAGTACCCGCCGCTCAAGAAGGGCTAGGCGTGGCGGCGCGCGGAGTCATCGCCCTCCTCCTCCTCGCGCTCACCTGCCTGCCGGTCCTCGCCGTCGAATCCCCCGCGTGGCCGCCGCCCGATGGTGTGGCCACGCGCATGCGCGAGCTCCAGGGCGTGCTCTCGGCGCGCGATTCCAGCGCTGTCCAACGCGAGGCCGCACGGGAAGAGCTGTCCGGGCTGCTGAGGAGTCCCGCCGGCCAGGCCCGAGGCCGCGCCACGGACGAGAAGCCCACCCGGCCCGCGCGCGCCGCCGTCGACGTGGTGCCGACGACCGTCATCCCCGCGCCCCACTCGCCCATTTCCATGCCGGGCGTGGCGCGCATCGAGGTGATCGACCCGCCGAAGGCGCGCATCGACCTTCGCAGCAGCATCCCGGCGGCGCCCGCGGGGCCGGTCTCCTTCGACCCGCGCACCGGCAACATGCTCCACGAGATCCCGGGCGGCGCGATCGATCCGCGCACCGGGCGCCTCACTCCACGGTAGGAGCGGCCGGGGGTCCGGGTTTCGAAAGCCGCCGCGCGATGAAATTGCCGAGCAGCACGCCCGGCACCGCGAGCACCAGCATCAGGATCAACCCCAGCGGCCACATCCCGCCGCCCTTCGCGAGAACCACCATCGCGACGAATTGCGCGAGGAAAGTCGTCACCGCCCAGCGCCACGCGTTGCGGGGCTGCACCAGGGCGAGCACTCCCGAGACCGCGTAGGCGAGCGGCAAGCCCACGATCCAGTAGAGGCGCGAATCCCACGCCTCGCGCCTTCCGGTGGCGGCACAGATGCCTACCCAGATCGCGATGCCCGCGGCGATGGCGACCAGGTAGCAGATCGCATCGCGCTTCATGGAGCGAAGCGCTCCACCAGCGCCCGCTCGCCCGCGGCAGTGAACGCCACCACCCGCGAGCCCTTCACGCGTTTCGCCCATCCGTGCCCGAAGCAATGGGCCAACAGCGCGGCACCCAGCGAACCGGCGAGATGATGGCGGCGGACACTCCAGTCGAGGCACATGCGGCAGAGGGGGCGGCGAGAGGCGCTGGCCGCCTCGAGGTCGATGCCGTGCTCGCGGCAGAAGCGCTCGCCCTTGCGCGTGAGTTCCACCGCGTTCCCTTCGACGCTCAGCACGCCGCGACCCACCATCCCGTCGTAGACCATGACCCCCAGGTCGCCGGCCAAGTGGTCGTAGCAGACTCGCGCCTTGCGCAGCGCCGGCTCGCGCGGGCTCGTCGCGAGGCGCACCGCGCCCGCGCGCTGCGCGACCCCCATCAGGCTTTCCAGCAGTTGCGCGACGTCGCGATCGGCCAGCCGGTAGTAGCGGTGGCGCCCCTGGCGCTCGACCGCCACGAGGCGCGTGTCGAGCAGCTTGGCCAGGTGGCCGCTCGTGGTCTGCTTGGTGACGTCGGCCACGTGGGCGAGTTCGGTGGCGGTGAGCGCCTGGCCGCCCATGAGTGCGGTCAGGATCTCGGCGCGGCCCGGGTCGCCGATCAGCGACGCCACGCGGGCGATGGAGGGTCCGTCCTTCATGCCGGCATTGTGCACCGGACGCGCTTGCGATGGTTCGTCGCCGGCCGAACCATCGGGAGCGCTGTCGGGGCTATCGTGGCGGCATGAAAACGCTCACCTGCTTCATCCGCTACCAGGTCGATCCGTTCCAGCGCGACGCCTTCGAGGCCTACGCGCGCCGCTGGCTCGCCATCATCCCGCGCTGCGGCGGCGACCTCACCGGCTACTTCCTGCCCCACGAGGGGACCAACGACGTGGCGTGGGGGCTCATCGCGTTTTCGAGCCTCGCCGACTACGAGGCCTATCGCGCGCGATTGAAGGCCGACCCCGAGGGGCAGGCCAATTTCGCCTTCGCGCGCGAGAAGCGCTTTATCCTGCGGGAGGAACGCACCTTCTGCGAGAACGTGGAGCCTGCATGATCGCCGTGATCTTCGAAGTCGTCCCCGCCGAGGGCCGCACCCAGGACTACCTCGACGCCGCCGCGAGCTTGAAGCCGCTGTTGGCCCATGTGGAAGGGTTCATCTCCATCGAGCGCTTCCAGAGCCTCACCGACCCCGGCAAGGTGTTGTCGCTCTCCTTCTGGCGCGACGAGGAGGCGGTGCGGCAGTGGCGCAACGTCGAGGCCCATCGTGGCGTGCAGGCCTCTGGACGCGGCGGCATCTTCGCGGACTACCGGCTGCGGGTGGCTACGGTGATGCGCGATTACGGGATGTTCGAGCGGGCCGAGGCGCCGTCCGACTCTCGCGACGCGCACGGGGGAGATTGATTCGAGCAGCAAAAGCAGGCGACACAGATGGCCGCAGATGGGGTACTGAGATAGCCGCGGATAAGGGCTGGTGTTCATACCAGCTGACGTCAACTCATGTTTCCGACCGCAACTTTTCATCTGCGACCATCTCAGTACCCCAT
>JANMHV010000264.1:0-1768 GCA_031375445.1 Burkholderiales bacterium | reverse complement strand
GTGATGCCTCGCAGCGCGCACCACGCGGCGATGTCGCCGCCCATGGCGCCGGCGCCGATGACGTGGAGGTGTTCTATCCCCGGGGAAACTTCTCCCCCTCCCTTGGGAGGGGGCGGGGGGAGGGTCGAGCGGTAACCCTCTCCCCGACCCTCCCCCAAGGGGGAGGGAGCACTTTGCTCTTTGCCGAACGCCTTCAACCGATCCTGCAGCACGAAGAGCCGGATCAGGTTCTTGGTGGTCGGATGGAAGAAGAGGCTCGCCATCGACGCGGGATGCTCCTTCGGCACGTTGCGCACGTCGCCGCCGAAGTCGCGCCACAACTCGATGATCGCGTAGGGCGCCGGGTACTGGTCGCGCCGCACCTTCTGCGCCACCTTCTTCGCCGACATGCGCGCGACCAGGGAGCGCGCGCCGGGCCAGTTGGTGACGGCGGCGGCAAAGCCGGGAACATGACGGGGCGGCTTTTCGAGGAGGATCTTGCGGGCGGCATTCTCGAAGTGGCGCCGCGGCGTCACGGCATCGACCAAACCGAGGGCCTTCGCCTTGCGACCATCGACGCTGCGGCCGGTGAGCATGAGGTCGAGGGCCGCCGCCGCACCGATGAGCGGCGGCATGCGCTTGGCGCCACCCCATCCCGGCACGATGCCGATCAGCACCTCGGGCAGCCCCATGCGCGTCTTCGGCCCGTCGTCCATCACGCGATGGCGGCAGGCGAGCGCCAGCTCCGTGCCGCCGCCCATGCAGAAGCCGTGGATCATCGCGACCGTCGGGAAGGGCAGCTTCTCGATCTTGTCGAACACCTCGTTGCCGAGCACCGTGAAGGCCATCGCCTCGTCGGGGTCCGCGAGGCGCGTGAACTCCTCGATGTCGGCGCCGGCGGCGAAGCCGTTGTCCTTGGCCGAGAGGATGGCGAGCCCCTTGGGCGGCATCGCGGCGAGGTGGTCGGCGATGGCGCCCAACTCCCGCAGCGCCTCGCTGGAGAAGGTGTTGGTGCCCGCCCCCGCGCGGTCGAAGGTGAGCCAGGCGAGGCTGTCGCCATCGACCGCGAGCTTCCAGTGCTTCGTGTCCATCAAGTCTTCTTTCTCCGGATATGGAGCGTCTTCTCGACGTCCGCCACCACCACGCCGGTTGCGTCGACGATGTCGACCTTGAACTGCGGCTCGTGCTTTTCACCCGCGGCGGTGAGCTCTCGCGCACGCGCCACCGCCTCCTCCGGCAAGTGGAATTTCGCGACCACGGTTCCCCGCGCGGGCTTGAGGAAGCGCACCGTGCCCGACTTGTCCCACACCAGGTACTCGGGCCCGAGGTTCTTCATCATCATGATCATGAAGAAGGGGTCGGTCATGGCGAAGAGCGAGCCGCCGAAATGGGTGCCGACGTAGTTGCGATTGAGGAGCCGCATGCGCAGCTCGACCGTGGCACTGCGGAAATCGGGCGCGATCTCGCGTACGCGGATGCCCGCGGCGCGAAAGGGCGGCCAGATGTTCAGCAGCCGGCGCATGCCGGCGTGGCCGAAGGTGAACTTGGAAAGGAAGCCTTGGCTCATTTCTTTATTCTAAGAATTACCGCGAACGCCACCACAAAGGACACGAAGGATCACAAAGGTCCACAAAGGCAAGCAAAGCAAAGGAAAGGAAAAGCAAAGAGAGGATTCAACGCCAATGCGATCTTCGGCGTGCACGATGAATATTCTTTTTCGTTGAATCCTTCTTTTGCTTTCCTTCGTGGACCTTTGTGATCCTTCGTGTCCTTTGTGGTGCCGTTGCCG
>JANMHV010000249.1:0-20675 GCA_031375445.1 Burkholderiales bacterium | reverse complement strand
GCCCGAGTTGATCTATCGTCGCGCAAGCGCGCGGCTCGCCGGGCCGCGCCAGCGGAGGCCCATCGATGCAGAAGCGAAACGGCAATGCGCGCCTCACCGACCTCGGGCTCATGCCCGCTGAGGTCGCGGTGCTGCGGCGGCTCGATTCTCCGGAGCGGATCCAGGCGTTCCTCAACGCGGTGCCGATCAACCACGAGCTCGATGGCGAGACGGTGCTGTCCGTGCGCGAGGTGCTGCGCCAGCGCCGCGCCCATTGCATCGAGGGCGCGATGCTCGCGGCATGCGCGCTGTGGGTGAATGGCGACCCACCGTGGGTGATGCACCTCGACTGCGACCTGAGCGACTACCCCCACGTGATCGCGCTTTTCCGCCGCGCCGGGGCGTGGGGCGCCATCTCGAAGACCAACGGCGCGCCGCTGCGCTATCGCGATCCCATCTACAGGACGCTGCGCGAGCTGGCGCTCTCGTACTTCCACGAGTACTCGAATCGCCGCGGGCAGAAGACGCTGCGCAGCTACACCTCGGCTTTCGACCTGCGGCGCATAGACCCGGCCGAGTGGGTCACCAACGCGAAATCGTGCTGGCCCGCGCACGACCGGCTGGCGGCGCTACGCCATTACCCGCTGATCACGCGCCGGCAGGAACGCCTGCTGGCGAAGCGCGACGCGTTCGAGCGCCGGGCCTCACGCCTGGTCGAGTATCCCCGGCCCGAGCTGACTGAAGCGTAGCGGCGGCGCCGGGTCCGCGGCGGGCTCGCCCAGCCGGCACTGCCACCATCCGGTGTCGTGCCAGCGCCCGAGCTTGAATCCCACGTCGCGGTAGCGGCCGACGAAGACGAACCCCACCGACTCGTGCAGGGCCACGCTTCCCGCATTGGGCAGCGCGATGCCGGCGAAGGCGCCCTGGAAGCCCTGCCGGCGAAGGATCGCGAGCAGCGCGCGGTAGAGCCCCTTGCCCACCCCCCGGCCGCGGGCATCCTCGCGCACGTAGCAGGAGACATCGACCGACCACTGGTAGGCGGTGCGCTCGCGATGCCGGCTCGCGTAGGCGTAGCCGGCGATTACCCCGTCGCGCTCGTCGACGAGCCACGGGAACATCGCCAGCGTCTTCTCGATGCGCGCGGCGATCTCGTCGACGGCTGGCGGCTCGAGCTCGAAGGAGATCACGGTATCGCGCACGATCGGCACGTAGATCGCGTGGATGGCGGCCGCGTCGGCCGCGGTCGCGAGCCGGATCACAGGCGATACTCCATCACGTGCATCGGCTCCCGGTTGGGGCGCATGCCCACCGCACGCCAACCCAGCGCCCGGTAGAACGCGATCGCCGCCTCGTTGCGGACGCTCACCGACAGCCGCATCAAGCGCATCCCGCGCGCCGTGAGCACCGCCGCGGCGTGCTGGTGGAGCACGCGGCCCAGGCCCAGCCCGCGCGCCTGCGGCACCAGGTAGAAGAGGTTCACGTAGCCGACGCCCGCCTCTTCGTCGAGAAGCCGCATCTCGGTCTGGCCCACGATCTCCCCGCCGTGCCAGAGGTGCGCGTTGCCCTCGGGCATCCGGGCGCAGCGCTCGCGCAGTTGCGCCTCGTAGGCATGACCCAGGTCCGCCTCGAACCCCTCGACGCCGCCGAAGCTCTCCACCAGCATGCCGCGATGGAACGCCCGGCAGGTTTCCAGGTGGCGCGCGAGGTCGATGGGGACGAGGCGGTATCCGGCGAGGCGGTTCATGGGCCCGTGACGAGGGCCATCGCGAATCCGTCGTAGCCCTTGAGGCCCACGGTCTGGATCGCGGTGGCGTCGAGGCGCGGGCTCGACGCGAGGAGCTCGATCGCGCGGCGCACGCCGCGCACATTCTCGTCGGCGGTCCCGGCATCGGCCACCGCGCCGCGGCGCACCACGTTGTCGATCACGATGAGCGTGCCCGGCCGCGCCATGCGCAACGCCCACTCGAGGTACAACGCGTTTGAGGCCTTGTCGGCATCGATGAACACGAGGTCGAAGGGCTCCACGCCCTCGGCATGCAGGCGCGCCAGAGTCTCGGAGGCGGCGCCGACGCGCACCTCCACTTTGTCGTCGAGCCCGGCCGCGCGCAGGTTCGCGAGCGCCACCGCGGCGTGGTTCGGGTCGAGCTCCAGCGTGACGAGCCGCCCGCCGGCGGGCAGGGCGCGAGCGAGCCAGATGGCGCTGTAGCCGCCCAGCGTGCCGATCTCGAGGATGCGGCGCGCGCCCACCATGCGAGCGAAGAGGTTGAGCATCGCGCCCTGCGGCGGCGAGACGCTGATCGCGGGCAGCCCCGCCGCCTCGCTGGCGGCCAGCGCTGCCGTGAGGACGGGATCCTCCAGGGCGAGGGCCGAGGCGAAGTACTGGTCGACGGTGTCCCAGGTTCGTTGCGACATGGCGCGATTCTAAACCGGGGCCGCTATCGCAACGCCTCGGCGAGCACGGCATCGACCCCGCGCGCGTAGTCGTCGTAGCCCCAGCGCGACGCGACGTCCGGCTCGATGCTGCCCACCGCCACGCCGCGCACGAAATTGGGCCAGTAGCAATCGATCTGGCGGCAACCGTTCGCCCAGTCGTGGAAGCCGGTGGCGATGTGCACCCGCAGCTTCGAGTGCGGCAGGTCGAGGTGGGTCCCCTCCGCCCAGAACGCGAGGCCGTCGCCGGCGCGGCTGCCGAAGATCCGCGCGCGCGCCGGCGAAGGACCTGGCGAGCGCGGCGACGATGATGGCGCCCGAATACGTCGTCTCGTCGGTGAGGATCGCGAGCCGCCCGTCGGCGGCGAGGCGCTCCGGGATGCGGCGGATCGCGCGATACACCATCGGGTATTCGCCGCCATCGTCGAAGCGCAGGTCGAGCACGATGCGGCGCCAGCGCGGCTCGCCTTCCTTGCCCAGCGCCGCATCGATGCCGCGCCCGACATCGGCGTTGAAGCCGCGGCTCACGCGCCAGGGATGGAGATACAGCACGCCGTCCGCGAGCTTCGCGGCATGCAGCAGGCGCCCGGCCTCCTTCAGGCTCTCGGGTGTGGTCGCCGGCGCGAGTACCGCGACCCAGCCATCCCCCTCGCCCGGAATCGGCTCGGGCGCCAGCACGCGGCCGGGCTTGGAGGCGGCGGGCCCGGCTCCCGGCGCGCGGGCCGGCAGCTCCACCTCGCGCTGCGCCCCCGTCGCGTCGCGGATGCGCAGCACCAGGTGATCGCGCGGCGCGCCCGGGCGCAGGAGGGCAACCGCCTCGGAGGACTCGAGCAGCAGCGGCGAGAGCGCGCGGGCGCGCTCCGGCGTGCCGCTCACGAAGGCCCGCAACTCCCGCAGCAGCACTTCAGGCTCCGCACCCGCGATCGAAACCACACGGGCCCCGAGCAGCTCCCGGTGCGCCGCCATCGCACGCACCACGCGCAGCTCGCCCGCGAGCCAGGCGAAGCGCACCGGGGAGCTCGCGAGCCGTTCGCGCCAAGTGGCCGGGTCGAGCTGCGTGTGGCCGTTGCCGGCCGCGGCCACCGCATGGCCGACACCCATCAGGAACTCCGCGGGCATGAGGACCTCCGCGCGCGCACGCAGTGCGGCGATCCGGCGCGCGTATTCCGCGCGGGTCGCGGGCGTAAAGCTGCGATCGACTTCGGGAAGCCGCGCGAGGTAATCCAGGTCCTCGCGATTCGCCTCTCCGGGAGTCGCCTCCGGCCGCGCCATCGCGGGGGCGAGCGCCTGCCAGTAGCGCCAGTAGAGGATTTTCTCGACCACCACGTCGTGCTTCCAGGCCGCGAGCGCCAACGCGACCCCGATCACCGCGGCGATGCTTGCGGCGATGCTCATGGTCGCGACCACTCGTAGCGAACGTCATCGAGCTGCCAGCGGGGCTCGAAGCCATGGGCGGTCGCGCGGAAGCCGTGCCGCTCGTAGAACGCCCGGGCGGCAGCGTTGCGCGCGAAAGTATGGAGCTGCAGCCAGCCGTCGGAACGCTCCTGCGCCCACCGCAGCATCCGCGTGCCCAGGCCCAGGCGCTGGTAGCCGCGGCGCACGTACAGCTGCGCGATCCCGCGCGGAGAGGCGGCGATGAACCCCACGATCTCCCCGCCGCGCACGGCGACCCGGATCGAGTTGAAAGGCGCCACGTGCTCCAGCAGGTACGCCTGCTGCTCGACGAGGGGATGGGGATCGTGGATGCCGAGCGCCGCCTCGAAGCTCTCGCGCCACATCGGCACCAGCGCCGCGGCCATCGCGGGGTCGAAGGCCACGAGCGCCACCGGATCGCGGCGCCAATCTTCCGAGCGCAGTCGGTACAGGCAGTGCCGCCGCAGCACGTGGCCCTCCGGCAAGGCCGGATGGTCGAAATCGGCGCGCGCGTTCGCCATGCCGATCTTCTCCATCACCGCCACGGAGCGGCGGTTCACGAGCGCGGTGAAGGAAACGATTTCGGCGAGCCCGGCATTCTCGAAGCCGTACGCGAGCGCCGTGCGCGCGGCCTCGGTGGCGAATCCCCGGCCCCAATGCGCCCGGCCCAGCCGCCAGCCGACCTCGACGCAGGGCGTGAAAGGCAGCGCGCGACGGGGCCGCGTGAGTCCCACGAAGCCCGCGAGCTCGCCGCTGTCGCGTCGCTCCACCGCCCAGTTGCCCCAACCCTGCGCGTCGATCTGCGCGCGCCAGCCGTCGATCATGGCGTCGCTCGCGGCGCGATCCTGGAGCGATGGAAAGAATTCCATGACGGCGGGGTCCGCATTGATCGCGGCGAAGGACCCACGATCCGCTTCCCGCCACTGCCGCAGCACGAGGCGCGGCGTGTCGAGCCCCGCGGCGCTCACGCTCTCGGGAAGGCGGGTCGCCGGTTCATCCCGGCTGGCCCGAATGGCGCGCCGAGAGCTCCTGCGAGATGACCGCCATGAGGCGCTCGAGGTCGGCGGGCTTGGTGAAGTGGTGGTCGAAGCCGGCCTCGCGGGCGCGGCGCCGATCGTCTTCCTGCCCCCAGCCGGTAATCGCGACCAGCAGCACGTTCTCGCCGCGCGTGGAGCGGATGTGCCGGGCGATGTCGTAACCCGACAGCCGCGGCAGGCCGATGTCGAGCAGCCCCACCTCGGGACGAAATGCGTCCGCCGCCTCGATCGCCTCCGGGCCGTCGTAGGCGACGCGAACCTGGTAGCCCATCACGTCGAGCAGGGTCGCGAGGCTGTCGGCCGCATCCTCGTTGTCGTCGACGACGAGGATGCGCGTGGTAGGGGAGCTGTCGGGTGCGGGCATGCGTTCAATCTACTCCGTCGAGCCGGAATTCGCGAGGCCGTAAGCCCTAGCGGATCTCCGCCACCAGGCGCTCGATGGAGCGCGCGGCCTGGGCCACGTAGTCGCCGAAGAACAGGTTCGCGTGGTTCAGCTCGTGGTAGAGATTGTAGAAATCGCGCCGCGTGCGGTACTCGTCGGGAAGCGGCCACGCCTCCCGGTACGCGGAGAGGAAGTCCGCGGGAAAGCCGCCGAAGAGCTCGGTCATCGCCACGTCCGCCTCGCGGTCGCCCACGTAGACCGCGGGATCGAAGCACGCCGGCGTGCCGTCGGCGAGTGCTGCCGCGTTGCCGCCCCAGAGGTCGCCGTGCAGGAGGCTCTTCGGCGGAACGTGATGGCGGAAGAAGGCGCCGCAATCGGCGAGCAGCCGCTCGCCGCGGTCGATCATGCGCGAGGGCAGCCGGTTCTTCGCCGCGAGGCGCAGTTGCGGCTGCAGCCGCCGGGCGCGGAAGAACTCGAGCCAGTCGTCGCAATAGCCGTTGGCCTGCGGGGTCGCGCCGATGAAGTTATCCGACTCCCAGCCGAAGCGCTCCCGGGGTTGGCGGTGCAGCGCGGCCAGCGCCTTGCCGAAGCGTTCGCCGGAGGCGGCGTCGAGGGGCACCAGGTCGAGCCATTCGAGCGCGAGCCAGGCATGCTCCCCATCGTCGCCGCGGGCGATCTCGTCGGGCACGCGCACCGCGCCCGTTGCGCGCAATGCCGCGAGGCCCGCGGCCTCGGCCGCGAACATCGCGGCCTTCCCGGCTTCGTGGGTCTTCGCGAAGCAGATCCGCGCGCCATCCGGGAACGTGCCCTCGATGCGCATCGCGGCATGGATGGAGCCGCCGCCCACGGGGGTCGCCTCCTCCACGTGGAAGCGCACGCCGAGCGCGCGCCCGATCGACTGCCCGATCGCCTCGGCGAGGGGATCGGGCTTCAAGCGCGCGAGAGCTTCGCCAGCCCGCGCTCGAGATCCGCGAGCAGGTCGGCGGGGTCCTCGAGCCCCACCTGCAGCCGCACCAGGGGCCCGCCACGCCACGGCCGCACAGTGCGACCGCCCGCGCGTGCCGGCACGATGAGGCTCTCGTAGCCGCCCCAGCTGTAGCCGAGGGCGAAGTGCTCGAGGCCCTCGATGAATGCCGCGATCGCTTGCGGCTCGCAGGGTGCCAGCTCGACGCCGAAGAGCCCGGTGGAGCCGGTGAAGTCGCGCTTCCAGAGCGCATGCCCGGGATCGTCGGGCAGCGCCGGGTGCAGCACGCGCGCGACCGCCGGGTTCGACTGCAACGCCCGTGCGATCGCGAGCGCGCTCGACTGGTGGCGCTCGAGCCGTGCCGCCAGGGTGCGCATGCCGCGCAGCGCGAGGTAAAGGTCGTCGGGGCTCGCGTTCTGTCCCAGGTCGCGGGCGGTCTCGCGCAGTTGCGGCCACGCGCGCTCGTTGGCCACCACCGCCCCCATCAGCAGGTCCGAGTGTCCCGCCGGGTACTTGGTGGCCGCCTGCACCACCAGGTCCGCGCCATGCTGGAACGCGGGGTAGAAGGCGCCCGTGGCCCAGGTATTGTCCTGGATCACCAGCGCGCCATGGTCATGGGCCACCGCCGCGATCGCGGGAAGGTCCTGGACCTCGAACGTGTTGGAGCCCGGGGTCTCCAAATACACCGCGCGCGTGTTGGGGCGCAGCAGCGCCTCGATGCCGGCGCCCACGAGCGGATCGTAGAACGTGGCCTCCACCCCGAAGCGCCGGGCGAGGCGCTCGCAGAAGCGGCGCGTCGGCCCGTAGACGCTGTCGGCCACCAGGATGTGGTCGCCGGCGCCGACGGCCGCGAGGATCGCGGTGGCAACGGCGGCGAGCCCGGTGGGAAAGGTGGCGGCGCGGTGCCCGCCCTCGATCGCCACCATCAGCTCCTCGAAGGCGGCGCGCAGCGGCATGTTGGCGATGCCGTAAGTCGCGACCACCTCGTCGGCATCGAAGCGGCGCTGCGCCTCCGCCATCGCGGCGAGCGACTCGAACACCACCGTGGAGGCGCGCGCCACCGGGAGGTTCACGGTGCGCGGCTCGTGCGCGACCGCGCGCCCCTGCTGCGCGAGGCGCGTGGCGAGCTTCATTGCCCGAGCGGTCGGACCGGTGCCTTGACCTCGACGCTGGTGCGCTTTCCCCGCGCGTCTTCCACGATGAAGGTGAGCGGCACCGTGTCGCCCGCGCCGAGCGTGCGGGTGAGGCCCATCAGCATCACGTGGTGCGCCCCGGGCTTCAACTCCACCGGGGTGTTCGCCGGCAGTGCCAGCGCTTCCACCGCGTGCATGTGCATCATTCCCTGGTGCGCCTCGGTCACGTGGATCTCGGCCGACTTCGCCAGCGGCGATTTCACCGCGACCACCTTGGCGTCCTCGGTGCTGGTGAGGACGACGAAGGCGCCCGAGGACTTCTGCCCCGCGACCGTGCCGCGGGCCCAGGCGTCCCGCGCGGTGACCTCGGCGGCGGCGGGCAGTGCCGCGAGGAGTGCGGCCACCACCACCGCCCTCACGCCGTCACCCGGTCTTCACGCGCCACCCGCGCGCCGAACACCTGCTCCATCTCGCGGCGCACCTTCACCGCCTCGCTCGCGGCATCGTACTCGACGTCGTCCCAGCTCACCGTGGCGCCCTCCGGCAGGTCGCGCTTCAACTTCACGCGGTGCGCGAGCCCGATGGGAAGCGCGCGGCGGGAGGCGGAATCCGTCGCCGCCATGAGCTTGCCCCACACGGTGCAGCCGCCCTCGCCGTCGAGCACCTCGCCCGCCTTCAACGCCCGCTTGGCGGTGGCGACGCAGTCGCCGCGCCAGCCGGTGGGAGCCCCGGTGGCCTCGCCGCGCACCGCGACGCTCGCGACACTCACGCCCAGCTCCAGGCCGATCAGATGGCTGGGTTTGTACATCGCGGCGTACTCCCCCGACGGATCGGTGACGATCCCGTACTCCTGGAAGCAGCGTCGCACGTACTCGTGGTCCGCCGCGAAGGTGACGTAGACGCCCCAGCGCAGGTCGCGGAATACCGGGCGGCCATCGCGCTCGATGCTCGACACCACCTCGACCTGCCCGGCGTGGTGCAGCGTCCCGCCCTCGGACAGCGGCCTCAGGATGCGGGGCAGGTCGTCGACGCCGCACGCCGGGAAGCCGAGGCCCTCGGGCGCCGGGGTGAGGCCGGTGGCATTGGCCACCGCCGCCATCTCCAGGCCGCTCTTGGTGCCGTCGAGGAAGGAATTGAACATCTGCGCGTTGAAGTCGCCCTGGGCGACCATCTCTTCGCTGAAGCCGTAATGCCCCCACACCGTCTGCGGCGTGGAGGCGTGGTACGCCGGGAGGTACTTGGTGCCCTTGCCGGCGGCGACCACGCGGAAGCCGGCGGCGCGCGCCCAGTCCACCTGCTCGCAGATGAGGGCGGGCTGGTCGCCGTAGGCGAGCGAATAGACGATGCCCGCTTCCCGGGCGCGCCGGGCGAGGAGCGGGCCCGCGAGGGCGTCGGCCTCGACGTTCACCATCACCACGTGCTTGCCGTTCCTGCAGCAGGCGAGGACGTGCGCGATGCCGGCGGCGGGGTGCCCGGTGGCGTCGATCACCACCTCGGTGGCGGGATGAGCGATGGCGGCCATCGTGTCGTCGGTGACGAAGGTGGTTCCATCCCGCAGCGCCGCGTCGAACGAGCCCGCCGCGCAGGCCTCGGCCGCCCATCCCACGCGCGCCATCGAGGCCCGCGCGCGGTCGGGCGCGAGGTCCGCAACGGCGAGCAGGTGGATGCCCGGGGTCCGCGGGACCTGGGAAAGGTACATGGAGCCGAACTTGCCGGCGCCGATGAGGACGACCCGCACCGGACGCCCGGCGCGGTCGCGTTCCTGGAGGAGGCGATGTAGGTTCATGGGGGCGGCCCGGGGGCGCTCGGTTACAGGTGCAACCGGCTTCCGGGCGATTGTGGAAACGCTGATGGCAGTTTACCGTCCTCCAGAGGGAAAATGCAGGCCATGGACACGCGCCCGGACGCCCCGACGGACGAGCTGGCAGCCCGCCTGGCTGAGCTCGCCCCGGGCTTCGACCTGCTCGGCCTGCCGGCGGCGGTGGTCGACGCGAACCGCACCTACCGCTACGTGAACGCGCGCTACCTGCACCACTTCGGGCGCGAGGCGTCGGGATTCGTCGGCCTCACGCTGGAAGACGTGTTCCCCCGCACCCGCGCGAGCGACCCGCGGCGCGAGAACTACCTCCGCGCGATGGCCGGCGAAGCGGTGGTCTTCAACCGCCAGACCATGCACGGGCCCCACACCGGGCTCTGGGTGCGCGCCCACTACATGCCGCTGCGCGGCGCCGGCGGCGAGGTGGTGGGCGTGGTGATCGTGCTGGTGGACGTGCAGCAGCTGGTCGATGCGGAGCAGGCGCTCGCCGACCGCGAGCGGCAGCTCTCGCTCATCACCGACTCCGTGGGGCTGCCGATCACCTACATCGACCGTGCCGGGGTGATCCGCTTCGCCAACCGTCCCAGCCTCGAGTGGGCGGGACGCAGCGCAGAGGCGATGATCGGCGAGACCTACGCCAACATCGCGCCGAAGGAAACGCTCGCGTTCGTCGCCCCGTTCGTCGCGCGGGCGCTCGCCGGCGAGGCCGTGAGCTACGAGCGCGAAGCCGAGCTCCCCGGGGGCAGGCGCCGCGTGCGCGGGCACGTGATCCCCGATCGCGACGCGGCGGGCGAGGTGCGCGGGATCCTCGTGGTGGTGATGGACATCGAGGACGACCATCGCCTGCGGGAGGCGTTGATCGGCGAGAGGAAGCGCCTGCAGCTGGTGATCGACAACATCGGCGTGCCGATGAGCTACATCGACCGCGGCCTGCGGTTCCGCTTCGCCAACCAGCCCGGCCTCGACTGGGAGGTGGCGAGCGCCGACAACGCGATCGGCCGGCGCATCGACGAGGTGTTCGACGCCGAGACGGTGGAGCGCATCCGTCCCGAGATCGAGCGCGCGCTCGCGGGCGAGAAGCGCACCTACGAGCGCCTGGCGCCGATGCGCGGGGGCGAGAGGCGCTGGGTACGCGTGCACCTGGTGCCCGACGTGGCCGGCGACGGCACCGTCGAGGGCCTCTACACGCTGATGCTCGACGTGGACCAGGACCACCGCATGCGCGAGGCGCTGGAGCGCCAGGAGGCGCAGCTGCGGCACTTCGCCGAGAACATCCCCGGGCCCATCGCGGTGGTCGACCGAAACCTGCGCTACGCGTTCGTGAACAAGGTGTTCGTGCGGCTGCGCGGCGGGCCCGCCGCCGACTACGTGGGGCGCACCGTGCGCGAGGTGCTGGGCGAGGAGGCGAGCCGCGCCTACGTGGACCCGTTCCTCGACCGCCTGCGGCGCGGCGAATCCTGCAGCTACGAGCGGCGCGTGGGACCGCCCGGGGGCGAGGCGCGCTGGCACCTGGTGAACCTGGTGCCGATCCTGGACGCCGAGGGCGCTTTCAACGGCTACTACATCGTCGGCAGCGACATCCACGACATCAAGCTGGGAGAAGAGCGCCTGCGCGCCAAGGAAGCGCAGCTGCGCCTCTTTACCGACAGCATCCCCGACTCGGTGGCCTACCTCACCCCGGACCGCGTGATCCGCTTCGCCAACCGCCACTTCGCCGAGCAGCGCGGCCTGCGGGTGGAGGACATCATCGGGCGCACCACCTCGGAGGTGATCTCACCCCCGGTCGCGGCCTGGATCAAGGAGCGCACGCAGCGGGTTTTCGACCACGGCGAGGAGGCCTCCTACGAGCGGCGGGTGTTGGTGCCCGACGGCTCCGAGCGCTGGTTCCACGTGAAGGCGGTGCCCGACTTCGACGCCGAGGGCCGCACGCGCGGGATGTACGTGGTGGCCCACGACATCCACGAGATCAAGGTGGCGCAGGCCCAGCTCGCGGAGCGCGAGGAGGAGCTGCGCTTCTTCGCCGAGAACATCCCCGAGGCGATCGCCTACATCGACCTCCAGCGCGGCTGCACCTTCGTGAACAACGTGTTCCTGGCCACCCGCGGCCTCACGCGCGAGTTCGCGCTCGGCAAGTTCCCGAAGGACGTCTATCCGCCGGAGCTCGTGGCCGAGCTCGCCCCCCACATCGAGCGCGTGAAATGCGCGCAGGAGAGCGTCTACGAGCGCGCGTTGCAGCTCCCCGGGGGCGGGGAGCGCTGGATGCGCGTGCGCCTCACCCCCCGCATCGACGCGATCGGCCTGGTCCAGGGCTACTACGTGGTCTCCACCGACGTGCACGAGATCCGCTCCGCCCACGCCGCCATCGAGGACAAGGAGCGGCAGCTGCGCCAGGTGATCGACTCGATCCCCACGCCGATGTGCTTCGTCGACGCCGACACGCGCTACCGCTACGTGAACAACGCCTTCCTCGACTACATCGGGCGCCCCGCCGCCGAGGTCGTCGGGCACGAGGTGGGCGAGGTCCTGGGCGACGAGCGCTGGGCGCTGATGGCCCCGGTGCTCGCGCGCGTGAAGGCAGGCGAGCCGGTGTCGGTCGAGCGCCTGGTGCGCTTCGCCGACGGCCGCAGCCGCTGGATGACGGTGCGCCTCTCGCCGCGCTTCATCGACGGGCGCTACATGGGGTACTACGCCACCACCAGCGACATCCACGAGCAGAAGGCGGTCGAGGAGGAGTTGCGGCGCGCCAACGACATCCTCTCGGCGCACTTCGACGGCACCCCGCTCGCCGTGGTCGAGTGGGACCCGCAGCTGCGCATCGTGCGCTGGTCGGGGCAGGCGCGGTCGATCTTCGGCTGGGAAGCCCCCGAGGCGCTCGGGCGCACACTCGGCGCCTGGCGGCTGGTCTACGAGGATGACCGCGCGGCCGTGGAGCGCATGTTCGAGGGCCTGGTGCAAGGCCCCGGCAGGCAGGCGACGCTGCTGCACCGCAACTACCGCAAGGACGGCACCGTGATCTGGGTCGAGTGGCACAACTCGGCGCTGCGCGACGACGCCGGGCGCCTGGTCTCGATCCTCACCCTCGCCCAGGACGTCTCCTCCCGCATCCAGGCCGAGGAGCGCCTGCAGTACATGGCCACGCACGACGGCCTTACGGGACTGCCCAACAGCGTGCTGCTGAACGACCGGCTGGAGGCCTCGCTCGCGCGCGCGCGCCGCACGCGCCACCGCGTCGGCGTGATGTTCCTCGACCTCGACCACTTCAAGGACGTGAACGACACGCTCGGCCACCGCATCGGCGACGGGCTGCTGAAGGAGCTGGCGCGGCGCATCCGCGCGGCGCTGCGCCAGTCGGACCTCCTCGCGCGCGTGTCGGGGGACGAGTTCGTGGTGCTGCTGGAAGACCTTCCCGACGACGAGGGCCCGGACCGCGTGGCGCGCAAGATCCTGGACGAGGTGCGCCGCCCCTTCCAGGTGGAGGGCAACGAGATCCACGTGAGCGGCAGCCTCGGCCTCGCCATGTACCCAGAGGACGGCAACGACAGCGAGACGCTGCTGAAGAACGCGGACGCCGCGATGTACCACGCGAAGGAGCTGGGCCGCGACGGCTTCCGCGCCTTCTCGGCCGAGCTGGGCGAGCGCCGCGCCCATCGCATGCAACTGGAGATCGCGCTGCGCCGGGCGCTGCGCGACGACGAGCTGGTGCTGCACTACCAGCCCATCATCGACATCGCTACCCGAAAGGTGCGCCGCGCCGAGGCGCTTCTGCGCTGGCACGATCCCGAGCGCGGGCTCATGCTCCCCCAGGGGTTCATTCCTCTCGCCGAGGAGAGCGGCCTGGGACACGCCATCGGCCAGTGGGTGATGCAGGCCGCCTGCCGGCAGGCGCGGTCCTGGCGCGACGCGGGCATGGGCGACATCACCGTGTGCGTGAACCTCTCCGCGGGCCAACTGCGGGACACGGCGATGGTCGCGGACCTGAAGCGCATCCTCGCCGAGACCGGCTGCGAGCCCTCGTGGCTGCAGTTCGAGATCACGGAGACCAGCATGGTGCGCGACGTCGAGGGCGCGAGTGTCGTGCTGGCGCGACTGCGCGCGCTGGGCGTGCGCATCGCGATCGACGATTTCGGCACCGGCTACTCGAGCCTGTCGCACCTGCGCCACCTGCCGGTGGACGTGCTCAAGATCGACAAGGGCTTCGTGGCCGACATCGACGCGGGCCGCGGGCGCGAGGCGGCCGGGGGTGCGGCGATCGTCTCCGCGGTCATCGGGCTCGCGCGCGGCCTGGGCCTGGACGTCGTGGCCGAGGGCGTGGAGAAGGCCTCGCAGCTGGAGTTCCTCGAGCGCGAGGGCTGCGGCGCCTGCCAGGGCTACCTGCTGTGTCCCCCGCTACCGGCGGCGGAATTCGAGCGCTGGCTGCGCGCCCGCGAGACGCCCGCGCCGGCGCCCACACCCGCGAAGCGGCGGAGAAAGAAAGTCGCGGGGTAATGGGGTCAGGTTAGTTTTCGGTCATTTCGTGTCCGGCAGGACACGGATCGAAAACTAACCTGACCCCATTACCAGCTGATCGAAACCCGCGCCCCGCCCAGCGGCGAGTCCGAGATCCGCGCCTCGCCGCCATGCCATTCGGCGACACTTTTCACGATGGCGAGTCCCAGCCCCACGCCCCCGTTGCCGCGATCCCGGCTGGTATCCACGCGCGTGAACGGCTCGAACAGCCGCGAGCGCGCGTCGGGCGGCACGCCCGGCCCGTCGTCGTCCACGTTGATGGTGGTGCGCCCGCCCGCCCGCTCCACGGTGAGCGCCACCCGGGATGTGGCGTAGCGCACGGCATTGCGCAGCACGTTGATGAGCGCCCGCGACAGGTACTTCGAATCGCACACGAGGCTCTCGGGCAGGTGCCGCGGGCCCTCGATCGCGACCTCGCGCCCCGCGGCCCGCATCTCCTCCTGCGCCCGGCGCACCACCTCGCCCAGCAACTCGCCGGCGGGCACCGCGCGCGGCTGGTAGGGCGGCGCCTCGCGCAGGTTCGCGAGCACCAGCAGCTCGCTCACCAGGTCCTCCAGCTCCACCACGTCGCGCGCCATGGCGTCGAAGCGCTCGTCGCGCTCGGCCGCTTCGGCCGTGGTGCGCGCGAGCTCGAGGTCGAACTTGAGCTGGGCGAGCGGCGTGCGCAGCTCGTGTGCGACCCCCTGCTCGAGGTCGCGATGGGATTGCAGCAGCGCCTGCACCCGCGCGGCCATGCCGTTGAACGCCGCGGCGATGGGCTCCAGGAGCGAGCCGCGGCTCACCTGGGCGTCGACGCCGAAGTCGCCGGTGCCGACCCGGGCGGTGGCGCCCTTGAGCGTCTCCACGTCGCGCCAGATCGGCCGCGCCCACCGGTACAGGATCGCGCACATCGCGAGCGTCACCAGCGCGATGATGATGGCGTAGTAGAGCCGCAGGTATTCGTAGGCGCCGACGGATTCGATCCGCAGCACCCGGTCGCTGCCCTTCAGCTTCTTCAGGAACACCTGGCCGCCCCCGGGCCGGTCGCGGAACGCCACCTGCCCATCGCGCAGGCGCTCGCGCTCCGAGGGCGACATGAGCCAGTCGTCGGCGACCGAGGAGTACGGCACGATGGTGTGCTCGATGCGGTAGGTCTCCTCGATCAGCTTGAGGCGGCCCTGCCAGTCGGGCACGCGCTCGTCGCCGATCACGCGCTCGGCGCGCTCGAAGGCCCCGGCCGAGCGTGCGCGCATCTGGTCCACGTGCAGCTGCGCCATCACCTGGTCGGTGAGGTACATCAGCAGCACGAACGCCACCGTCGCCGGCAGCATCAGCAGGAGGTAGAGCCGGAGGAAGAGGCGCAGCATGGAACCGCGCCGGGCTCAGCCCTCGCCGGCGAAGAGGTAGCCGCGCAGGCGCACGGTCTTGATCATCGACTCGGCGCCCCCCGCCTCCTGGAGCTTGCGGCGCAGGCGGCAGATGCGTGCGTCGATGGACCGGTCGAGGCCGTCGTAGTCGATGCCTCTCACCACCCGCAGGATCTCGTCGCGGGTGACCACGGTGCCCTGGCGCGAGGCGAGGAGCCACAGGATGTCGAAGTCGCCGGTGGTGAGCTCGACGGGATTGGCGTCGATCGAGGCGGCGCGGCGTGCGCCGTCGATGGCGAGGCGCCCGGCCGAGAAGCGCGCGTCGCGCACCTCGAGCGGGGCGGACTTGGACCGGCGCAGCAGCGCCTCCAGCCGCGCCAGCAGCACCCGAGGCTCCACCGGCTTCACCACGTAATCGTCGGCGCCCATCTCCAGGCCCAGCACCTGGTCGATGTTCTCGCCCTTGGCGGTGAGGATCAGGATCGGCACCCGGTCGTGGCGGCGCAACTCGCGGCACAGGGTGAGTCCGTCCTTGCCCGGCAGCATCAGGTCGAGGATCACCAGGTCGGGCTTGAGGCGCTCGAAGCGCTCGGCCACGGCGCGCCCGTCCCCCTCGATGAAAACCTCGAAGGCGTGGCGCTCGAGATAGTCGCGGATGGACGCGGCAAGGCGGGCGCTGTCCTCCACGAGGAGAACCCGGCAGCGGCGGGCCGGGGATGCGCCCGGCTCGCGGGCGAGGGAGGCTTCGGCATGCATGCGGCAAAGGTTACACCACGATGCCGCCCCCGCTGCGTTGCAGTTTGTTGCAGGCCCCCCGCGGGGCCGGGCGCCCAATCGGCGAGCTAGGCGCGTTTCACGGAGAGGTAGTTGCGGACTTCCCGCACGCCCTTGGTCGCCGCGGCCATCCCGGCGGCGCGGATGCGGGCCGCCTCGTCGCCGGCGAGCCCGTTGAGGGTCACCACGCCGGAATTCGTGTCCACATCGATTTTCAAGACCGACAGGTCGGGATCCTTGAGCAGGCTCGCCTTGATCGAGGCGGTGATGGCGGTGTCGGCCATCGCGGACTTGCCGTCTCCCGGGGCGCGGTCGTTCCCGTTCACCGCGCGGTCGGTGGCGGTGGCGATCCTGTCGCCGGCGCCCGAAAGGACCTGGTGCGTCTTCTCGCCGGCGGCCGCGAGCTGCTCCTTGGTCTTCTGGGTCGCCTCGACGAGGCTCGGGGCGAGCTTGTCGCCGGCCTCCGAAAGCGACCGGGAAGTAGCCTCGACGGCGTGGTCGATCTTCTGCCTCGCGGTCTCCTCGCGGCTGGTAGAGGTCCCGGTGACGGTGACTCGGTCGCAGGCGACCAGGGACAACATGGTCGCGGCGATGGCAAATGCGGTGTGGGCGGAAGTGATCTTCATGACGCCATCGTGGACTCGCGCTCGGGCGTCGGTAATCAGTACTGGCCGCGTCCGCGTGTCGGTCCGGGCCGACATCGCCGCGGTGTCGGAGCCGTCCCACGCCTGAATCGGATGATCGGCCGACACGGTCGCGTCCGAATCCGACAGAGCGCACCTGCGCCGCTGCCTATTCTTGCGGGGTAAGCGGGCCCTTTATCCACCCCCACAGGAGCATGACAATGCGCACAACGATCCCCAATTCGAACTCCCTCGCTCGCGACACCCAGAACGTGGTCTCCGAGGCCCAGGAGCTCCTGAAGACCGTCAAGGAAGAAGGCGCCAACAAGCTGGAGCAGGTGAAATCCACCGTCGGCGCCCAGCTGGACGTGGCGAAGGAGAAGTTCGGCGAGCTGCAGACCACCGTGCAGGAAGGTGCCAAGGTCGCCTACACCACCACCGACGACTACGTTCGGGCCAACCCGTGGCGTGCGGTCGGCATCGCCGCCGTCGCCGGCGCGCTGGTCGGCTTCCTCGCCACCCGCCGCTAGGCCAATCCCGTGATCCGCGAAGCCACCAGCATCGTGGGCGACCTCCGCGGCCTCGCCTCGACGGGCGTGCGCGCGGTGCGGACCCGCCTGGAGCTGATCGCGATCGAGCTGAAGGAGGAAAAGGCGTGGGTGGTGCGATCGATCGTGGTCGCCATCGCCTCGCTCTACCTGTTGTCCTTCGCGCTCCTGCTGGGCATCTTCGCGCTGGCGCTTTGGGCCTCGGAGGCGAATCGTCCCGCGATCCTGGCCGGTTTCGCCGGCGTGTTCCTGCTCGCGGGCGGGGCCGGGGTGTTCTACATCATGTCGCAGTCGAAGAAACGCCACCCGCTGTTCCAGGACACGCTGTCGGTCCTGAAGGGCGACGAGAAGGCGCTGGACACGGCGCTGCGAGGCACCGGTGACTGAAGCCCAAATCCTCGAGAAGCGCCGGGAGCTGGTGCTCCTGGCGGCCGAGCTGCAACGCGCGACCATCTCGCGTCGCCTCGAGCGCATCGAAGTGAACCCGGTGCGCAGCATCCTTGGCTTCGCCGCCTCGGCGGTCAGCAAGCCCGTCGTTTTCAAGGTCGGCACGGCCCTCGCCGCATTCGCGATCCGTGCCTACCGCAACAAGAGAAGCAGGCGTTCGATCCACCATTCGGGACATTGAGTCTTTCCACATCCAACTGATTTCCACACACAACTGAAAGGAGTCACCATGCTTTACTGGGCCGCCATTTTCTTCATCATCGCTCTCATCGCCGCCGTCCTGGGTTTCGGTGGCATCGCCGCCGGCGCCGCCGGCATCGCCAAGATCCTGTTCTTCGTGTTCCTCGTCGCGTTCGTGGTCTCGCTGCTGATGGGCGTGTTCCGCCGGGGCGTTTAAGGAGAAGTCATGCAAATGCTCAAAGTGCTCGCCGCGGCGTCGGCCGCGGTGGTCGTGTCCGCCTGCGGAAGCGATCCCTACATGTATAGCGAGCCGCGCTATGTGCCGTCGTCGCAGTACGCCGCACCGAGTGGCGCCTACAACGACGTCGGCCGCGTGGTCGCGATCGACGTGATGCGCGACGGCGGCGGCCGCACCTCGGGTGCCGGCGCCATCGTCGGCGGCATCGTCGGTGGCGTCATCGGCCACCAGATCGGCAGCGGGCGCGGCAACGACGCGGCGACGGTGGCAGGTGCCATCGGTGGCGCGGTGGTCGGCAACAACCTCGAGCGACAGCGCGGTGGAGAGGAGTACTACCGCGTGACGGTCGAGATGCGCGATGGCCGCCAGGCGGCATTCGGCATGGAATCCCTCAACGGGGTTCGTGTCGGCGACCGTGTGCGCGTCAACGGCGACCGGCTGTATCGCGACTAAGCGATAACGGCGGCGCGGGAGCGGGGTTAAGATCGACCCATGACTTCCGCGCCGCGGGAACAATTTACCTGAGGGGCTCCGGCGGCAACGCCGGCGCTCCGTTTCATTTCTTTCGTCCCATCGATCCCTTTGCCCTCAACCTCCGAGAAGATGAAGCCGCCCCTCGCCGCCGAGCGCGCCCTGCGCGACCGGCTCCAGGACGTCATTGATCTCGTGGCGCGCGCCACCGACGCCCCGCCGGCGGAAGCCAGGCGCCTGTTGGGCCAGGCGGGCGAGGAGCTGCGCGCCCTCCGCGAGGCCAGCGGGCGCGACGAGGTCGAGCTTTCCTCCTTCCTCCAGATGAGCTCCGAGCGCGAGAAGGCCGCACTCGCCCGCGAGCTCCACGACGAGCTGGGCGGCATCCTCACCCCGGCGAAGATGGACCTCGCGTGGCTCCAGGCGCGCCTGGGCAACCAGCCCGAGTATACGGAGCGGATGCGGCGCCTCAACCTCCTGATCGACCAGGGCATCGACCTGAAGCGCCGCGTGATCGAGCGGCTGCGCCCGTCGCTTCTCGATCACCTCGGCCTCGCCGCGGCGATGCAGTGGTATGCGGAAGACACCTGCCGAGCGGCGGAGCTCGACTGCGACATCCGTGTCTCGCCCACCTTCGAGCGCCTGCCGGGCGACCTCGAGATCGCGCTCTACCGCCTGGTGCAGGACAGCCTGTCGAACGTGGTCAAGCACGCGAAGGCGAAGAAGGTCATGGTGGCGCTCGACCGCACCCCGGAGGGACTGAGCCTCGAGATCTCGGACGACGGCGTCGGTATCGCGGACCTCGCGGCCGCCCGCAGGCTTTCCTATGGCATGGCGAGCATGCGACAGCGCGTGCGCGCCGTCGGCGGCAACTTCGACGTGGTGAGCCACCCGGGCCAGGGCACTCGAGTGCAGGTCTTCGTGCCGCGCGCCGCCTGAACGCAAAACGCCCCGAAGCCGGGGCGTTTTCACTGGAGCACGGCGCGGCTAGTTTTCGCGCCCTGCGAGGAGCTCCCCGATCAACCGGGGAATGGTCGCGAAATCCTTGCTCTTGTCGAGGAAGTAGTCGGCGCCGGCCTCGAAAGCCGCGACCTTCAGCGCCGGCACCGCGTGGTTGGTAAGCACCACGATGCAGGCCGGGCTCGTCCCCGCCGCCGCGCGCAGCCGGCGGATCACGCCGAAGCCGGTGCCCTGCGCGAGTTGCAGGTCGACGATGGCAAGCCCGATGGTGTGGCTGTCGCAGGCCGATAGCGCCTCGTCCTCGGTGGCCGCGGTGGCCACGACCTCGACGCGACCTGGAACCGAAACCAGCTCCACCAGGCGCTCCGCGATCTGCGGGGAATCCTCCACCACCAGCGCGTTCATGAGCTCACCCGAGCCGGGATGGACCTCGAACTCGCGCGGGGGCGCGCGGCGCTCGGGGGCGTTGTCCTGGGGCGTGGGCGCATGGAATTGCGTGGCGCCGGCGGGTCGACTGGTGGCTGGGCTGCTGGGTTCGTGATCCTGCATGATCCCTCGTCAGGCGATGAGTTGGTTCTTGACCGCGTAGTAGGTGATGTCCGCGTTCGACTTGAAGTTCATCTTCTCGAGGATGCGCGAACGATAGGTGCTGACCGTCTTCACGCTGAGGAAGAGCTCCTTGGCGATCTCCGAGACGCTCTGGCCGGAGGCCAGCTTGCAGAAGATCTGGAACTCGCGCTCCGACAGCTGCGTGTGCGACGGCTGGTCGGCGGCGTGGCCCGACAGGCCCTGCGCGAGCTTGTCCGCGATGCGGGGGCTCACGTAGCGCCGTCCCTGGGCCGCGGCGACGACGGCGGAAACCAGGTTCTCGCTCGGCGCGTCCTTCGCGACGAAGCCCGAGGCCCCGGCCTTCAACAGGTTGATGGCGTACTGGTCCTCGGGATAGCCGCTCACGATGAGCACTGCCATCTCCGGACGAATCGCCTTGCTGCGGTTGAGGACATCGACCCCGGACATGTCGGAGAGCGACAGGTCCACCAGCGCGACATCGAAAGCGGTCGAGCGTACCTGGGCGATCGCTTCCTCGCCGGTTCGCGCTTCGCCAGAAACTTCCATGTCGACGCGGCCGGAGAAGACCTGCTTTAGCCCCATACGGACGACGTCGTGGTCATCGACGATTAGCAGACGGATCATTTGTGTTCGTTCCTGTTTGTGGTTTTGTGGGAGTTGGGGTGGTGCTTCCAGGTGAACGTATTACACATCAGCGATCTTGACACGGGCGTCGGCAGGGTCGGATTCCCTTGTAGGACGATTCCTACAAGCCCCCATTTAAAAGGAATAGCGAAAACTGACGCGGTCGCGCCTGACCGAAATGTTCTCCTCTGCGGATAAAGTCACCCGCGGCGTAACCACCGAAGGCGGCGGCACCGT
>JANMHV010000232.1:0-3231 GCA_031375445.1 Burkholderiales bacterium | reverse complement strand
TTGGGTAAACCCCCTTTTAACCTTAGGGTAAAGACCAATATGCTTCAACGGTGTGGGGCGGTGGCCCAACTCGGTTTTGGGGTCGGCCCATATGTTACACGTCCCTAAGGTTCACATCCCCCAACGCTCCACTTCACCCCCCGTTTTCTGCATTTCGGCGCTTCGGGCTCGTTTCGCGCCCCCCACCCCCGTACCTTGGCGTCCTGGGCGGCATCCCGCCGTCCTGCCAGGAGCCCACCGCCATGTCGTTGCTCGTCTTTTTCGGGGTTTTGACCTTCTCCGTCGCGACTGCCGTGATCGCCCTCCTGGCCGACTACTGACCCGCCGGTGCTACCCTTCCCGGCCACGCCATGAAGCCCGTCTCCAACGTCCTCCACCGCACCCCCTGGTGGGCCCTCCTGCTGATGGGGCTCGCGATCCTGCTCGGGCTCGCGGCCTTCGTGACGCCGTACCACATCCTCGACTACCGACGTGACGCCACCACCCCGGACGAGCAGCGGCAGATCAAGCGCGAGATCGACAATGCCTTCGCCGACAACGCCATCGATCTCGCGCGCAACGTGCTCCTCAGCATGCGCGGCGCCACCTCCGACTCCACCCGGCGCGAGGAGCTGAACGAGGCGCTGCGGGGCCTGGACGAGGCGCGCCGCGAATTGCGCGAGGCTGGGGTGGAGGCGCTCCGCGCGAAGCGGCAAGCCGCCGAGGGGGCCCGCGAGGCCGCGGTCGGGGCAGCCGACGCGATCCGCGAGGCGCGCAAGGAAGCCATGCGTGCCCTCAAGGAGGCGGGCCTTCCCGACGAGGTGGTGGGCAAGTCGTTCGACGAGTCGCTCGAAGCCGTCACCCGCGCGCAGGACGCGGCGAAGCGCGCCGCCAAGGAGGGTCCCGCGATCCCGTCCCCGCCGCCGCCACCCGAAGCGCTCGCGCCGCCCGCGCCGCCGCCACCGGGCGCGACGGCCCTCCCCCCGGCCGCAGTCCCGCCGACCGGCGAGGGCGAGAAGCGGCGCCTTCGCATCCAGATGCCGGGCCACAAGGCGCCGATGATCGATATCGACGTGGAGGCCCCGGCGGCGGGTACCGGACCCCCGCTTCCGCCGCTGCCCCCGGAATTGCGCACCCAGATCCGCGAGAACGTGACCCGCGACCTCTACCGCATCGGCGTGGGCGCGGGGCTGATCCTCGTCTTCATCCCGCTCTTCATCCTGCTGGCCGTGGCCAAGTTCTTCATCGACCGCTCGCGCGCCGCCCAGCGAATGGCGGAGTTGAAGCGCAAGGAGGCCGAGTACCACCGCATGAGCCAGCAGGTGACCGAGGCCAAGCTCTCGGCGCTGCAGGCCCAGGTGGAGCCGCACTTCCTCTACAACACGCTGGCGAGCGTGCAGGCGTTGACGGAGGTGGATCCGCAGAAGGCCAACGACATGACCGGCCACCTGATCCAGTACCTGAGGAACGCGCTGCCGAAGATGCGCGAGTCGGTGTCGACCATCGGGCAGGAGGTGGAGCTGGTGCGCGCCTACCTCAACATCCTGCAGATGCGCATGGGCAAGCGCCTCACGTTCGAGATCGCGGTGCCCCCGGAGCTGATGGAACGCCCGTTTCCGCCGCTGATGCTGCCCTCGCTCGTGGAGAATTCGATCAAGCACGGCCTCGAGCCCCAGCGCGAGGGCGGCGAGGTGCGCATCACCGCCGAGGAGTCGAACGGGCGCCTGCGCCTGGCGGTCTCCGATACCGGCCGCGGCTTCGGCGAGAGCACCGCCGGGGGCGGCGTGGGCCTCACCAACATCCGCGAGCGCCTCGCCGCCATGTACGGCGCCGACGCGCAGCTCACCCTGGTGGCCCGCGAGCCCCGCGGGGTGGTGGCGACGATCGAGGTGCCGAGCGCTGGCGCGCGCCAGTCCGATCCGGGAGCAGTGCCTCCGGCGCCCGCGGCTGCGCAGCCCGCCCTCGCCGCCAACGCCACCAAGACCCAGAAGACGCTGCGCGCCATGGGCAATGCCGAGCGCATGTGGCGCAAGGGCCTGTCGTTCGCCTTCGTGGTGCTGGTGGTGATCGCGGCGGTCGCATCGGGCCTGGGCATCGTGGGCGTGAGCACGGGCCTCGTGCCGGTCCAGGTGGGCGATGGCGTGGTGGGTGGGCCCCACGCGGCGCTCCTCGGCACCGCCGGCATCGCGGCCGCGTTCGCGGTGGTGGTGCTGGCGCTGGCGATCGTGCTCGCGGTCGTCTACGGCCTGGGCTTCCTGTTCGCGGGCCTCGCGATCTTCATCCCGCTGATGGTGATCGTGGCGATGAGCCCGGCGCTGGCCCCCATCATCCTGGTGGGCCTCGCGATCTGGTGGTTCGTGCGCCGCCGCCGGCGGCAGAAGGAAGCGACGTCCGTTCCCGCGTCGGTACCGCCGCGCGAGACGCCGCCGATTCCCGGCGCCCAGTAGAATCGCGCCATGCCTACCGCCATCGTCGCCGAGGACGAGCCGATCCTCCGGGCGCAGCTCGAGGGAAAGCTGCGAAAGCTCTGGCCCGAGCTGGAGATCATCGCCTCCGTCGAGGACGGCGCCGCCGCCCTGGAGGCGCTCGAGGACCGCGTCCCCGACTTCATGTTCCTCGACATCCAGATGCCGGAGATGACGGGCGTGGAGGTGGCGCGGCACGTGGGAAACCGCGCCCACGTGGTGTTCGTGACCGCGTACGACCAGTACGCGATCCAGGCTTTCGAGACCGGTGCCGTCGACTACATCCTCAAGCCCGCCACCGACGATCGGCTCGCCACCACCATCGAGCGCCTCAAGGCCAAGATCACCGCGCCCGTGACACCCCCGCCGGACCTGAATTCGGTGCTGGCGCGGCTCTCCGAGTCCCTTGGCGGGAAGAAGGAGAAGCTGCAGTGGATCAAGGCCACCATCGGCCAGAACCTTCGGCTCATTCCCGTGGGCGAGGTGCTGTTCTTCCAGTCCGACGAGAAGTACACGCGGGTGGCGCTCGCCGAGGGCGAGGCGCTGATCAAGACGCCGATCCGGGAGTTGATCGACGGCCTCGACCCCGAGGTGTTCTGGCAGATCCACCGCTCCACGCTGGTGAACGTGAGCGCCATCGCCGCCGTGACCCGCGACTTCCGCGGCCAGGCCCACGTGAAGATCAAGGGCAAGGACGAGGCGCTGGTGGTGTCGCGGATCTACTCGCACCTGTTCAAGCAGATGTAATGGGGTCAGGTTAGTTTTCGATCCGTGCCCGGCCGGGCAC
>JANMHV010000229.1:0-6460 GCA_031375445.1 Burkholderiales bacterium | reverse complement strand
TTGGGATGATTTAAGGATAGGTGTGGCTGGAATGGACATTTGGACCTTGGGAGAACTCAAAGTGGACAGTTGGACCTTTGGAGAACTCGGAGTGGACAATTGAACCTTGTGAGAACTTGAAGTGGACAATTGAGTTTTGGGAGAACTTGAAGTGGACAGTTGGACTTTTGGAGAATTTGGAGTGGACAGTTGGGCATTGGGAGAACTTGGTGTGGACAATTGGGATGCCGCGCAACCTGGCGTTGCCGCTGGTGTCGCGGTTCAAGGTCGCCGCCGGGATGGACATCACGGAGCGGCGCGTGCCGCAGGATGGGCGCCTGAAATTCCCGATGCCGATGAAGGCGATCGACTTGAGGATCTCGTCGCTGCCCACGATGTACGGCGAGAAGCTGGTGCTGCGGATCCTCGGCAGCCTCTTCTCCGGCTCGATGCTGAACCTGGAGAAGCTCGACATCGTCCCGGAGGTGCTGACGCGCCTGAAGCAGGTGATCCAGCAGCCCAACGGCATCCTGTTCGTGACCGGGCCCACGGGCTCCGGCAAGACCACCACACTTTACGCCGCGCTCAACTTCATCAACAAGCCCGACATCAACGTGGTCACGATCGAGGACCCGGTGGAGTACGAGCTCGCCACCATCAACCAGGTGCAGGTCAACGACCGCGCGGGGCGCACCTTCCAGCTGGTGCTGCGCTCGGTGCTGCGCCAGGACCCGGACGTGATCCTGGTGGGCGAGATCCGCGACGCCGAGACCGCGCGCATCGCGACCCAGGCGGCGATGACCGGGCACCTGGTGCTCACCACCCTGCACACCAACGATGCCATCCAGGCCTCCACGCGCCTGATCGACATGGGCGTGGAGCGCTTCATGGTGGCGCCGTCGCTGATCGGGGTGCTGAACCAGCGCCTGGTGCGCCGGGTGTGCAGTTTCTGCAGGATCGAGTACCAGCCCGAGGAGAGCTACCTCGAGCGCTTCTTTACTTGGGCCCCGGGTTATGCTCTGCCTCCGTTCCACCGCGGCGAGGGCTGCGCGCGCTGCGGCGGCACCGGCTATCATGGACGGATCGGCATCCACGAGTTCCTCGGCATGACGCACGCCCTGCGAGAAGCGCTCCTGCAGCAGCGCGACTACCACGCGCTTCGCGCCATCGCGATCGAGGGGGGTTTCCACGAGATGCGCTACGACGGCTTCAAGAAGGCGCTGCGCGGGCTCACGACGATCGAGGAAGTGGTGGAAGCCACAGTCTCCGACGGCGAGGAGGGATGAGCGCCCCCCCCGACGATTTCATGGCATTCCTCGAGGCGAGCCGCCGGGCCTACCTGGAAGCGCTGCCGGCCCGCGTCGCGGCGCTCGAGGCGTTATGGATCCGGGCCTGCGATGACAGCGGCGATGGCCTCGCCGAATTGGAGCGCGCGGCCCACAGCATCGCCGGTTCCGCCGGCACCTTCGGCGCGGCACGGGTGGGAGAGGCGGGAGGCAAGCTCGAGGTCGCCGTCCGGCGGCTGGCAGGAGTGGATGCCGCCGGGCGGGAGGCGAACCTCGCCGAAGCGCGCCTGGCCCTGGACGAGGTCCACCGCGCCGTCGACGGGCGATCCTGATGGCCCGCCCGCTCGGAGCTCGCGTCCGGGTCGCCTTCGCCATCGGTTTCGCCATCGTGGCGATCGTGGGCTCGGTCGCCTATCTCGCCATCGAATCGCTGGTGGCGCATTCAGGGCTCGCGGCTGGAACCTACGCCACCGCCGAGGTGCTCCAGCGGGTGGTGCTGCGCTTCCAGGTGGCCGAGTCCCTGCAGCGCAAGTACCTCGTGACCGGCACGGCGGCCGATCTCGATCGCTACCAGGACGCGCGCACGGACGTGACCGAGGCGTTGAGGCAGGCCCTCAGCCTCCCCCACGATTCCGAGCGGGGCCGGCGGCTCGACGCGCTCGGGCGCGCGATCGGCCTGCGGATGGCTTCGATGGAGCGTGCCGCCGCGGCCCGGCGAGACGGCGGGACCGACGCGGCGGTCGCGATCGTCGGCAGCGATGCGAACCGCCTGCTCGCGCGCGAGATCGATGGGCTGGTCTCGGAGCTGCGCCGCGACGACGACCGTCGGCTCGCGGCCTCGCGCGAGATCGCGCTCGACGAGGCGCGAATGTCGCGCATCACCATCCTGCTGGGAACCCTGCTTTCCCTCGGCCTGCTCGCCTGGGCGATCGTGGTGATCGCGCGCTATCAGGCCGATCGCCTCCGCGTCGAGGCGCAGCTGCGCGAAAGCGAGGAGCGCAGCCGCGCGATCACCGAGAACATGGCCGACGGCGTGTTGACCACCGACGAAGCGGGTACGATCGTCGAGGCCAACGCGGCGGCGAAGCAGCTGTTCGGCTATCCCGGCGAGGAGCTCATCGGCCGCGAGCTGGAGACCCTGCTTCCCGCGCGCCACCGCGAGGGTTTCAGGAAAACGCTCGAGCACCTTCGCGAGCGGCGCGGCGAGATCCGGGAGCCGCCGCGCGAGATGCGCGTGCTGCGCAAGGATGGCAGCAGCTTCTACGTGAACGCCTCCTTCAGCGATGTCCGCTCCGGCGGCAAGCGGCTCTTCTCCGGCCTCATCCGCGACGTGTCGGACCGCATCCGCATGACCCGCGAGCTGAAGGCGAGCGAAGCGCAGCTGCGGCAGGTGACCGACGCCGTGCCGGCGCTGATCGCCTACGTCGACTCCGACGTGATCGTGCGCTTCAACAACAAGGCCTACGAGGAATTCTTCGGGCTCGATCGCGAGCGAATACTCGGCTGCAAGCTCGAGGACGTGGTCGGCGCGGAGATCTTCGCCCGGCTGCGACCGCACGTGGAGCAGGCGCTGGCCGGCTTTCCGGTCCGCTACGAGCGCTCGCATACCATGCCCTCCGGGGAGCAGCGCTACATGGAAGGCCATTTTTTCCCCCGCTACGGGGAAGGCGCCGAGCACGCCAGGGTGATGGGCTTCTATTCCCTGGTGACGGACATCACGGCGTTGAAGCGGCTGGACCAGATGAAGAGCGAGTTCGTCTCCACCGTGAGCCACGAGCTGCGCACGCCGCTCACCTCGATCCGCGGCTCGCTGGGGCTCATGGCCGGAGGTGTCGCGGGCGCGCTTCCCGAGGCCGCCCGGAAGCTCGTGGACATCGCCAAGAGCAACTGCGAGCGGCTGATCCGGCTCATCAACGAGATCCTCGACACCGAGAAGATCGAGTCGGGAAAGATGCACTTCGACATGAAGGCGCTGGAGTTGCGGGTGCTCCTCGACCAGGCGCTCGCCGCGAACGAGGGGTTCGCCGCGCAGCACCAGGTGCGGCTCGCGCTCGCCTCGGGGGCCGACGGCGGCCTCGTGAGCGTCGACGCCGACCGGCTGATCCAGGTGATCACCAACCTGCTGTCCAACGCGGTGAAGTTCTCGCCGGCGCAGTCGGTGGTGGAGGTGATGCTCACTCGCGTCGCCGGCCGGCTGCGTGTGGCGGTGCGCGATCATGGCCCGGGAATTCCGCAGGAGTTCCGTGGGCGCCTTTTCCAGAAATTCTCCCAGGCCGATTCTTCGGATACGCGGGTCAAGGGCGGCACCGGCCTCGGGCTGAACATCTCGCGCTCGATCGTGGAGCGCTTCGCGGGCAGCATCGGCTTCGAGTCCCGGGAAGGGGAGGGCACGACGTTCTTCTTCGAGCTGCCGGAGCTGGTGGTGCCCGACGGTGCCGCTGCCGCCCCTCCCTCGACGAAGATCCATCGCCTCAAGGTGCTGATCTGCGAGGACGACCCCGATATCGCCCGCCTCATCGCCATGTTGCTCGACCGCGCCGGAATCGGCTCGGACGTGGCGCACGACGCCGCGATGGCGCGTGGGCGCCTCGCCCTGAACTCGTATGACGCCATCACCGTCGACCTGCGCCTGCCCGGGGAGGACGGGATCTCCCTCATCCGGTCGCTGCGATCGCAGCCCAGCACGCATGCCCTTCCTGTGCTGGTGCTCTCGGCGGAGGCCGAGGAAGGGCGCATCCACCTCAACAACGAGAGCCTGTCGGTCGCCGAATGGCTGCAGAAGCCGATCGACGAGAACCACCTGGTGCGCGGGATCCGCAACGCGATCGAGGGCAATCCCGAGGGGCGCACGCTGGTCCTCCACGTCGAGGACGATCCCGATATCCAGCGCGTCGTCGCCGCGATCGCGGTGGACTTCGCCGCGTTCGAGTTCGCCGGCACGCTCGCGGAAGCGCGGGCGATCCTGGCCGAGCGCCGCTTCGACCTGGTGCTTCTGGACCTCGCCCTGCCGGACGGCTGCGGAGTCGACCTGCTCCACGAGATCCGCGCCCGGGGCCCGCGTCCCCGCGTGGTGATCTTCTCGGCCACCGACGTCGCGGTGCCGGGCGCCGATGCGGTCCTGGTCAAGTCCGTGACCTCCAACGAAGAGCTGCTCGCGACCATCGAACGCGTGCTGGAAAAGGCCCACCCATGAGCGAGCTGAAGCGAATCCTGTACGTCGAGGACGAAGACGATATCCGCACGGTCGCCCAGATGGCGCTGGAGGCCGTGGGCGGCTTCGAGGTGCTGGCGTACGGCTCGGGTCGCGACGCCGTGGCGGCGGCTGCGGCCGCCGGGGCGGACCTGATCCTGCTCGACGTGATGATGCCGGGCATGGACGGCCCCTCGACGCTCGCCGCCTTGCGAGCCGTGCCGGCCACGGCCGCGACCCCGGTGATCTTCATGACGGCGAAGGTCCAGGCCTCCGAGGTCGCGCACTACCGCTCGCTCGGGGCCCTCGATGTCATCGCGAAGCCGTTCGACCCGATGTCGATTTCCGCGGAGATCGTGCGGATCTGGGAAGCGGTCCCGCGGTAGGCGTGGCGGTCAGCCCACGATCGCCTTCACCGACGCTTTGAGCTCCTGCGCCGCCTGGGCCACGCGCTCGCGCCTGGAGCGTCGGCCCGTCACGCGATCAGCCATTTCGCGAACTCCGTCCACGCATTCGTCTGCGACAGCGCCAGGCGCCCGAACTGGACCACCACGACCAACGCGATTGCCCAGGTGAATGCGGGGTGGAAGCGTCCATTGCGGCGCCAGTCGTAAACGGCGCAGGCGATGATCACGGCGTCGGTCAGCGCGAAGAAGAGCGGCGGAATCGCAAGCCCCGTGGCGAGGATCACCATCCGGGCCCACGCGGGCGTGAGCATCGCGAGCGAGGCGACAAGCATGAGGCGCTTGTGCCAGGGGCTCTTCTTGCGCAGCACCACCGCCGCGGTGACGAGTGCCGTGAAAGTGATCATCTCCCCCACCGGCAAAACCAGGAACACCAGCGGTGGAATGCCCGGCGGGGCGAAGCCCGCGCGCGCCGAGGCGATGCCGTTGGAAAGCCCCATGTACACGACGAGCACGGCGAGCACGATGCCCGCCACGCCCAGCATGCGGTGGATGTCGGTGCGTCCGTTCGCGACCAGCCGCACCTGGACGAAGAAGAGCAGGAACCAGGCGCTCATCACCACGCCGTGCAGGTGCTTGAGGGAAGTGAGCTCGGGCGTGCCGAACACCCCCTTCAGGTAATAGCTGGGCGCGAAGCCCGCGAAGGCGATCGCGATCGCGGCGATCGCGCCCCAGGTGTAGACGCTGCGTTCGCCGCGGGGAGCGCGGGTGATGGGAATGTCGAGCGGCGTGCTGACCATTGCGGCTCCTGCGAGGGAAGTGGCGCTAGTGTGCCTCGTCCCCTGCCGCCTTGGGCGGGTCTTTACGCCCGCCGCGCCGCCAGGACCTTCTCCATCAGCGAGCCGAACGCGAGCCCTTCGACCTTGCGGCCCGGCACGTCGGTGTCGGCGCGATGGACCACGACGAGGTCGAGGCTCGGGATTACGACCACGTAGTGACCGCCGGCACCGCGCGCGGAGTAGGTCCCGGGCGGCACCGCTACCTGCGGGAAATGCACGTCGCGCTCGGCCACCCACCACATGTAGCCGTAGCCGCCGCGCTCGCCGGCGTGGGAGTAGGAGCGCACACTCATGCGCACCCACTTCTCGGGAATCACCTGTTGTCCATTCCAGCGCCCGTCGCGGAGGAACAGCAGCCCGAAGCGCGCCAGGTCGCGCGCCGACATGCGGAAGGGATAGGCGGGATGGTCGGAGGTATCGAATCGCACGTACTCGCCGTCGCGCCGCGTGTCGTCGTAGCGGAAGTCCTCCATGCCCAGCGGTGTCGCGATGCGGTCGCGGAATTCGTCGAAGATGCGGCGGCCGGTGAGCTTCTCGAAAATGGTCCCGAGGGTGTTGAAGTCCCAGTTGTTGTAGCACCACCAGGTGCCCGGTCCGTGGGAATGGCGCGCGGGCTTGAGATTCTTCATGTACTCGGTCTCGTAGCCGGTCGGGTGGTAGACCCCCGATCGCGCCATGAGGAGGTCTATCACCTTGGCCGCCTTCTCGCGCGGGGTGAGACCCTCGCGGTCGTCGATGCCGAGGTCCTCAAGTGTCTTGCCG
>JANMHV010000224.1:0-5715 GCA_031375445.1 Burkholderiales bacterium | reverse complement strand
CGATTTCGTCGACCGGTTGCCTGCGGGGCTCGGGACCGCGCTGGGCGAGCGTGGAGACACGCTCTCCGGGGGGCAGCGCCAGCTTATCGCCATCGCCCGCGCGAACCTGGCGGATCGCGCGATCCTCCTCCTCGACGAGGCCACCAGCGCGCTCGACGCGGAAAGCGAAAAAGCGGTGCAGGCCGCCCTCGAAAGACTCATGCACGGACGCACCACGCTCATCATCGCCCACCGCCTCGCCACCGTGAAATCCTGCGACCGCATCGTGGTGATGGACCACGGGCGCGTCGTGGCTACCGGCAACCATGCTTCGCTCGTCGCCGAGAATGGCCTCTACGCGCGGCTCGCGGCGTTGCAGTTCGACGCGGAATCGACGTGAGGCGCTTCATGCTGGCGTTCGCCGCGCTGGCGGCCGCGGGGGTGTTCGCCCAGGCGCCTGCTCCGGCTACGACTGCTGCTCCTTCTCCCGTGGGAACTCCTTCGGCGGCCGCGCCCGCGCCTGCCGCGGTGCCGGCGTCCGCGTCTCCCGCGCAAACTTCAGCTGCCATCCCTGCGCCTGCCGCCGTCGAATCGCACGGGGTTCCGATCGATGCGGCGGCCGCCTTCGCGGCGATGCCCGCCCGCTCCGACGTGCTTGCCCGCATTCGCGCCTTGTCCGATGCCTCGGTCACGGTGACCCACGTCGCGCCGGCGGGGGGCCGCGTGTTCTACCTCAAGCAGTCCCGCGGGCAGCCGCACCCGGTGCTCTACACCGCCGATGCGTCGGGGAGCGGCGAGCGTGCCCTGGTGGATCCCAAGCGCATCGATGCGAACGCGGGGATCACCGGGTTCGTGCCGTCGCCGGATGCGCGCCACGTTGTCTATGGCGTGCGGGCCGGTGGCGCCGAGGAATCGACGCTGCGCATCGTGGCCGTGGCCAACGCGCGCGACCTGCCCGAGACCGTAGAGCACGCGCGCCTGGTGGGCGAGGTGAGCTGGGAGGCCGATGGCCGATCGTTCTACTACGCGCGCTCGGCGCCGATCGCCGCGGCGGGACGTGCGCCTCCGGTGCGCGTCTATCGCCATCAGGTCGGTCGCGCGGCGGCCCAGGATGAGGTGGTATTCGCCTCCGGGGTGGGCGGCGCGCGCGATGTGCCGGAGCAGGCGGACCTCTCGATCGTGGTCCCGATCGACTCGAAGCACGCCTACGCGGTGGTGCGCGAGACGCCGCGGCGCGAACTCTCGGTGCACGTGGCCGAGGTGCGGGACCTCGCTGCCGCGAGGCCGCGGTGGCGCAAGCTCGTCTCCCCCGCCGATGGCGTGGTGGAGCTCGAGGCGTGGCGCGACGACCTCTATCTCCTGACCCATCGCGACGCGCCGCGATTCCGCGTGCTGGTGGTGAAGCCGACCGCTACGGACCTGCGTGGTGCGCGCATCGCGGTCCCGGAGGGCGACGCGGTCATCCGCTCGATGGCGCTCGCGAAGGACGCGCTGTACCTGCGCATGATGGTGGGCGGCGTCGATCGCCTGGAGCGCATGGTGCCGGGCTCGCGCAAGGCCGAGTTCATCCGCACCCCGTTCGACAACGACATCGCGCAGGTGCTGGCCGATCCGCGCCGGCCCGGCGCGCTGGTGCGATTGCAGGGCTGGATCGAGCCCCCGCGCATCCTCGAGGTGGAGGCGCGCACCGGCGACCTGAAACCCACGCGCATCCAGCCCGCGGCGACGGCGGACTTCGGCGAGATGGACGAGGTGCGGCTCTACGCGCCGGCGGCCGACGGGACGAAGATCCCGGTGACGCTGGTGTATCGCAAGTCCACCACGCTTTCTCGCGACAACCCGACGATCCTCACCGCGTACGGCAGCTTCGGGCGTCCGGTGACGCCGTTCTTCGACCCGGCGCGGCTCGCGTGGCTCGAGCGCGGCGGCATCTTCGCGATCGCCCACATCCGCGGCGGGGGCGAGTACGGGGAGGCGTGGCACCGCGCGGGATCGGGTGCCGGGAAGGCGACGGCGGTGCGCGACTTCATCGCCGTGGCCGATTTCCTGGTGTCCTATGGCTTCACCAGCCCCAAGCGCATGGCGACCGTGGGCACCGAGGCAGGGGCCATCCCCGTGGCCGGAGCGATGCTCGCGCGCCCAGAGCTCTTCGGCGCCGTGGTGCTGCGCTCGCCGATCGTCGACCTCGTGGGGTTGGCGGCCTCGCCTTACGGGGCGCCGTACCTGGCGGAGTTCGGGCCGGATCCGGCCGCGCTGCGGGCGCTTTCCCCGGCCTTCGGCGTCGCCGACAAGGCGGCGTACCCGCCGGTATTGATTACTCCTGCCGTCGGCGTCGCGTCGCGGTACGACGCCGCCGCGGCCACCGCTTTCGCCGGCCGGCTTGCCCCGGCCTCCGGCAAGCCGGTGCTGGTGCTCCCGGCCCCCCGTGCCTCGCGGGAGGAGGATCTCGCGGATCTCTACGGCTTCCTCTTCTCCACCCTCCAATAATTGGGTCAGAACAGGTTTTCCGGGGTCCTGAAAACAATTCGGGGTCAGAACAACATTTCGCTCCCGTCCCAGGAGGAAATGTTGTTCTGACCCCGGGATTGGCGGGTCAGGCCGCGCGCTTCTGGCGGGCGGTGGTGGCGTCGGCGGGATCGACGCTCTGGATCAGGTAGTTGTTGATGACGGCGTAGGCGGCGTTGGCGACGATTTCCATCACCTCCACCTTGCCAAGGATCGGGTCATGCTGCAGCTGCTTCACTTCATGCTCGGCGAAGGAGCCGGAGCGGGCGATCTCGGCGGCGAGGCGCACGATGGCGGCTTCGCGGCGGTCGAGCGCGGCGCCGGCGGAGCAGAGGAGGATGTCCTCGCCCGTGAGGCCGGCGTGGCGCGCCACGTTGGTCTGGGCCCAGAGGCAATAATCGCAGCGGCTCACATGGGCGACGGACAGCCCGATGAAGGCGCGATCACGAGTGGTCAGGAAGCCCGCCTCGATCGTCTTGCTCAGACGAGCGCGCGCTTCCAGGGCCGCGGGGGAGCGCTCCAGGGCCGGGAGGAAGCCGGGGATGAAGGCGAAGTCTTCGGGCATGTGACACCTCGTTGGTTGATGGGTCCACTTTGCTCGCCCCCCCGGGCCGAAAGTATCGGTGGGTACCCCTGCTTGGCCTCGGTGATACGCCCGCCCGTACCCGGATGCCCGCCGGGTGCAAAAGTAGGACTCTTCCTATGGGGCGTGGCTTGATCGAGATGCCGAGCCCCTTCGAGACGCAGCCGGGTGTCCTCCGCCTGCTCGAAGACCCCGCCTCAGACGCGGCGGAGCTGCGTGCACGCCTCGTATCGGGGCTCTACGACAAGCCCTTCGTGATCGAGGACCACGGGACGCTTTCCCTCCATTTCGCCGAGGACCAGGTCCAAAGCGCGATGAAGCTTGCGGATCCCGATGCGCTGGAGTTCAAGTACACCCGGCACATGATGGGTTTCCTGCTCTTCCACCCGAAGCCGAAGCGGATCCTGATGCTGGGGCTGGGGGGCGGGTCGCTCGCCAAGTTCTGCCATCGCCAGCTGCCCGACTGCGCGATCAGCGTGGTCGAGAACAACCCCTGGGTGGTGGCCTGGCGGGAGGCGTTCCGGCTTCCGCCCGACGACGCCCGCCTCGAGGTGGTGGTGGGCGACGGGGCGGATTACGTGGCGCGCTGCGATTTCCAGCCCGATGCGCTGGTGGTCGATGCCTTCGACCGGCAGGGGTACGCGCCGAGCATCGCTTCCCCCGGGTTCTATGCGCTCGCCCGCGAGATCCTCTCGCGCAACGGCGTGGTGGTGGCGAACCTGGTGGGGGAGCGCGCCGACCGCCTCGAGCACATGGAGATGATCCGCCATGCCTTCGGGGACGGGACGCTGCTGCTGCCCGTGCCCGGCGATGGCAACGACGTGGCTTTCGCCTTCCGCAACCCTTCCTACGAGCCGCGGTGGCGCACGGTGGAGAAGCTGGCGAAGGAGCTCAAGGCCGTGCAACGCCTCGATTACCCACGCCTGGCGGCGCGGCTGGAGCGCAGCGCGAAGCTCGGCTACCTGCGCCGCGCGCTGCTGGAGGCGGGCGGGGAGCTCTGAATAATTGGGTCAGAACAGGTTTTCTTTCTCCGCTCCGTTGCCTGGGACCGATGATTCAAAAAAACCTGTTCTGACCCAATTATTCAGTCCAGGTAAGGCTTGCTTCGTAACGCCTGCAGCAGCCGAGCCCCGGCGTAGCCATCGGGCTGCAGCCCCGCGGCGCGCTGGAAGGACTCGATGGCGTCGCGAGTGCGGGAGCCGATGATGCCGTCGGGTTCGCCGATTTCGTAGCCGCGGTTGAGGAGGCGCTCCTGCACCTCCTGGCGCTCGGCGCGCGACAGGCCTGGATCGTCGGTGGGCCAGGCGGCGAAGAAGGGCCCGGCGCCGCGAAGGCGGTCGGCCAGGTGCGCGATCGACAGCGCGTAGGAGACCGAAGCGTTGTACGAGATGATCGCCTCGAAGTTCGCGAGCGCAAGGAAAGCAGGTCCGCGCAACCCGGCCGGTAGCAGCAGCGCGGCCTTCCCCTCCCCCTGGATCGGCCGCCCATCCACGCGCTTGAGGCCACGGCGCCGCCAACCCTCCAGGCTTTCCTTCGCGCGGCGGCCCGACGGCCCCTCGTACTCCGCGGGCAGCGTCACCTCGTAGCCCCACGGAGACTTCTCGTCCCATCCCGCCAGCTGCAGGTAACGCGCGGCGGAGGCGAGCGCATCGGGCACCGAATCGACGATGTCGCGCCGGTTGTCGCCATCGAAATCCACCGCCACCCGCCTCCATGTGGAAGGCATGAACTGCACCTGCCCGAAGGCGCCGGCCCACGAGCCCTTCAGGTGCGAGGGATCGATATCGCCGCGCTGCAGGATCTCGAGCACCGCCTGGAGCTCGCCGCGGAAGAAGTCCTGGCGATGGCCGTAGCAGGAACCGGTGGCGAGCGAACGCACCAGCGGGCGCTTGCCGGTGATCTTGCCGTAGTTGGATTCCACGCCCCAGATCGCCACCACCACGTGCCGGTCGACGCCGTATTTCTTCTCCACGGCGCGCAGCAGCTTGGCCCAGCGCACCAGGTGCGACTTGCCGTCGGCGATGCGTCGCTCGTCCACCGCGCCGGAGAGGTAATCCCAGATCGGGGTCTGGAATTCCGGCTGCTTCGCCATCAGCTCGAGGATCGAGGGATCGGGCTGCACGCCCCGCAGCGCATCGTCGAAGACGCGCTCGCGGATGCCCTGCCCGGTGAGAGTCGCGCGCAGCTGGCCCACGCACGCCGGGAAATCGCTGCCCCAGGGAGGTGCCACGGGCTGCGCCCCTGCAAGGCCTGCCATGGCACACGCAAGGAATGCCGCGAACCGGCGCGGCATCACTCCCATCGAATCGAATGTGTCGGAATCATCATTGCCATTTTCTCATTCATTGCATCAGATTCCCTGCCGCGCGGGTACGAAAGCGCGCTCCACCGACGCATGGATTTCGGACGCCATGCCGTCGATGGCCGCGGCATGGCGCGCCTTCAGGGCCGCCACCAGGGCCGCGCGCTCCTCCCCCACGGCGGCGAGGAGCTCCTTGCGCATGTCGTCGCGGAAGAGCGCCTCGTCGATCATGATGAAGGCCTGGTCGGTCGCGAGCCATGCCACCACCCCGGCACCGATGGCGCACACCACGGCGAGCGGCCCGCCCGGCGCGCACGCCGCGGCCGCACCCGCCGCCGAGAGCGTG